>CANQVT010000025.1 GCA_947627365.1 uncultured Lachnospiraceae bacterium | reverse complement strand
AAAAATTTGACAAAAAGAAAGCAGGTCTTATGCGGCCTGCGAGTACTTTTTCTTTTATTCAACTGTCAAACTCCCGAGCTTATGCACCGCTGCGTGCCCGATTAAGCGCGAGCGGGAGTCGGAAAGCAACGCGAAGCGTTCTCAAATGCTTTCCGACGATATGCCGCTGAACGAATGTGAGGGGGCGCTTCCGCACGGCCCTGACATTGCAAGCCCGTGCAGGGCGTCCGGGTATCCATTATGAAAAACTTTAGTGCACTAAACACGAATTCCGTTTCGTGCACTTTTCACAATTATGATTGATTTTTTTATGCATATATATTAAAATAGACACAAGTCGCAAAAACGTTGGGAATTTGTGTATTTTTGACTGTCCCGGGACTGCTCCGGGAACTTTGAATCGATCGAGAAGGTAAAAGGAGGATGCACAAGTGATATCGAATCAGGTTTTACAGACGACATTGGATGGATTGAAGACGATTAGCAGGGTGGACTTATGCGTGCTCGATACGGAAGGGATTATACTGGCGACGACATTTCCGGAGGCGGAGGGATTCCGCAGTTCGGCTCTGAGCTTCGCTGATTCGCCCGCAGACAGCCAGGTGGTTTCGAGCTGTCAGTTTTTCAAGGTGTTTGATGAGCACCAGCTTGAGTATGTTTTGCTCGCGAATGGGAGCAGCGACGACGTTCACATGGTAGGACGCATGGCTGCTTTCCAGATTCAGAACCTTCTTGTGGCGTATAAGGAACGGTTCGACAAGGATAATTTTATCAAGAACCTGCTTTTGGATAATCTGCTTTTAGTGGATATCTACAATCGCGCGAAGAAGCTTCACATTGATGCGGAGGCGCGGCGAGTCGTATTTATCCTGGAGGTAGACAATGAGAAGGAAAGCAGCTCGCTTGAGAGCGTGCGTGCTCTGTTTGGCTCCCGCTCAGCCGACTTTATCACGGCGGTCGATGAGAAGAGCATCATTGTCGTGAAGGAGCTTGCCCCGCAGGAGGGCTATGCCGAGATGGATAAGACCGCCGAGATGATTCTGGATTCGCTCGGCGAGGAGAAGGGGGATGCTCTGATCGCTTACGGCACGATCGTCGGGGAGATCAAGGAGGTGTCGCGCTCGTACAAGGAGGCGCGCATGGCGCTCAATGTCGGAAAGATTTTCTTCGCAGATCGCTCGGTAATCGCGTACAGCTCGCTCGGCATCGGACGCCTGATCTATCAGCTTCCGATCCCGCTGTGCAAGATGTTTATCCGCGAGGTGTTCGAGGGGAAATCGCCGGACGACTTTGACGAGGAGACGCTGACTACGATCAACAAATTTTTCGAGAACAGTCTGAATGTGTCCGAGACGTCGCGCCAGCTCTACATCCACAGGAACACGCTGGTCTACCGTCTGGATAAGCTGCAGAAGTCCACAGGTCTGGATCTGCGCGTGTTTGAGGATGCGATTACGTTTAAAATTTCGCTCATGGTCGTAAAATATATGAAGTACATGGAGAATACGGAATACTGAATTTCTGTATGAGGAGGCATTTGAATGGAGAATCTTCCGGAGAATGGCGAGGAAGAAAATACAGCTGGCGAGGCGACCCCGGAGACGGAGGAAGGATATGTAGGCAGAGGATTCGGGATGGGATTCCTTGCGGGTGTTCTCGCGGCCCTGATCGGCGTCTGCCTTTTTCTGTTGGGATGGAGAACGGCGCAGCGCGAAAGGATGATGCGGCAGGATGAGGAGCAGAGCGAGGAGACAGAAAGCGTCGGCGCTGAGGTGCTGACGGATTATCGTACGCTTGCCAAGCTGGATGAGATTCAAAGTCTGATCGAGAAGGATTATCTGTGGGATGTGGACAGTGCGACGCTGTCCGACTATCTTTTTAAGGGGATTGCCTACGGGCTCGGCGACAAGTATTCCAATTACTATTCGCCGCCTGAGCTGAATACTGTCCTGGAGGAGACTCGGGGCGTATATTTTGGGATTGGGATCACGATCGAGGAAGACGAGCAGGCGCATGAGGTATCAATCATTGAGGTGTACAGCGGAAGCCCTGCGGATGAGGCCGGGCTTGAGGTAGGGGACAAGATCCTCGAGGTGAACGGGACTCTGATAGAGGAACTGGATCTGTCTGAGCTGACGGATCTGATCAAAGCCCAGGAGGATTCCTTTTCGATGAAGGTTTCGCGTGAAGGAGCCGGTGAGGTATCGGTCGAGCTAAAATGCGATACGGTAAAGCCATCCTATGTCGAGTTTGAGATGCTGGAGAGTCAGATCGGATACATTCAGATCACAGACTTCACGGGCAGTGCGGTCGATCAGTTCCGGGAGGCGTTGAAGGAGCTGAGCGATCAGGGGATGGAGAAGCTGATCATTGACCTGCGGAACAATCCGGGCGGCCTGCTGGATTCCGTGAACGCCATGCTTGACGAGATTCTTCCGGAGGGGTTGATCGTCTACACGGAGAACAAGAGCGGTGAGAGAGAGGAGTTTTCTTCTGACGCGGAACAATTGGTGACGTGCGGGATCGCGGTGCTGGTAAACGGCGGCTCGGCGAGCGCTTCTGAGATTTTCGCAGGTGCGGTGCAGGATTATGAGCTGGGGCCGGTTATCGGTACACAGACATACGGCAAGGGCGTTGTGCAGGATACGTATACCTTGTCCGACGGTTCCGCGTTCAAGATGACGACGAAGGAATATTTCACGCCGAAGGGCCGGAACATCGACGGAGACGGGATTACGCCGGATATTGTTGTCGAGGACGGGCCTGAGAGCGTGGATGAGACACAGGACGGGTACGGGTCGGCCGTGGATTCCGGGACACAGGACACGGACGACGAGAGTGAGGCTGCGGATTCCGCTGGGGCGGAAGCTTCGAAAAAGCCGGATGATCCGGTGCTTGCGAAAGCGCTGGAGACGTTGGAGAAGCAAGATTGACAGTCGCTCATTGCTTCCACTATTTTGTGCGACGATTGCGGTCGAATAAATGGCAGACGACAGACAGGAGCAGGTATGGAGAATAAAATTATTTTCCGGGAAATGTTGAGCGAGATCAAGGCGGCGGCCGATGTGTATGACGGTCAGATCTCAAAAGAAGAGATCAGGGAGATTCTCTCCGGGATGCCGCTTACAGAGGAGCATTTTGGACTGATCTATGAATATTTGTCCGGGCAGAACATCCGCGTGACGGAGGAACGGATTGGGCAGGAAGAAGCGGAAAGCGTCGCATCGGACGGCAGCTCCGGCGGTCTGGAGGGTTATCTGCATCGGCTGCTTGAGCTGGCGGAGGAATCGTTCGAGGACGAGCATGAGCTGCTCGGACGCTTGATGCGCGGAGATGAGGCGGCGAAGGCGCGCCTGATCGAGAGCTATCTGCCGCTGATCTGCGAGGCGGCCGGGAATTTTGAGAGCGAGGAGGTTTTGCTCGAGGATCTGATCCAGGAGGGCAATCTCGGACTGCTGGAGGCGCTGGATTCGCTTGGGCAGTTTGACAGTCCGGCGGCGTGCAGCGCGCACATCCTCAACACGATCAATGAGGCGATGGCGCGGATGGTCGCGAGCAGCCGCGAGAAACGGGAGGCGGACGGCAATATTGTCAGCCGGGTGAACCATCTGAACGAGGCGGTAAAGAATCTGGAGCGCGACTTGGAGCACAAGGTGTCCGCGGAGGAGCTGTCCGCGTACCTCGAGATGCCGCTGCAGGAGATCCGCGACATCCTGCGGATGTCCGGCGACCAGATCGAGCTGGAAGGGGAAAACAAGTAAGCTTCGGCAGAGACGGATATTTGCCGTGGACCTGCGGAGACTGGATACGGAAAAAGAATTCGGAGGGAGAGCATGAAAAAGACGAAAATCATTTGCACGATGGGGCCGAACGCGGACGACCGCGAGGTGTTGAAGGCGCTCGTGGAGAACGGAATGGATATCGCGCGTTTCAACTTTTCACACGGGACGCACGAAGAGCAGAAGGAGCGTTTCGACCAGCTCAAGAGCGTGCGCGAGGAGCTCAAAAAGCCGGTCGCAATCCTGCTCGACACGAAGGGGCCGGAGATCCGCACGGGCCTGCTTGCGAATGGCAGCAAGGTGATGCTCAAGGAGGGTGCGGAGTTCATCCTGACCTCGGAGTCAATCGAAGGCGATGAGTGTCGGGTCAGCCAGACGTATCCGCAGCTTGCGCAGGACGTGAAGCCGGGCGACCACATTCTGATTGACGACGGCCTGATCGGACTTGAGGTGAAGGAGATCCGCGGGACGGAGATTGTCTGCACGGTTTTAAACGGCGGCGAGCTTGGGCAGCGCAAGGGTATCAATGTCCCGAATGTGAAGGTCAATCTCCCGGCGATCACCGAGAAGGATCGGGAGGATATTATCTTCGGCATCCAGCAGGGGATTGACTTCATCGCGGCGTCCTTTGTCCGCGATGCAGACGCGATCAAAGAGATCAAGAATATTTTGAAGGATTTCAACGCAGAGCACATTGACGTCATCGCAAAGATCGAGAACGGCGAGGGTATTGAAAACATCGACCGCATCATCAGCGCGGCGGACGGCATCATGGTTGCCAGGGGCGACATGGGCGTGGAAATCCCGGCGTACGAGGTGCCGCATGTGCAGAAGATGATTGTTCGGAAGTGCAACCGCAAATACAAGCCGGTCATCATCGCGACGCAGATGCTCGATTCGATGATCCGCAATCCGCGGCCGACGCGGGCCGAGGTGACGGACGTCGCGAACGCGATCCGAGAGGGCGCCGACGCGATCATGCTCTCCGGAGAGACCGCGATGGGCAAGTATCCTGTGGAGACGCTGCAGATGATGGTACAGATCGCGGAGTCCACGGAGAGCTATCTGGACTATGAGACGATGCCGGATTACCGCTCTCTGCGCGGGGATGCGAACGTGTCGAGTGCCGTCGGTGTGGCGGCGGTGCGCACGGCGACGAATGTGCAGGCGAAGTGCATCGTTACTCCGACGATGTCCGGACAGACGGCGCGCCTGATGTCGAATTTCCGCCCGAAGATCCCGGTTTACGCCGTGACGCCGAACGACTGGGCACAGCGCAAGATGCAGATCTACTGGGGTGTGGTTCCGCTCAAGGGATACACGGAGGATACGACAGAGCACATCATCTCCCATGCGATGTATGTGGTGCGCAGGGAGGGCTACGTAGAGAGCGGCGATCTTGTGGTCTTTACGGCGGGCGACCCGGCCACAAATATCGTCAGAGGAAAGGGCGCTATGACGAATATGATGCATGTGATCCAGGCAAAATAAGAAAAATTTAATAATATTTTGGCAGGAATTTAAACAGCTTCTGTTATACTGAACGGGAGCTGTTTTCATAATATAAAGTATAAGGGAGAGCGGATATGTACAGAATTCTGGTTTGTGATGACGAGAAGGAGATCGTGGATGCGATTGAGATCTACCTTGTTCAGGAGGGCTTTGAGGTGCTCAAGGCGTATGACGGAGAGCAGGCGCTGGAGATATTGAAGAATGAGCAGGTGCATTTGCTGATTCTGGATATTATGATGCCGAAGCTGGACGGGATTCATGCGATCATGAAAATTCGTGAGGACAGCAGCATCCCGATTATTGTGCTCTCGGCGAAGACACAGGACACGGACAAGATTCTCGGATTAAATCTTGGCGCGGATGATTATGTCGCGAAGCCCTTCAATCCGCTCGAGCTGATTGCGCGTGTAAAGTCGCAGATCCGGCGCTATACAAGCCTTGGCTCAGCGTCTGAGACTCCGCAGTCCGAGAGGATCTACAGCACGGGCGGCTTGGTGATCAACGATGACCGCAAGGAGGTCACGGTGGACGGCGAACGCGTGAAGCTGACAAGAATCGAGTACAACATCCTGCTGTTTCTCGTGCAGAACAAAGGCAAGGTGTTTTCGATTGACCAGATTTACGAACAGATCTGGCAGGAGGATGCGTATGGCGCGGACAATACGGTGACGGTGCACATCCGCCACATTCGCGAGAAGATCGAGATCGATCCGAAGAACCCGCGCTACCTGAAGGTAATATGGGGGATTGGATACAAGGTGGAGAACCTCTGAGCTTTATGTATCATGGCGGCGTTGGCTGTGATAAGTCCGCTGTCCGCCGGATAATAGGATGAAAGCATATGCAGATAAAAGAGAACGTGAGAAATCTCATATATGACAGAAGAATAAAGCTTATCCTGATCGTTCTTCAGGTGATTTTCTCCGGCATTCTGGCTTATAGTCTGCTGAATATCGGTTTCTGGACGGAGGGCAATTACAGTATCCGTGAAATGTCCAGAAATTACGAGGAGACGGACTTGTTTTTCCGACAGGTAGACCAGATCATCACGAACAAGATTCGCGGGCAGCAGAATGACGAGCTGTTTGAGCAGGACGGAGTGACTGATCTGGGGAAAGGGGTTGATATTCAGTCTTACGGAGTGGACACGAGCTCCGTGCAGGATATGAATACGACTTACCGTATGGGAGATCTGTTGGATTTTGCGGAGAGCGGAGATCGGGAACGGCTTCACAAGGCGATTGAGGATGCGGTAGAGCATCAGGGCGAGAACGGATGGGACGCAGGGGAGCGCCTGGATGAACAGTCGGCAGAGCTGGAGACGATCCTGCCGGTCACGGGTATTTCTCTCTCCGAGTGCTCCAGATGGTACTCGGATTCTGCAAATTTTGTGCTGAATATGTATATTCGCCTGGATGAGGTGTGCGCGGAACTGTACGCGCGCTATGCAGAGTATACGACCGTGCAGAAAGAGGACTGGTCGCAGGGGGCCCCGAGCAATCTGCGCTACTGCGTGGAGAATACTGCGACGGGCGATCTGTACACGAACACGGGGGCGGACAGCTACGAGGCAGCAATGAGAAGCATACAGAAGGATGAGGATTTTGTCAGTCTGTACGAGGGTGAGCGGAGCTTCAACATCATGACGACCAATCCGGAAAATCTGCTGAATGACGAGGCGTCGGACTGGTTCATGGCAGAGCGCTTTGTCGGCTCAAATGAGAAGGTATATTTCGCGGTGAACACTGATTATCCTGTGCGGGATGAGCTGCGCACATACGCGGATGTTTTTACACACAGGGAAAATATTATTGCCGTTTCCATGACCGGAGTTATCCTGAGCGTGCTGCTTCTGGCTGCCTGTTTTATTCTCTCCATACTTGGCACAGGCAGAAGGCAGGAGGGCGGTCCTGTGGAACTGATAAAGCCGGATTCCCTTCCGATTGAGCTGGCGGCCGGTGTCCTTGTGGTGCTCGCAGTGCTGTACGCGCTTTTGTTTGTGCGGGTATCGACACGGCTCGATGAACTGACGGGAAAGGGCAGGCTTTTGGCGTCTGCGGCAGCCGTGTGCGGTTATCTGACCTTCCTTGGGGGCGTGCTCAGTCTGGTTCGCAGGGCCAGGGCGCGGGTGATCTGGAAGGACAGCGTTGTGTTTCTTCTGGTGCGTACCTGGAAGAAGGTCACGGCGGCCCGCGCGGCCTCCGGACAGCTCCTGTTCTTTTATGTGATCTTTTTCATCCTGAATTTTACGCTTCTTCTGTTTGGAAAAGTAGGAATTTTCATGGTGTTTGTGCTGGATATGGCGGTGCTTCTCTATTTGCTGCGCGATATGGCGGGCAAGCAGAGTGTCTACGACGGAATACACCAGATTTCGAAGGGAGATCTCACGTACAAGATCGATACGGCCGCGCTGCAGGGCGAGACCTATGAGATGGCGAAAGCGGTCAACGAGATGGGGGACGGGCTGCAGAAGGCGGTTGACGCGATTGTGCGCAACGAGCGGCTGAAGGCGGAGCTGATCACGAACGTGTCCCACGATATCAAGACGCCGCTCACATCGATCGTGAATTACGTCGATCTGCTTAAGCGGGAGAATCTGCCGGGAGAGCGCGTGCAGCGCTACATCGAGGTGCTGGATCAGAAATCCCAGCGGCTTCGTCAGCTGACCGAGGACCTGGTGGAGGCGAGCAAGATCAGCTCCGGAAACATCGAGCTGCAGGTGGTTCGGATGCAGCTGCAGAGCATGCTGCAGCAGGCATATGGAGAATTTCAGGACCGTTTCGAGGAGCGCGGTCTGACTCCGTTGTGGGATCTTCCGAAGGAGCCGGTCTGCATCATGGCCGATGGCAGACAGCTGTGGAGGATCCTGGAGAATTTATTTGGCAATATCTATAAATACGCGGCGGACGGAACCCGTATCTACATTGACCTGTACACGGAGGACGGAAAGGCAGTACTCTCGCTGCAGAATACCTCACGGGAGAAGCTGACTATGGAGGCGCAGGAGCTTGCCGGGCGTTTTGTGCGCGGCGACAAGAGCAGAAGCACGGAGGGCAGCGGTCTGGGACTCTCGATTGCGCAGAGCCTGGTCGAGCTGCACGGAGGAAGCTTTGAGATCACGGCGGATTATGATCTGTTCCGCGTGACGATGGGCTTTCCGGTCGCGGCTGAACAATAAAAATGATCCAAAGCTGAACTAATATAAAAATTTTCTGAATTTGAAGCCCCAGACATTGACTTTTGTCCCGGTTCGCAGTAAATTTGAATCATTATAATTTGCGGGGCGATTTTTATGAAGAGATGGTTTGCGGAGTTTATGGCCGGGAGATACGGCGCCGATCAGCTTTCCAAATTCATGCTGGGAGCCGTGATCGTTTGCCTGATTTTGAACATTTTCACGCGGTGGCAGCCCTTGTATCTACTCTCGCTGGTGATCTTGGGCATCTGCTATTTTCGCATGTTCTCGCGAAATTACGCGAAGCGCAGCGAGGAGAACCGGCGTTATCTCGAGGCGACACAGAAGCTGCGCGGCTGGTTCACAAAGCGGAAATATCGCATTGAGCAGAGCAAGGATTATCATATTTACAAATGTCCGTCCTGCGGGCAGAAAATTCGCATTCCGCGTGGCAAGGGCAAGATCTGCATTACCTGTCCGAAGTGCAGGCATGAGTTTGAGAAGAAGAGTTAAATATCCCGTGTCGGGATACAGGCATGCGCCCGGGAAGAAGAGCTGAGACAGATGTTCGGATATATTTATGTGAATGAGCAGGAGCTCAAATTGAAGGAATATACGGCATACCGCAGCTTTTACTGCGGATTATGCCGTAATTTGCATCTGAGGTATGGACGTACCGCCCAGATGATGTTAAACTATGACCTGACATTTCTGGCTCTGCTGCTGACGGGTCTGTACGAGCCTCAGACGGAGCAGGAGATGCATCGCTGCGTGCCACACCCGGCGCACAGGCATCAGATGTTGTCGAACGCAGCGGTCGATTACGCGGCGGATATGTGCGTCCTTCTCTCGTGGCAGAAGCTGCGGGACGACTGGGAGGATGAGCGCAGACCCCTCCGGCGCGCGGCTGCGGCGCGGCTGCACCCGGCGTATCGGAAGCTGGCAGAGTCCTATCCGCGGCAGACGAAGGCGCTGGAGGAGAATATCCGGGCGCTTCATGAGGCGGAGCGGGACGGCCTGCGCGACATCGACGCGGTGGCTGGGCTGACCGGGAAGTTTCTTGCCGAGATTTTCGTCTGGAAAGAGGATATCTGGGCGGAAGATCTCCGGACGATGGGCTTTTACCTCGGGAAATTCATCTACCTGATGGATGCGCTCGAAGATCGGGAGAAGGACGCGAAGCGTGGAAACTACAATTTGTTTTCGGAAGGCGGCTTCATCTGGGGAACCGATCGGGAGAAGGAGATTGAGGCAATCCTGACCGATATGATGGCGGACGCGGCGCACGCGTTCGAGCGGCTGCCGGTGATCGAGCACGCGGAGATCATCCGCAATATCCTGTATTCCGGCGTCTGGTGCAAGTACGCGGCGCTGCGGGCGCAGGCACAGCGCAAGAACGAGCCAGACAGGAAGTCGGAGAGCGGGGAAACCGTAGTGAAAGGGTAGAAAGAGTGTCTGCCGGGGAAAAGAACAGGAAAGTGTTCCGACTGCGGATGAACGCAAAAGTCGGATAAGTGAAGAGCGAGGAAAGGTCTGCCGGAGACGGTAAAGCGGCAGGAGAAAACAGAAAATCATGAAAAATCCGTATACGGTACTGGGTGTGCCGGAGAGCGCGTCGGAGGAGGAGATCAAGAAGGCCTACCGTGCGCTCAGCAGAAAATATCACCCGGATGCAAATATCAACAACCCAAACAAGGCGCAGGCCGAGGAGAAGTTCAAGGAGATCCAGCAGGCGTACCAGCAGATCATGCAGGAGCGCGAGGGCGGCGGCAGCTACGGCGGCTACGGTCCGGGCAGCTCCCGGGGTTACGGCGGTTACGGTGGCGCTGGAGATTTCGGCGGCTTTGGTGGCTTTGGCGGTTTCGGAGGTTTCGGAGGCTTCGGCGGAAACGCCAGGCAGGACGCGAACTGGTCCGAGGAGGACGTCCGCATGCAGGCGGCTGAGAACTATATCCGGAGCCGCCACTTTGCGGAGGCGCTGCATGTGCTCTCTGAGATCAACCTGCACAACGCGCGTTGGTTTTACCTGAGCGCGATGGCGAACGCCGGGCAGGGCAACAATGTGCTCGCGAAGGAGCATGCGCAGAGAGCCGTCTCGATGGAGCCGGACAACGCGTTGTATCAGCAGTTTTTGACGCAGCTTGAAAATGGCGGCCAGTGGTATCGCACGATGGGCGAGACTTACGGCAGTCCGATGGCCGGGCAGGGAGACTGGTGTATGCGGTTGTGTATGCTGAACGCGTTCTGTGGGTGCTGCTGCGGTCGGCCGGTGCTGTGCTGCTGACGAACAAGAGGGCAGAGGGAGGACTTTACAATGAGCAACTACGAGATTGAGACAAAGTGTATCCAGTCGGGCTGGCAGCCGAAGACCGGGGAGCCGAGGCAGCTCCCGATCTACCAGAGCACGACATTCAAGTATGACACGACCGACCAGATGGGCAAGCTGTTTGATTTGGAGGCTGACGGCTATTTCTATACAAGGCTGCAGAACCCGACGAACGATGCGGTTGCGGCGAAGATCGCAGATCTGGAGGGCGGCGTCGCGGCGATGCTCACAGCGTCGGGGCAGGCGGCCACGTTCTATGCGGTGTTCAATATCTGCGAGGCGGGAGATCATGTGATCTGCGGCTCCGCGATCTACGGCGGGACGTTCAACCTGCTGGGCGTCACGCTGAAGAAGCTTGGTATCGAGTGCACCTTCGTCGATGTAGACGCAGACGAGGAGACTCTGGAGAAGGCGTTCCGGCCGAACACGAAGGCGGTGTTCGCGGAGAGCATCTCGAATCCGGCCCTCGTCGTTCTGGATATCGAGAAGATGGCGCGGCTGGCGCACGCGCACGGCGTTCCGCTGATCGTGGACAACACCTTCGCGACTCCTGTGAATTGCCGCCCGTTCGAGTGGGGCGCGGACATTGTGACGCACTCGACGACGAAGTACATGGACGGTCACGCGCTGCAGGTCGGCGGAGCGATCGTGGACAGCGGCAATTTCGACTGGGACGCGCACGCGGATAAGTATCCGGGGCTCACGACGCCGGACGAGTCCTACCACGGGATCATCTATACGAAGAAGTTCGGGAAGGCGGCCTACATCACGAAGGCGACCTCCCAGCTCATGCGCGATCTCGGTGCGATCCCGTCCCCGATGAACTGTTTCCTGTTGAACAATGGGCTTGAGACGCTGCCGCTGCGTGTAGAGCGCCACTGCTACAACGCGCAGAAGGTCGCGGAGTATCTGAATGCGCACGAGAAGGTTGCAAAGGTGAATTTCGCCGGGCTTCCGGGAGACAAGTACCATGCGCTCGCGCAGAAATATATGCCGAAGGGCACCTGCGGCGTCATCTCGTTCGAGCTCAAGGGCGGCAGGGAGCCGGCGGTGCGCTTCATGGATTCTCTGAAGCTCGCGTCGATTGTGACGCACGTCGCTGACGCGAAGACCTGCGTCCTGCATCCGGCGAGCCACACGCACCGCCAGATGACGGATCAGCAGCTCGACGAGGCCGGGATCTCGCCGGGACTCATTCGGCTCTCCGTCGGTATCGAGAACGTGAAGGACATCATCGCCGATCTGGAGCAGGCGCTTGCGCAGGCGGAGGAGCCGCAGAAGTGTCCAAACGGCGTGGCGGGAGAGCTTTCCGATGTCGATCTGAAAGAAGTTTCCGCAGGCTGTCTTCATCATGCAGGCAAGCAGTTTTATGACGTTAAGCCACCTGAGGAGTTTTTTTGAAAAATGAATTTGCAGTGCGGCGCTTATGCGCCGCATTTTTTGTGTCCGGAAAATTCTTTCACTTTTTTTGAAAAAAAGCAGAAAAAGTTCTTGACGAAATAATTTGCGAAAGAGTTCCCATGCTATACTCAAATCAACAAAAGGGAAAACGATTTCGAAAACATAGATAGATAGAAAGAAAAGAGGAGGACAACAAAATGATGAAGGCGACCGTAAAGAAGATGATCCTTACAGCAGCGATGGCAGCATTCATGGTAAGCGCATCGGCGATGGCAGAAGAAGACCTCATCATCGAGGAGTCCTTTGAGGCAGTAGAAGAGACAGCAGTAGAAGAAGCACAGGCAATCGAGATCGAGGTTCTCGGACTTGAGACGATCGCGACGGCAGAGGTTCCGGAAGAGGTAGCGCAGGCAGCAGAGGCAGCCGAGACCGAGGCGAACGCAGTAGCAGAGGAGATCGAAGAGACCGAAGAGACCGAGGCGGCTGAGGCACAGAGCTTCATCTTCGAGAACGACGAAGTGATCATCAGCGCACAGGCAGCGGCAGAGCTTCCGGAGAACATCGAGATGCAGGTAAGAAAGCTCGAGGAAGGCAGCGAGGAGTACGAGGCAGCGAAGGCAGCGGCGGCAGCGAACAGCGAGGCAGGCGAGGACGCGCAGTACAGCTTCTACGATGTGACCTTCACGGTAGACGGAAACGAAGTAGAGCTTGCAGACGGCAGCGTATACGTACAGGTAGAGTTCAAGACGGTACAGATCAGCAGCGAGCAGACACAGGAAATCTTCCACATCGATGAGACGGGCGCGAACAACGTGACGGCAGAGACAGAGGAAGGCAGCAACATGAGCTCCGTGAACTTTGCAATGTAATTTCCGGCCGGGACAGACAGCGGACCACATGAGAAGAAAGGGCGCCGGAAGATAGAGAAGATGAGATAAAAAATAGAACGGGTGGTGCAAGCCGCCTGTTTTTTTATAAAAACGAGTGAATTTATTGAATTATCTTGCCTATATTCTGGAAATAAAGTATAATATTCCAATATAATATTATCCAATTAATTCAACAAAAGGCGAGGCCACATTTTTGGCGGAGGATTCGTGTATGTATTATTTTCTTCTGGGGCTGCAGGCACTGACGACGATCATCGTCTTTGTGGAGTTTCTCTATATTTTCAACCGCGCATATTCGCGGCATCGGATGATTCTGATGCTGCTGACGCTTGCGGCGTGGGTGAACAACGTCGGTTATTTTGTCGAGATCGTTTCTTCCACGAAAGAGGCGGCCATCATCGGGACGAAGGTTTCCTATCTCGGGAAATCGTTTATGCCGCTCTTGATTATGATGTTCGCCCTGAACTACAGCGGGGTTTTTCTTTCAAATATCGTCTATGCGATCCTGGCGTTTCTCCATTTTGCGATATGGGGACTTGTCCTGTCCTGCGAACACCACGGACTGTTTTATACCAGCATTGATTTTACGGATGAGGGCATATTTCCGCATCTTGTGATGGCGCATGGGCCGGTGTACTATGCGTTCATCGGGGCCGCCGGAGTATATTTTGTCGTTGCCGGGGTATGTCTGCTACGAAGATACCACAGCGAGAGCAGCAGGCGCAGGAAGCATCAGATTCTTGCGCTGCTCGTGACGCTGCTGATCGCTTCGGCGGGGCTGGGGCTTGTCCTGTCCGGCTTTACGAGAGGGTATGATACGACGGCGCTGGCCTACGCGATTGCTTCGCTTCTGCTCCTCTGGGGCATGTCGCGCTACGATTTCCTGGATCTTGTCGTCGAGGCGAAAGAGTATTCCATGAACCAGCTGAGCGAGGGTCTGATCATCCTCGATCAGGAATATCAGGTACTCTACCGGAATAAGCTGGGGACTGAGCTTGTGCCCGAGGTGAAGAAGGATGTGTTTGCGCAGGAGTACCTGTTCAAGGACGACAGGGTGTACAAGCCGGTGCGTCAGGAGATGCAGCCGAAAAAGGGCAGAAAGATTTATCTGTGCCTGTTCAAGGACGTCACGGACAGCTATCACTATGAGGAGCATCTCGAGCACGAGGTGGCGATCCAGACGAGCAAAGCGGAGGAGCGCAGCAGGAAGGTGGAGCAGATGTCCATCCAGATCGTGCGCGCGCTGGCGGACACGATTGACGCGAAGGACAGATATACGAAGGGGCATTCCACGCGCGTGGCCCGGTACGCGGTGCGTCTCGCGCAGGAGCTGGGCTATTCCGAGGAGGAGCTGAACAATCTGCGTCACGTTGCTCTGCTGCATGATATCGGAAAGATCAGCATTCCGGACTCTGTCCTGAACAAGCCGGACAAGCTTACGGATATTGAGTATGAGATCATCAAGTCGCATGCGGCGGTGGGCGGAGATATCCTGGCCAATATTGCCGTGCTTCCGGGGATCCGGGAGGCGGCGCGGTCGCACCATGAGCGCTATGACGGCAGGGGATATCCGGACGGTCTGAAGGGCAAGGAGATCCCGGAGATCGCGCGTATCGTCTGCATCGCGGACGCCTATGACGCGATGAGTTCCAAGAGAGTGTACCGTGACAGTCTTCCGGAGGAAAAGATCCGCCAGGAGCTTGTGAACGGAAAGGGGACACAGTTCGACCCGGATTTCACGGAGGTGTTTCTGCGTCTGTTCGATGAGGGGAAGCTTCGCGAGGAGGACAGCAAGATTGAGCGGATTGACGCTGAGCGGGCAAATCAGATCCTGAAGCAGGTCATGGAGACTGTGAAGCGGGAGGGGACAAAGGAGCAGGATGCGCTGACGGGGTTGATGCTGCGCTATGAGGGAGAGCAGAAGATCAAGGAGGCGATCAGCGACAAGAACGGCTGCCTGTGTGTCATCGACATTGACAACCTGAAAAAGCTCAACGACGCGAAAGGTTATCTGGCCGGGGATCATGTGCTGAAGGAAACCGGGGATATCCTGAAAAAGTATGAGGATCAGAGCATTCTGTGCAGATCCGGCGGAGATGAGTTTCACATGTTCATCCCGGATGTGGATAAGGAGCGCTCGGTCGAGATCGTGAACGAGCTGATGGGAGCCTTTGAGAAGAAGAAAGAGACAGATGAGCTGTTGCGGGCCGTATCCCTGTCTGTCGGTATCTGCGCATGCAGAAAACAGGATGATTACGCCAGCGTCCTGAGAAAGGCGGATAAAGCGCTTTACTATGTCAAACAGAACGGAAAGTCCGGGTACTACATTTATCACCGAAAGAGCGAGCGCATGGGCGAGAATACCAATGTGGATATGAACCGCCTGATCCAGCAGCTCAGAAACAGCGGAAACTATCAGGGCGCTTTCGATGTGGGTTATCCTGTATTCACGAAGCTGTACAAGTACATAAAAAATCTGGAGAAACGTTACGGATATGAGTTTAATCTCGCGCTCATCACGTTGGAGTCGCGCACGACGGTGACGGTGGACGAGCAGGAGCGGGCGATGTCCTGCATGGAGCAGGCGATCCGCTCGACAATCCGGAGCACGGATATCTGCTCGCGCTACAGCGGGCTGCAGTTCCTCGTGGTGTTTGCAAGCATCGGGGAGAATAATATCAAGACAGTGATGAACCGTATCGTAGAGAATTATCTGAAGCATTATCACGGCGATATGATGGAGGCCTCCTATGAGGTGGCCGACATGAAGATCGCAGGGGCAAAGCAGAGCCCGGAAGGGAAGGAAGGCTAAAGAAAGTACGGGGAAACGAGGGAGAAGGAAGGGCAGAAGGAAAGCTCGCGAAAGGGAAAGAGAGCAGGATATACCACGCAGCGAAAAGCGCGCTCCGGGAGATCGGTGGGACCTCTCGGGACGCGCTTTTTCTGAGCCTTGGACGAGGCCGCAGACTATGTAGCGGGATACACTGTGATGTATCGTCCGCCTCTGCCCGGCGCGTCACTCCG
The DNA here is from genome assembly GCA_947627365.1 of uncultured Lachnospiraceae bacterium. GTDB lineage: Bacteria > Bacillota > Clostridia > Lachnospirales > Lachnospiraceae > Choladousia. The sequence continues at coordinate 17,414 of CANQVT010000025.1, read as the reverse complement.
GCTGCTCAGACGCGCAGTGCGGGCACTTGACTGCCTCGATGTGTATCTCAGATTTGCAGAAGGGGCAGATCTTCGTTGTGGGTGCCGCCTCCGGCTCCGGCTTGTGCAGCCTGTTGATTCCCTTGATAACCATGAAGATCACGAAGGCGGTCAGAAGAAACTGCACGATGATCTGAATGAAGTTGCCGTACGCGATCACCGGCGCGCCGGCCTCCTGCGCCGCCGCCAGAGACGCGTACTTGTTGCCGTCGAGCGAGATCATCATGTCCGCGAAATTGATCTTGCCGGTGACGAGGGAGACGACGGGCATCACGATATCGTTCACCAGAGAGTTGACGATATTGCTGAACGCCCCGCCGACCACGACGCCGACCGCCATGTCGATGACATTTCCGCGCATCACGAACGCTTTGAATTCCTGAAGAATTTTGCTCATAAGTACCTCCTTTTAGCAATATTGTGTTAATATTCGTAATTATAACATGGTTGTATATAAAAATCTATGATATACTTAAAAAAATAATGGAATCGGGGGAGAATGCCATGCGTTTTATGCACATTGCGGACGTGCATCTGGGCGCCGCGCCGGATCAGGGCTTTCTGTGGGCGAAAGACCGCGGCCGGGAGCTGTGGGAGAGCTTCCGGCGCTGCATCTCGGACGCGAACGAAAAAAAGGTTGATCTGCTGTTGATCGCGGGGGATCTGTTCCACCGGCAGCCGGAGCTTTCCGAGCTTCGGGAGGTGAACTATCTGTTTTCGACGTTGCAGCAGACGGTGGTGGTGTTGATCGCGGGGAACCATGACTATCTGAAGCCGGACTCCCCCTATCTTACTTTTCCGTGGAATGAGAATGTCATCGGGCTGTTTTCGCCGGAGTGCGAGCGCGTCCGTCTTCCGGCGCTGCGCACGGAGATTTACGGGTTGAGCTATCACGCCCGGGAGATTCAGGAGCCGAAGTACGACACGCTGCGCGCGGAGGAGGGCGACTATTTCAAGATCCTGCTGGCGCATGGCGGCGACGCGGAGCATATTCCGATGCGGAAGGAACGGCTCGCCGCGGCCGGGTTCGACTACATCGCGCTGGGCCATATCCACAGACCTCAGGTGTACATACGGAATCTTGCGATGTACGCAGGCGCGCTCGAGCCGATTGACTGCAACGACCCGGGACCGCACGGCTATGTGATCGGGGAAACGCATAAGCACAGCCTGCACCTTTCCTTCGTGGAGAGCGCCGGACGCCAGTACCGTCAGGAAGAGCTTGAGGTCACGGAGGCAGACACGACCTACTCGGTGAGGGAGAGACTCGCGGAGCTGATCCGGCGCTGCGGGACGCAGCACATGTACCGGATCACGCTGGTTGGCGAGCATCATCCGCAATTTCGTCCCGACATCCGCGAGTATATGAAGTGCGGGAGGATCCTGGAGATCACGGACAAGACGGTTCCTGCATTTCATGTGGACGAGCTGCGCCGCCGGTATCGTGGACAGCTTGTCGGAAACTATATCGAGAGCTTTGGGGACGGACCGAAGGGACTGATTGAGGAAAAGGCGCTGTGCTATGGGCTGGAGGCGCTGCTGTACGCGGAGGAGAGATAATGGAAATACGCGAGCTGTTTCTGCAGCACTACGGAAAATTTGAAAACCACAGGATTGCGCTCAAGCCCGGACTGAACATTATCTACGGAGGCAACGAGACCGGGAAGACGACGATCCATTCGTTCATTACCGCGATGCTGTTCGGGCTTTCCCGCGCGCGCGGAAAGGCGGCCAGAAATGACGAATATCAGCTCCGCCAGCCGTGGGACGCGCCGGGCGCGTTTCTGGGGAGCATGAAGATCGAGAGCAAAGGTCAGATCTACCGGATCGACCGCTGCTTCGACCGGAGTACAAAGCCGCTTGCGGTGACCTGTGAGACAACGCTCTGGGAATCGCCGCAGCCGGAGCAGGCGATGGATGTGCTGCTCGGAGGCGTCGGGGAGGCGGCCTTTGCCAATACGCTGTGCATCCCTCAGTCCGGGGCGGAGACGACGGAGGCGCTCGCGCAGGAGCTTCGGCGTTATATGGTCAACAGTGACGGCGCTCCCGGCGGACAGACGGACGTCTCGCAGGCGCTGCAGAATCTGCGCAGGAGAAAAAAGCAGATGGAGCAGCAGAAAAAGCGGGACGACGAGGCGATGGAAGCCCGGATCGCGGACCGGCAGGCGAAGGCTGAGCAGCTGCGGGTCGAGATCGATCTGATGAGGGAGCAGTACGGAAATCCGGCACAGAGGCGCGTCGGGCAAGGGCGTGGATACGAGGACGGCAGGCCGTCCGGACGAGGCCGCGCAGACGGCCGGATGTCCGGCTATGGCAGAGAAGGCTTCGGATACGGCGCACAGGATCCGGGATATGCAGACCGCCGGGGACAGGAGGCTTTGCCCGACCTCGGGGAGGACGACGAGACCTTCTACCGCAAGAGCCGTCTGGTGATCCGGCTGCTGCTTCTTCTCATAGGTGCCCTCTGCCTTGCGGCAGCGTATCTGCTGAAGGATCTGAAGACACGGATCTTCCTGGGGATTTGCGGCGTCCTTTTTCTGGCGCTGATCGTCCCGGTAAAGCTGATGTTCCGGCCAGAGGAGAAAGAAGAGCCTACATACCCAGAGAACGGCGGGCAGCCAGGTCAATTTGCCTACGATGAGAGAACGCTGGGATCGGGATGGCGCAGGAGCGGCGACAGACAGGGAGCGCCGGGAAGCTATGCGGGCGGCTCGGTGCGGCCGGATCCGCGGGACCGTTATCTCGCGGAGGAGATCCGCAGGCGCGAGGAAGCGTACCAGAAGCTTCAGGATGAGCTGGAGACCTTGTATCAGAGTCATGTCAGGCCGGAGGACGCGGACACGGAGATCGCGGCGCTGACGCTGGCGATTGACCGGATCTGTGATCTGTCCTCGGGTATCTACGCGCAGTCGGGGCGGCAGGTGAACGAGCGTGCCTCGGAGATTCTTTCCGAGCTTACCGGGGGACGCTACAACCGTATCCTGCTGGACGAGACCGCGGAGGTGCGGATCCACACGCCGTCCCGTGTGCTTGGGCTGTACCAGGTCAGCGGCGGGACGATGCAGCAGATTTATTTCGCCCTGCGCATGGCCGCTGCCGAGCTGCTCTGCGGGGAGAACCGCCTTCCGGTTCTTCTGGACGAGCCGTTTGCCCTGTACGACGACGAGCGCCTCGAGGCGGCTCTTCGCTGGCTGAAGGGCTGCGGCCGTCAGGTGATCCTCTTTACCTGTCAGAAGCGCGAGCGAGAGATTCTGCAGAGGATTCAACAAGTATAAAAGGATGATGAAAAGATGATGAAAAGATGAGTTACAAGATAGCGGTTTGCGACGATTCGGAGGCAGACCGGCGGTACATTGCCAATCTGGCGGCGGGTTGGGCGGCGCGCGCGGGCCACGCGGTACAGATCGCGTCTTTTGCTTCTGCCGAGAGTTTCCTGTTTCATTACGCTGAGGAAAATGATTACGACATTCTGCTTCTGGATATTGAGATGGGCGCGATGGACGGCGTGACGATGGCAAAAAAGCTCCGGCAGGAAAACGAGAGCGTGCAGATCATTTTTATCACCGGGTATTCCGACTATATTTCCGAGGGGTACGAGGTTGCGGCTCTTCATTATCTGATGAAGCCGGTCCGGGAGGAGAAGCTCTGCTCTGTACTTGACCGTGCGGCACAGAGACTTTCCCGAAACGAGAAAGTCTTACATTTTGAAAGCGGAGGCGAGATGCTGCGCGTACCGGTCTACCAGATTCGGTACGCGGATGTGTTTGGCAATTATGTTACGGTACATGCCGGCCTGGACGTCACCGTGAAAATGACTCTGGGCGAGCTCGCCAGACAGCTCGACGAGCGTTTTTACCGGGTGGGGCGTTCCGCCATCGTCAATCTGACACAGATCAGCCGTGTGACGAAGACGGACATATACTTAAGCGACGGGAGTGTGATCCCGCTGCCTCGGGGCGCGTACGACGGGGTTAACCGGGCGATCATCAACATGAGGTGAAACGAATGGGATTGTTTTCGAAGAGAATCGAGAAGCAGATCGCTTCCTATCAGCATGAGCTGATCGAAACACATTACCGGGAGGTCGACAACATGTACCGGCAGATCCGGGGCTGGCGGCACGACTACCGCAACCATATTCAGACGATGAAGGCATACGCGGCCGCGGAGGACTGGGCCGCCATCCGGCGTTATCTGGATCTCCTCGACGAGGATCTGACGACGGTCGACACGGTCGTGAAGACCGGCAATCCCATGACCGACGCCATCTTAAATTCCAAGATTTCGCTCGCGAAGGCGAAAGGGATCGAGGTCGTGGCGGACGCGCACATTCCCGTCCGGCTGAAATCCTCAGAGATCGATCTGTGCTGCATCATCGGCAATCTTTTTGACAACGCGATCGAGGCGAGCGTGAAGTTGCCGGAGGGAGAGCGCAGGATCCGCGTCTATATGGATATGCGGAACACGCAGCTCTACATTTCCTTCACCAACTTTACCGCGGGGAAGAAGCTGAAAAAGGAGGGCAAGCGCTTCCGCAGCACCAAGGGAGAGGGGCACGGCTTCGGCCTTGTCCGCATCGACTCGATCGTGGAGCGGCTGGACGGATATATCAGCCGCAACAGTGAGGACGGGGCGTTCACGACCGAAATCCTGCTCCCGCAGGCGTAAGGATATGTAATTCTTTCCTATTCATAATTGCGGCGCGGCTTCCTGTTCTTTGAGGTGGCCTTCGTTTTTTTGAGGCTGTAAGCTTGGCGCCGCCGGAAGCAATCGGCTGCAATTCATCACCCGAGAACAACGATTCGTCCCCGGAATGCCCCGGGGGCGAATTTTCATGGTAGGATGTTCACGAAAGCAATGAGCTGTGCAAAGTTTGAGCCTGGCGACAAAGCGCGTCATGGTGGAAAGGCCGCAGGCTTTCAAGGTTGGCACGGCGAATATTAGCACGGCGAATGTGCTGGCACGGCTCATAAGCAATGTCGTGCGCAGTGAGGTGAGACAAATGGAAGAAAAGAAAAAACCGAAATACGGCGTCGCCCGGAATGTGGGCTGGATGGTGAAGATCGCCTGGAATACGAGAAAACGGGTGCTGGTAATCTGCGTGTTGACCGCGGCGCTGGAAGTTCTGTACAATCTGGCACAGCTCTACATCGCACCGGAGATTCTGCGCCGCGTGGAGAGCCACGCCGCGATCAGCTCTCTGCTGGGGACGATCCTTTTCTTTACCGTCGTTCTGTTTCTGATACTGAGCGTGAAGGATTATATCGTGACGAACACCATGTTCCCGCGGGTGGATGTGCGCAGTGTGATCATCGGCATGGTCGGCTTGAAGAGCAACACGACGTCTTTCCCCAATACGCTGGATGCGGATTTTATCAAGCTCCGCGAAAAGGCGTATATGGCCTGTCAGGACAACCGGGAGGCGGCGGAGCTGATCTGGCAGACGCTCACTCTGCTGCTCCGGAACACCGGCGGCTTCCTGGTTTACCTGACGATCCTGTCAGGTCTTGACCGGGTGCTGCTCGCCGTGGTCATCGTCACCTGCCTGATCGGTTTTCTGGCGTCCCGCTACAGCAGCAACTGGATATTCGCCCACCGGGAAGCGGAGGACGTCTATTATGCGAAGAAACGTTACATCCGGGAGAAGGCAGAATCGGTGGAACTGGCGAAGGACATCCGCATTTTCGGACTGCAGGATTGGCTGAACGAGCTGCTGAAGAATGTCCATGACGTCTATCTGGACTTCCGGCTGAAGGTGGAGCGCATGCGGCTTCTGGCGGATATCACGGAGGCCGTGCTGACGGCGGCCCGCAACGGGATCGCCTATGTCTATCTGATCCACAGGGCGCTGGAGGAGGGCCTGGGCGTGCCGGAATTCCTGCTGTACTTCACGGCGGTCACGGGATTTACCGAGTGGATTATGGGGATTCTGCAGCAGACCGCGAAGCTGCACAAGCAGAGTCTGGACATCTCCTGCGTCCGGGAATATCTGGAATATCCGGAGCCCTTTAAGTTCGAGGAGGGGGAGGCGGTTCCGGCCGCGGAGAGCTACGAGTTGAGACTGGAAAACGTGTCCTTCCGCTATCCGGGAGCCGAGAAAGACACGATCCACGAGCTGGATCTGACCATTCATCCGGGCGAAAAGCTGGCGGTTGTCGGACTGAACGGCGCCGGAAAGACCACGCTGGTCAGGCTGCTCTGCGGACTGTTTGATCCCACGAAAGGGCGCGTGCTTTTGAACGGCAGGGACATCCGGGACTTTAACCGCAGGGAATACTATGGGCTTTTCAGCGCGGTGTTTCAGGAGTTTTCCATTCTGGATGTGACGGTCGCCGAGAATATTGCCCAGACAAACCGTCAGATCGATATGGACAGAGTTCAGAAATGTGTTCAAAAAGCAGGGCTTTCGAAAACAATTGCCGAATTGCCGGATGGCCTTGACACGCATGTCGGCCGGGAGGTCTATCTGGATGGCGTGCTGTTTTCCGGAGGGCAGACGCAGCGCCTGATGCTGGCGCGGGCATTGTACAAGAATGCCCCCATCCTCATGCTGGACGAACCGACCGCCGCTCTCGATCCCATCGCGGAGAACGATATCTATCTGAAATACAGCGATATGACGGCAGGGAAGACCGCGGTGTTTATTTCCCATCGCCTTGCCTCGACCAGATTCTGCGACCGTATCATTTTCCTGGCGGACGGCCGCGTTGCGGAGGAGGGCACTCATGAGAGCTTGCTGGCGGCGGGCGGCGAGTACGCGAAGCTCTTCGAGGTGCAGAGCCGCTACTATCAGGAGGGAAAGGAGTTCTGATGATGGATAGGAACGAATTTTCAGATAAGCGCGGTATAGCTCGGAAAGGAAAGGAGTTTTGACAATGGAAGAGAAAGAGGTAGAAAAGAAAGTTGCGATAAGCCATGCCCTCTCCGTGCATCTGCGCGCGGCGAAGCTGCTTGGAAAGGTAAGTCCGAGGTTTTTTGCGGTCGTGACGCTTTCTGCTGTGGTCGGGGCCCTGACGCCATATATTGCGGTATTCTTCTCGGCGCAGATCCTGAAAGAGCTGGCGCTTGCGCGCCGCGCGGAGATCTTGTGGAAATGGGTCGCCGCCGGAGTGCTGTGTACCGGGGCGTTTGCGGTCTTAAAAGCCCTTCTTTTTCAGCGGAAGGAGACCCTGACCGACGATCTGTACGGCCGCAAGGAAATTCTGTTCGCGCAGAAAATGTTTTCCATGGATTACGCCGATATGGACAGGCAGGAAATCCATGACCTTCGCACGCAGATCATGCAGAACGAAAACTGGGCCGACTGGGGACTGATGCGCGCTCCGGATCTGTATGAAAACGGTTTGCAAAGTATGATTGGAATCTTGAGCGGCGTCGCCCTGACGGTGAGCCTGTTTACCTCGCCTGTTCCTCAGACCGCGGGCAGGCTTGTGATCCTGAACAGCCCGCTGTTTATTCTGGCGCTGGCGGCCGTTCTGGTACTTGTCAGTCTGTTTGCCGGCGCCTGCAATGTCCGGGTGATCGCCTACTGGGGCAGCGCGGCCGGAGAGGCTACCTTTGGGAACCGTCTGTTCAGCTTCTTTGGCTTCATCGGCTTGAAGAAAGGGCGCGGAACGGATATTCGGATGTACGATCAGCAAAACCTCGTCAGCGCTTACTGGGATAAAAACCTGGCGTTTGGTGCGGACGGCTCCATCGCAAAAAAAGCGAGAGGACCGCTGGGGATCTTTCAGGGCCTTGGGACGGGTATTACTGCGGTCATCACCGGCTTTATCTATGTGTTCACCTGCCTGAAGGCCTGGGCCGGAGCTTTCGATGTGGGCAGCGTTACCCGGTATGTGGGAGCTGTGACGGCGATGGCGGGCAGTGTCTATGAGCTGACGAACCTGTTCGGCTTTCTCAGGACAAACGCCGGATATCTGGATACGACCTTCAGATTTCTGGATATTCCCAACGCGATGTATCAGGGAAGCCTGACCACGGAGAAACGCTCCGACCGACAGTATGAGGTGGAGTTTCGCAATGTCTCGTTCCGTTATCCCGGCTCGCAGATTTGGGCGCTGAAAAACGTCAGTATGAAGTTCAAAGTCGGGAGACGACTGGCGATCGTGGGAGAGAACGGCAGCGGCAAGACGACCTTTATCAAGCTGCTGTGCCGCCTGTACGATCCGCAGGAGGGTCAGATTCTCTTAAACGGCATCGACATCCGCAAGTACAATTACCGGGACTACATGGACATCTTCTCCATCGTGTTCCAGGATTTCCAGCTACTCTCCCAGCCGCTGGGCAGCAACGTGGCGGGTTGCGTGGATTACGATGGGGCGAAAGTAAAAAAAGCCCTGCTCGACGCGGGCTTCGGGGAGCGCCTGGAGACCCTGCCCGACGGGCTGGATACCCAGTTGTATAAGGATTTTACGGAAGATGGAGTAGAGATTTCGGGCGGAGAGGCGCAGAAGATCGCGATCGCCCGGGCGCTTTATAAGGACGCCCCGTTTATCATTCTGGACGAGCCGACCGCGGCGCTCGACCCGATCGCGGAGGCGGAGATCTACGGCAAGTTTGATGAGATCACCGGCGACAAGACTGCGATCTACATCTCGCACCGCCTGTCCTCCTGCAAGTTCTGCGATGAGATCGCCGTGTTTCACGAGGGGCGTATCGTCCAGATGGGGACGCACGACGAGCTGGCCGCCGACGAGAGCGGAAAATATTATGAGCTCTGGCATGCGCAGGCGCAGTACTACACGGAAAGATAAAATCCAAAAGCCGTATCTTTTGCTGGTTTCCGAGGGAAATACTCGAAAGGGTACTGCCGGATGTCTGCTTTTCTCTAATCCCTGTGCTTCGCGAGGAACGCGTTGATGCGGTCGACCGGGTTGAGCAGATCGCTCACCGAGCCGTCGTGGTTCAGCGTGTCGATCAGCAGCGCGATGTATTTGCTCAGGTCGCAGCCGGTGTAGTACGGCTTCTGCAGAAGCTCCGGCGTCTGGTAGACCAGGTTGGTCGTCAGCATCGCGTAGAACAGGCCCTGCTCATGCGCGCGGTCGAATTTTTCGAGACCGTTCGTGAACAGGCCGAAGGTCGAGCAGATGAAGATACGGGACGCGTTGCGCTTCTTCAGCTCTGTGGCGACGTCGATCATGCTGTCGCCCGAGGAGATCATATCGTCGAGGATCACGACGTCCTTGCCGCTTACGTCAGAGCCGAGAAATTCGTGCGCCACGATCGGATTGCGCCCGTCCACGATATGCGCGTAGTCGCGCCTCTTGTAGAACATTCCCATGTCCACGCCGAGCAGGTTGGCCATGTAGATCGCGCGGCCCGCGGCGCCCTCGTCCGGGCTGATGATCATCAGGTGATCCGGGTCGACCTTGAGATCCGGGGCGGCCTTGTACAATCCCTTGATGAACTGATAAATCGGCTGCACTGTCTCGAAACCGTGCAGCGGGATCGCGTTCTGTACGCGCGGATCGTGCGCGTCGAAGGTGATGATATTGTCCACGCCCATCTTGACGAGCTCCTGCAGCGCAAGCGCACAGTCGAGCGATTCGCGGCCGGTGCGCCGGTGCTGGCGGCTCTCATAGAGAAACGGCATGATGACGTTGATGCGGCGCGCCTTTCCGCCGACGGCGGCAATAATGCGCTTCAGATCCTGAAAGTGATCGTCCGGGGACATGTGGTTCGTGTGCCCGCACAGCGAGTAGGTCAGGCTATAATTGCAGACGTCCACGAGGATATAGAGGTCGTCGCCGCGGACGGAGTCATTGATGATGCCCTTTGCCTCCCCGGAACCAAAGCGGGGGACGCTGGTTTCGACAAGATAAGAATCCCTGGAGTAGGTCTGCAGAAGCGGGCTTCCCAAATGCTCATGCTCACGTTCCCTGCGCCATTGTACGATATAATCGTTAATCTTTTTCCCGAGTGTCTCGCAGCTCTTCAGCGCGATAATGCCAAGCTCACCGACCGGGATTGTTTCGAGGTTTCTTTCGTTAGCGGATTGAAATTCCATCGCTGTGCTCCTCTCAGGATATGGTTATCATATGATGAAAAATGCTCTGGGTCAGACCTGCGGCAGAGCCGCCTGCCGACGCTTGTAATATATACCAGTTTCGGGACGCCGGTCAAGTCCTTCCCGACGAAAATTTCTTCTTCAGGCGGATGTCGTCGCCGACCATCCGAAGCATGATATAATTGCTGGAAATACGCGAAAAAACACGCTCCGAATAGGTGTCGGCAAAGGTTTCGAGCGGGAGGTTCGTCGAGATCAGCGTGCTTTTTTTTTGCTGGATTCGCTCGTTGAGCACATGGAAAAGCTCGGAGCAGACGAAGGAATTCACAAGCTCCGTGCCCAGATCGTCGATGATGAGCAGATCACAGTCGAAAATATGCTCTTCCATGATCGGCTGTTCGTAGGCTTCCTTTCGTCGGAACGCAGAGTCCGCAAAGAGCTCGAACAGGCCGAACGAAGAAAAATAGACCACGGAATGGGCGCTCTCCAGCAGCTCCTTCGCGATGCAGTGCGCGAGAAAGGTCTTGCCCAGGCCGGTATCTCCATAGAGAAAAATATTCTCAAATTTCTGATCAAAATCCTGCGCAAAGCGCTGACATTCCTCAAGCGCGCGCCTGGCTATCTCGTAGGAGGAGAGACCGGTGAGCGGATCGATGATCTCTTTGGAGTAATATTCCATTGAAAAGGTAGAGAAATTTTCCTCCGCCAGCACTTCGCGCAGCCTGGACTGCGTGTACAGCAGATCGATTGCCGCCTGATCGAAGCAGTGACAGCGTTTGGAGCCGATATAGCCGGTGTCCTGACAGTCGGCGCAGCGATATCTCGGCGACAGATAGTCGGCCGGATAGCCCGCCTCATGGAGGATCTCGTCCTTCCGGGCAGAGTATCGGGCAATCTCGGAGCGCAGCTCGCTCAGAGACGCGGAGTCGTCGGACAGAAGCCGTCGGGCACACGTGGTACTGGCGGACGCGATGCGCCCGTCGAGCTCGGACAATTCCGGAAAACGCCCGTAGACTTCCCTTGTACGCTCGTCGAGCTCACGCTGATTCCTGGCCTGTTGCCTTTGATAGTCCCTCATGATCGTGTTGTACTGTGTATTTGTAAGTCCCATAACATTTTCTCCATATATCATGCCGGGCGGCAACGTTCATTGGTTCAGCAGCTTCTTCTCAAGCTGGCTGTAGTCGTATTTCCTCTGCGAGAAGTTGTTGAAACGGTTGGGGGCAGAAGCCGACTGCTTCTGTGTCGGCTTTTCCTGCTCCTGTCTGCGCTGTGCGTCGAGACGCTCCACATCGGCCATCGAGGATACGCCGCTTTTGTGCCATTTTTTGAGAATGCTGTCCGCATATTCAAAGCGAGGCTGATGGGTCTGGCGGATTGTGCGCTTGCACGCTTCCAGGACGAGATCCATGGAGAAGCCGAATTCGCCAAACCAGCGCGCCATCATTTCCTGCTCCGGGATGGCCGGCGCACGCCCTTTGATGCCGAAGGTGTTGAGGACAGCGTAGTAATTTTTGTTGTAAAGGTTCGTGTCCTGCTTGGCCTGCGTCACGGTAGTGATGCCGGCCTCCGCCCAGCCGAGCGCCACCTTGCGCATATAGTGCCGGCTCGGGGAACCTTTCGAGATGCAGTATTCCAGCAGATACTCGATCAGATCCGGAGAGAACTGAAGCGTATCGTAATAGTAGATGAGGTCGTCCTGCTCTGCCGAGGCCAGCGGACGCTGCAGGTATTGCTCCGCGATAAAGAACAGCTCCCGGATCTCTTTCTGCCCGGAGAGTGCCTTGACGCGTGCCCGGCTGGGCATGTCCTGCGCCTTGATCGAGAGAGACGGCTTGTCCGTGGCATTCTCAGAGGACGCCGCAGCGCCGGAGTCCTGATCTCGTCCGGCAGCAGCGGAAGAGACAGATACTGCGCGTTCCTCCGCAGGCGGAGTCAGAAAGGTCGCGGAGGAGATCGTCCCATCCGATGACAGCTTCAGCTTCAAAAGCTGCTGCTTTTCCCAGTAGGCGAGCGCGCGGCGCACGTCCTTTTCCGTGTGATCGAAGACATCCGCGATCGAGGCGAGCGAAAGCTCCTGCCCCGAGTCGGCGCATCTGAGCAGATACAAATATACTTTGACAAATTCCCCGTTCGCGTGCGGCATGAAGCGGTCGATGAAAGCGTTCTGCACGACCGTCATGCCCTCCGGGGCGTCTGTGAAGATCTTCATGGTCTCTCCCTCCAGAATGAACTTCGCGTTTTGCTTATGTTGGCTATCCGGACGCCGCAGGAGTCGATGTGCCTGTCCACCGCAAACACGTTGTTCTCCTTGATTCGCTGCGCCGCCTATGGACAGCTGTCTCCGCAAACTCGCTTCGCTCAGACATGCTCCGACATCTGTCGCTATGCTCGCGAATCCTGCGTCGAACTGCCTATCGTTTGCGTGCGGACAGGCAACATCCGGCATTCCTGCGGCTGTTTGTGACAGACGCATAATTCGCTGATCTATTCTGCAAAAATGCATAAGTATAAATGCTTTGCCGCATGCCAAGCACAGCCCGGCAAAAGGGACTTGCTGTGTCAGGGCAGATCATTGAGGGCCACCGGTGCTTGGTGAGCGTAAGCGAGCTTATGCACCGCTGCGTGCCCGATTAAGCGCGAGCGGGAGTCGGAAAGCAACGCGAAGCGTTCTCAAATGCTTTCCGACGATATGCCGCTGAACGAACGTGAGGGGGCGCTTCCGCACGGCCCTGACATTGCAAGCCCTTGCAGGGCGTCCGGATTACATTTTATATGAATTGAACACGAACAGTATACCATAACTTGCCGGAAATGAGAACATCCATTTTGAGAGGGCTATCCATGCGGGAGGGCGTGTGGACTGTGTGGATAATGTGGATAAAAAGTTGACAATAATACAGGGCGAAAAGAAAAATTGCAGAAGCGGCGAGAATTTTGTCGAAATGTTATGTCAACGGTAGTGTCCACAGAAAATGGGGAGGGAATATGCGAGCGAATTGTGCATAAACCTGTGGATAATGTGGAAAACACCGAAAACCTTGCGCAGAGGCAACAGCTTTCGGTGTGGATAAATTTGTTTATAAAAATTTTTTGAGAGGGGCGGGGTGTGCCAACGTGTCTGTGGCTGCTGCTGCCGGATTTATGAAAGTCCCAGCAGCTTCTCGCCGATCTTCACGACGTCTCCCGCGCCCATCGTGAGCAGCAGGTCGCCGGATTCGCAGTGCTCCAGCAGGAAAGTCTCGATCTCGTCGAAGGTCGGGAAGTACCATGCGTCCTTACCCATGTCACAGAGCTTCTGCCGCAGAAGATCGGAGTTTATCCCGAGCGTGTCGGTCTCTCGCGCCGCGTAGATATCGGCGAGCACGATCTTGTCGGCGATGGAGAGTGCTTTTGCGAAATCGTCCATCAGCGCCTTTGTGCGGGTGTAGGTATGCGGCTGAAATACGCACCATACCTGGCGGTACGGCAGCTTTTTCGCGGCTTCGAGTGTGACGCGAATCTCCGTCGGATGATGCGCGTAGTCGTCGATGATCGTCACGCCGCCGATCTCGCCCTTTTTCTGGAAGCGCCGGTCTGTCCCTTTGAATTCTGCGAGGCCTTCGGCCATCTGACTGGCGGGAAGCCCGAGCAGAAAACCGGCTGCAAGCGCGGCGCACGCGTTCGAGACGTTGTGCCTGCCGGGGACGGAGAGCGTGAAGTGACCGAGGGTTTGCCCGTCCTTCTCTAAGTCGAAACTGCCCTGTCCCAGCTCGCCATAACTGACATTGGCAGCCTGGTAGTCGCCGCAGCCGACGCCGTAGGTGACGACACGGCAGCAAAGGCCGGCCGTGAGCTCATTAAGCCGCGGGATCTCCGCATTGATGACGAGCGCGCCGCCCTCCGGGATCTGCTCGGCGAAGCGCCGGAAGGAGTGGCGGATATCATCGAGGCCTTTGAAAAAGTCGAGATGGTCGGCGTCGATGTTGAGAATGATCCCGAGTGTCGGGAACAGGCTTAAAAAGCTGTTTGTGTATTCGCAGGCCTCGGTCAGAAAATATTCCGAGGCGCCGATGCGGACGTTGCCGCCGATGGACGGGAGAATCCCCCCGACTGAGATCGTCGGGTCCAGGCTGCAGCGCATCATGATATGCGAGAGCATGGAGGTGGTCGTCGTCTTCCCGTGCGTGCCGGATACGGCCAGAGAGGTATCGTAATTGCTCATGAGCTGGCCGAGCAGCTCCGCCCGTGTCAGCATGGGGATTTCTTTTGTCTTTGCTGCCTGATACTCCGGATTGTCCGGGTGGATCGCGGCCGTGTACACGACCACACTGATATCATCGGTGATGTTGGCGGCGCTCTGCGGATATGAGACGGATGCCCCGAGTCCGCAAAGCCAGGCGGTCAGAGGGCTTTCGTGGGAATCGGAGCCGCTTATGGTGAAGCCCCGATTCAGCAGCACAGCCGCCAGCCCGCTCATGCTGATTCCTCCAATCCCGATAAAATGTACATGCGCCGGCTGGTTATAATCTATCTGATACATTTGAAAATCTCCTTTATCTGATTAATATGTACGTCCGCAGCCCAGCTGCTCAGGCAGACAGCCCGGCTGTAACCTATGTAAAAAACTCCGTATTTTTTTCTTCTATTACAGTATACGCTCTTCGCTGAAAAATTCCAAGACTTTTTGTAAACCGCTTTGCTTTGCAGGGGCAGTCCTTTCGAGTTATTCTAAACTGTGAGACAATATCTGGAATTGTTGCAAATTTCCGGGAAAACGGTCAAGAAAGGTCAGGAAACAGTGAAAATTAACAAAAATAATCGAATAGACACATCAAATTAATCAAATTATAATGATACAAGATATAAGGACAAAAAGATAAATGTGGTATTTATAATAAAAAAACTTGAAAAATAAAAGAAATAATTGTAAAAAATGTTCACTAATTGGAAAAGCTGTGCTATAATGATTTAAATTAATACAGCAAGAGGTGATAACAGGTGATTAAAAAAGAAATGATAGCTATGCTTCTGGCGGGCGGACAGGGCAGTCGTCTCGGCGTGCTCACATCAAAGGTGGCCAAGCCGGCAGTCGCGTTCGGCGGGAAATACCGCATCATTGACTTTCCGCTGAGCAACTGTATCAATTCCGGTATCGACACGGTCGGCGTCCTGACCCAGTATCAGCCGCTGCGCCTGAATACGCATATCGGTATCGGCATCCCGTGGGACTTAGACCGCAACGTGGGCGGTGTGACGGTGCTTCCGCCGTATGAGAAGGTAGGGAAGACCGAGTGGTACACGGGCACGGCCAACGCGATCTACCAGAACCTGGCTTACATGGAGTCCTACAATCCGGATTATGTGCTGATTCTTTCCGGCGACCATATCTACAAGATGGATTATGAAGTGATGTTGGATTTCCACAAGGCACACAATGCGGACGTCAGCATCGCGGTAATGCCGGTGCCGCAGGAGGAAGCGAGCCGTTTCGGTATCGTGGTCGCGGACGCGGACGGCAGGATCACAGAGTTCCAGGAGAAGCCGAAGGAGCCGAAGAGTAACCTTGCCTCCATGGGTATTTACATTTTCTCGTGGCCGGCTCTCAAGGAGGCGCTGATTTCTCTCTCCGAGCAGAGCAATTGCGACTTCGGCAAGCATGTCATCCCGTACTGCCATGAGAAGGGTGAGACGCTCGTGGCCTACGAGTACAATGGCTACTGGAAGGACGTCGGGACGCTCGGCTCCTACTGGGAGGCGAACATGGAGCTCATTGACATCATTCCGGAGTTCAATCTCTATGAGGAGTTCTGGAAGATCTATACGACGAACGACATCCTTCCGCCGCAGTTTGTCTCTGCGGATTCCGTGATCGAGCGCAGCCTGATCGGCGACGGATCGGAGATCTACGGCGAGGTGTACAATTCGATCATCGGCTGCGGCGTGGTTGTCGGGAAGGGCGCGGTCGTCCGGGATTCGATTATCATGCAGAACGCAGTGATCAAGGAAGGCGCGGTCGTGGAGAAGGGCATCATCGCGGAGAATGCGGAGATCGGCCAGGGCGCGCAGGTCGGTATCGGCGAGGAGCTTCCGAACAAGGTGAAGCCGTCGGTCTATGCGTTTGGTCTGGCGGTGATCGGAGAGAACGCTGTGATCCCGGATGGCGTCAGAATAGGGAAGAATACCGCTGTCACAGGCGTCACCGTGCCGGAGGATTATCCGAATGGAGTTCTGGAGAGCGGGGAAACATTAGATAAGGCAGGTGATGTCCAATGAGAGCAGTAGGTATGATTTTGGCCGGGGGCAACAGCTTTCGGATGAGAGAATTGACGAACAAGAGAGCGATCGCGGCGATGCCGGTCGCTGGCAGCTTCCGGAGCATCGACTTTGCGCTGAGCAGCATGTCGAACTCGAACATTCAGAAGGTTGCGGTGCTGACGCAGTACAATTCCAGATCGCTCAACCAGCACTTAAGCTCCTCCAAATGGTGGGATTTCGGCAGAAAGCAGGGCGGGCTTTTCGTATTTCCGCCGATGGTGACCTCAGACAATGACTTTTGGTACAGGGGCACGGCCGACGCAATCCACCAGAACCTCGACTTCCTCAAGGAATGCCATGAGCCGTATGTGGTGATCGCCTCGGGCGACGGAATTTACAAGCTGGATTACGCGAAGGTGCTCGAGTACCATATCGCGAAAAAGGCGGACATCACGGTCGTGTGCAAGGACGTCCCCGCTTCAGAGGATGTCACAAGGTTCGGTATCCTGCAGATGAACGAGGAGAGCCGGATCGTCCAGTTCGACGAGAAGCCGATGGCAGCCGCGTCGCACACCGTTTCCTGCGGCATCTACGTGATCCGCAGACGCCAGCTGATCGAGCTGATCGAGAAGTCCGTCGAGGAAGGAAGACATGATTTTGTCAAGGATGTACTGATTCGCTACAAGGATGTGAAGCGGATCTTCGGATACAAGATGAAGGAGTATTGGAGCAACATCGCCTCGGTAGAGTCTTACTACCAGACGAATATGGACTTTCTCAAGAAGGAGGTGCGGGATTACTTCTTCCGTGAGTATCCGGACGTACATTCGAAGGTTGATGACAATCCGCCTGCAAAGTACAATCCGGGCAGTGTGGTAAAGAACAGCCTGGTCGCGAACGGATCCATCATTAACGGATATGTGGAGAACTCAGTGATCTTCAAGAAGGTATTCGTAGGAGAAGGATGTGTCATCAAGAATTCAATTGTATTGAATGATGTTTATCTCGGCGATAATGTGTATCTCGAGAACTGCATTGTCGAGAGCCGCGACACCATTCGGGCAAATTCGCGTTACACCGGTGAGGATGGGATTAAGATTGTGGTCGAATCAAACGAACGCTACGTCCT
>CANQVT010000024.1 GCA_947627365.1 uncultured Lachnospiraceae bacterium | reverse complement strand
TGGATAAAAATCGGGCATGGAATCGAAAAGTGGTGCCGGAGATTGTCTCCGGCACCAGCTTTGTCTACAGTCTGAGAATCCTGCAATGCAGGATTCCTTCTTATGTATTACTCACATATTCTGCAAAAGTAAAATACTCATGTCCGCCATACTCAAACATCTTGACAAGGCTGGAGTCAAACCAGCTTGCACAGTCTAAGTCCGCGTCGTCGCGAGCAATGAAGAACAAAGCGCCCTGTGAGTAATCCTCGCCCTGCAATACCCGGTCGACAGCCTCTATTGTTGATTCCGTAACGGTACAACTGTAGATTCGCCCGTCCGATGTAGGCTGAAACTGCGCTTTCTGCCAGACCACATCATAGATATTATCAGGGAAATGCGAATCCTGTACACGGTTGAGAACCACCTGTGCCACGATCATCTTGCTCATCAGATCTCCGCCTGTAGCTTCTGCCTCCACAATTCGCAACAATGTGTAATAATCGTCCTGCGACATCTGGTTTTCGTATACTGCCTGTTGCGCGTAGTAGCCAAGCTCACTGGCAATCTTCGTGCCTTCCTCGATCGACGTCCGGTGGATGGCTCTCCTATCGAGCCCTTTTATCCCCGCCAGTACTTTTTCATTCGCATCTGCGACGCTCACAAGCCGTGCAGCATCAGAATACCGCTCCATGTATGCCACACCATTGACAACTCCCATCAGTCCTGCCTGCAGCTGCTGCGCCCTTCCATCCTCATCCTCCTGAGAATCTACAGCATATACCCTGCCGTGACCGCTGGTGTCAAATTCCGGTATGATCAGTGCAACGCCGACGACAAGTACAATACCCGCCAGCATAGATGCAATGTCCCTGATGTACCGGCACATGATACGCCTCGTGAAATCAGCGAGTGATTTCATTTCGTCTCGTAACAGCATCATAAACTCTCCTGTCGTTTGTGGTAGATATCTCCCCATGTCCGCCTCTTCTGTCCCTTATCGTTTGTGCCGCAGCCTTTTACGGTCGCAGCTCGTTTACTATACTGCTCCCAACGTACCCGTATTATACAAAACTTTGAAACGTTATGTCAATATATTTTTCATATTTTTGTAACATATTATTTGGTCGACATAATTCGCCTTCAAATATTTGTCGTTTTTGTATAATTATAATTGAATTTTTCTTATATTTTTATCCATATTAACAATTCAGAATCTGTCTGTTTGTCCATTTTGACAGATTACGAATTCGACTTTTTTCGCCTATTTTCAAGGTTTTATGGGATTTTTAGAAGAATTTTCAGATGCAAAGTCGAGATATTAATATTTTTGTAATATCTTGTAACTATATTATTTTCTTCACACTTACAGGGTTTCTATTTCATCAGAAAAGTGACAATGACCCCCAGAATAAGAAAATGCGCCGGATAAAACACATAGAACCAGCGATTCCATTCCTTGTGCTTTTGCTCCTCGCTGTAAAGCCAGATCAGGTAAAACGACAACGGACCTGTGATGGAGAACAAACTGACCAGAATGCCGAGCAAGGTTTTCAACACATTTCTCGCGTAAAACAGATAAAAGATCGCGGCAAGCAGCACCGTGCTCGGCCCGAACTGCACACGCAACACGGTAACCCAGACCAGCGCCCCGACCACAATACAGATACGGGCCAGGATCGCGACCGCTCCCTTCCCGTCCCTGAACAGATCGAGTACGTATAGCATCAGCAAACTGATTGCGATTCCGAACGCCGGGTTCTGAATGGAAAAATCAAAAAAGGTCTGCTGCATTGCAAGGTCAAACGGCACCTCGCTGACAAGCGCGAGAACAGAAAGTCTCAAAAGATATTTTTTGAAATCAGAGGTATTTCGAAAGCCTTCCACCAAAAGAAAAGCAAAGATCGGGACAGCCAGCCCGCCGACGATCTGCATCGAGGAAGCGATTCCCGCCATCATCACAAGATCCGGCTGTGTCTCCATCGCCTGCATGAGCTCCGCCTGCGTATAATTGTCGAGATGGATGATCCCGTCCTGTACGACCGACGCGCCGATGCTGCAGATCAGCATCGTCACGCACGCGAACATCTTCAGTCCGAATGTGGAGATCGACGGCAGCTTCCAGCCCGTATTCTGTTTTCTCATAGTCATATTGTTCATAAGTTCCTCCCAAAATCACGTATCACATCCAACGCCGGAAGTGTGTTCCCTTCATAGTCAAACAGAGCCTGATTCGCCCATTCATTTCCTCCCGGACCGCTCTCACCGATATACGCGCAGGCAGCTTCCGTCGCCCAGCCGCTCCCCGGTACAGGAATCCAGGCCGGCTCCCAATAGAAAAAGCCTTTGCCGCGTCCATCCGGAACCTCACGGATGATCTGCAGGACGTCCCGCATGAAATCAGACTGTCCCTGCGGGGTCATCGGATAGTCGATCGCGTCTGCCAGCTCCTTTCTGGTCGCCATTCCCTTGCGCTCGTTCGCCGCCAGCTTTTCATAGGACCGGTAATCCTCCATCGTATAGCCCATCGAGACCTCCGCCACGATCAGATCCTTCTTATAACGCACGGCGAGGTCGTCCATGTTGGCTTTCAGCATCGCCGGTGTCCCGTGCCAGAACGGATAATAAGACAGCCCAATGCAGTCAAAATCCGCGCCGCCGTTTGCAAAATAGGAGTCAAACCAGCCGCGGTACAGCGCATTGTTCCCGCCGTTATCCAGATGGATCATCACAGAGATTTCAGACTGGCCGCACACCGTCTGAGTGCCTGCCTGTGCATCTGTCGAGTGGTTCTCGCGCACTTCTGCCTCCATCTCACGCACGGCGCGAATGCCCGCGCTCACGAATCGCGCGATGTTCGCAAAGTTCGGCGTCCTTCCGTACGGCCACAAAAGGCCATTGGAAAGCTCGTTCCCGACCGCCACCATCTGCGGCAGAATATCCTCTTTTTTGCAGCGCGCGAGCACCTCTTTCGTGTAATCGTAGACCGCCGTCTCCAGCTGTCCGGCGTCCATCCCGCGCCACGCCTTCGGCAGGGTCTGCTTGCCAGGATCCGCCCAGAAATCACTGTAGTGGAAATCCAGCAGCCAACCGACACCCTTTTCCTTTGCCCGCTTCGCGAGCGTCAGCGTCGTCTCGATGTCGCTGCCGCCCGCGCCGTAGGAGTTGCCCGCTTCGTCAAAGGGATCGTTCCAGAGGCGCAGGCGCACCATGTTCATCCCATAGTTCTTCAAGATGTCCATGGCGTCCCCGCGCACACCGTGATCGTAGAATTTTCCTCCGCAGCGCCCGACCTCCAGAAGCGTCGACAGATCCATGCCCTTGATGAAATTACCCATTTCATGTTCCTCCACACGCGGCCTGATCTTTCGCCCGACCGTCGTCCGCAAGTCGTCCGGAACCATCTCATCAGTCGTCGAATTTCTCGAAGTCCTCCATCGCAAAGCGCCGCATCATATCGCCGTAGCGGAAGCGCGCCATCTGGTTCTTCGCAAGCACGTCCTCCTCGCTCCCGCGGTACTGGCAGCGGATGCAGTAATATTCCTTTCTCTCCTTATCGTAAAACATATCGAGGTCCAGATCGCGCATGAAGCAGGACGGACAGCGATAATTTAATTTACCTTTTCCAGATTGAGCCATGTCACAAAGACCTCCTTCTCGCAGAGTTTCCCGGTATAGCCGAGCGTGAACATCGGGCTGAACGCATAGCCCTCCTTGAAATAGCCTTCCTTCTCCCTGCCCTCGCAGGTCAGGGTGACGCGCGTATCGATCGGCGGGAGCAGGCAGCTGACCGCGTCGGCATCCTTCACCGACGCCTCTCTGCACTTGTACTCATAGGGAAGCTCCGTCTTCTGCGCGCCCTTCCCAACCGAAAGCACAAGGCTCGACATATCCTCCGTGTACTCGGTCGTCCCGTAGCAGCCGACCATATACTCGTTGATCGTCACGTCCGCGGACGGATCGCTCATCTCCAGCACCTTCCGCTCAATCTTAATCGAACTGCTGCCCTCCGTGAACGTAATCACCGTCTGCAACTTTACGCTAAGGTCGGAGAATTCGATCTCCACCGGATCCAGCGTCAGAACACGTTCGACGATTTCGCATCCTGCATCGCCTGGTCTTCTATTCTCAGAGAAATGTGCCTTCGTGCGGCAGAGGCAAAGGTCAACCTCCTCGCCGCCGTGACAGATTTTCGCACTGCGCACCGTCCCCTCGCCCGCGTAGTGTGTGAAATAACCCGCGCGGTACTTCTCCTGGATCAGAAACGGATAACTCGCGTCCTGGATATGCGGCGTGCCGATGCCCACCGGCCACTCAAGCTTCGCCACGTACGGGCGCAGATCGACGATCGCGCCGCCCTGATCCATGTTCACGCAGGCCCGCATGTACGGATCGCAGTACCAGAAGACCTGCTTCTTGCTCCCGTAGAGAATATCTCTCCACAGCGCGCACTCCGGCTCCGTATAAGACTTCTTCTTCCGGTAATAATCGGCAAACTCGCTCATCGTCATGTCGATGAGCTTGCCCTCCTTCTTGAGCTTACCATAGTAGGCGCAACCGTCCTCATAAGATTTCAGCAGCAGCTCATACGGGGACTCCCAGCGCCCCATCTTGTTCATCCAGCCCGGCCCGACGAACATCATATTGTAAGCGTAGCCGTTGTTGAACTTCTCCTGATAGCGGTACTGGTCGATCAGATTGTAGAGATAAGGAAACTCCCAGGTCTCAGTGTCATAAATCATCCCGCGCAGCACGTTCTGCGGGTGTGTCCCGAAGTTCGATCCGTTGCCGTCGTAGCAGGCGATCAGGTCGCGACTCAAGTGCGGGATCGCGACGATGCCGGAGTCCTCCGCCTCGTTCGCGGCCGGCGCATGTGTGTTCTGCTTCGACGGGATCCACGGCGCCCAGGGGCCGCCGTCCATGAAAGTATACCAGCTGTTGTTGCAGGTGTGATAAGCCTTCGGCCCTTCCTCCCAGCAGGTCGCCACCGCGCACTTGACCGAAGGGTAGCGCTCCTTTATGTAGTTGATCAGATCCGCGTCCATGTAATACGAGCCGGTTGACTCCGGATAGAAGCCGAAGCGCTCGTGGAACTTTCCGAAGACGTCCTCTACGATCGCCTTCTTGTCCTCCATCGAGAACATCCAGATGCAGAAATCCTTCGTCTTATATTTCTCTCGAAACTCCTTGCACGGCAGACCAAGCAGCGTCAGGGCGATCTCATCCCCGTACTTTTCGTGGTGTTCCTTCGCGAGAGCGACCGCCTCGTCGTTGAACAGGCTGGCGTAGGTCATCTCGATTGTCGTCTTCAGCCCGTTCTTGTGCGCGCACTCCTGCTGCGTCTTGAAAATGTCGAGGCTTTCCGTCAGCAGGGCCTTGCGCCCGATATCCTCCGCCTGCCCGTGTCCGGTCACTTTCTCTGCGTACTCCGGCACCATCTCAGGGCGGTGGATGATGTTCAGGATAAACTCTCCCATAGTCATTCCTTCCTTTCCATGTCGTCTGTCCCGGGCGGGATCGTATTTCAGCCGCCGACAGCTATCCAGCCCGATAGTATTACCCGGCAAATCAGCGCATTCCGTCCTGAAAGTTCTGTTTTCAGAGAAACACACATCTATGCCGGGTAAACCTGTCATACTGAAATGATAAAATCATCTTTAATTTAAACATAATGCGAACATTTGTCAAGTATTGCTTCACACAGGATCCGTAATACTTACCCCTTCACCGCCCCGGTCATACCGGCCACAAAGCTTTTCTGCAGGGCGAAGAATACCACGATCGTCGGCAACGTGGAAATCAGCACAGAGAGCATCAGCTGCCCGTAGTCCACGAAATGTCCTGCGGTCATGTTCGATACCAGCATCGGGAACGTCTGCGTAGACGCGTCCGACATAATCAGCCTTGCCCACATGAAATTGTTCCAGGCATTCATAAAGGTGATCGTCATGGCCGCTGCATAGGTCGGCTTCATGGACGGCACATACATGCGAAAGAAAATTCCCAGCTCGCTGTCTCCGTCAATTCTGGCCGACTCGATGATCTCCATAGGAAATGCGCGGCTGTTCTGGCGAAACAGCATAATCATCGCGATCATAGATACCGAAGGCAGAATAAAGCCAATCGTTGTGTTTAACAGATTAAACCTCGCATACATACGATAGAGCGGGATCATAGTTGCCGTAAACGGAACCATCATCGTCAGCATCAGCACACGGAACAGCTTATCCTTGTGCTTGTCGTGGTAGATCTCAAAGCCGTAGCCGGCGATCGAGCAGACTACAATGGACGCAAGCGAGGTTGCCACGGAATATTTTACGGAATTGATCAGCGCCGGCAGGACCTCATAGGTCGTCGTCAAACTCTTGAAATTTTCCATAAGATAAGTGCCCGGCACCAGCCTCCCACCGATCACATCCGAGCTTTTATTTGTCGCCGCAATGATCATCCAGAATAGCGGAAATACACAGAACAAAGAGATCACGATCAGGATCGCGTTTTTTGCTATTCGCGGCAGTATTTTTTTATTCACGCGTATCACCTGCTTTCATCTGTATAAAGGTCAGCACGCCCACCACCACGAGGATCAGCATGGACATGGCGCAGGAATAGCCGAAATTCGGAACGTTCACAAACGACGTATTGTAAATATGATGCGCCATTGCCAGAGTGGAATTGCCAGGGCCTCCTCCCGTCAGGTTCACCGATTCATCGTAGACCTGGATTGCGCTGTTGATACACATGATCAGCGTGTACAGGATCATTGGCTTCAGCAGCGGGAGCGTGATCCTGAAAAAGGACTGGACGGAGGTCGCCCCGTCTATCTTTGCCGCCTCGTAGACCCCTGGATCGATATTCTGCAACGCGGACAGAAAGAACAACATCTGATACCCTACCCAGCGCCAGACGCGCATGATCATCAATACAATCTTTGCGCTTGCTGGATGTCCCAGAAAATTGTAGCCTCGTTTCAGAATTCCAAGACGAACCAGCACCATATTCACAAATCCGTCCGTCGCGAACAGCGAGCGGAAGATCACAGCTGAGGCGACGAGCGAAACGGCAGCCGGAAGAAAAATACAGGTACGGTAAACTCCCTTCAGCTTCAACTGCGGATCGTTGAGCAGGACGGCGAGCAAAATGCCGATGATGATCATCAGAGGGACTGTGACGACCATATACAGTCCGGTGTTTTTCATGGACTGCAAAAAGACCGAGTCCTTAAACATCCGCAGATAATTGCCGATGCCGCTCCATTTCATCTGCGCCCCTCGCCCGGACTGGAACGACATCAGAAGTGCCTGAAAGATCGGCACAAAATTCATCACAACCAGAAGAATGACGGCCGGGGTAAGAAACGCCCAGCCTGTCATGCTCTGCCTTTGTCTGATACCAATTGTTCTGTTCTTCAAAATGGCACCTCCCCGGCGGTCTGTTTTACGCGCTCATCTCAAACGCTACCGTATCCTCCGCCGCCTGCAATTCCGCGTCGATCTCCGCTCCGGAATAAATCACATTCGTAATCGCATTCACCACCGCGTTGCGCGCGCTTGAATCGTACGCGTTCGTAATGAAAATCGGAATGTCTGCGGAGTACTGCGTAATGATAGAAAACACTGGCTGATCACTGAAGAACGCCACCGGCTCCTCATACTTCTCGCTGTCTGCCGCCGGCAGCCATGTGGCGACCGCGCCTGTCGGAAGGATCTCATCGTAAAGCTCTGTGCTCCCGCCAAAAGTGCTCTTAAAGAAATCTACAGCCAGCTCCGGATTCTGACAGTTTGAGCTGATCGTCCAGGTGGAGCCGCCCTGGCTGGAATAGTTGGTCGCCCCCTCGATGCCGTCCAGTTTCGGCAGATTAGTCACAGCCCACAGCCCGGACTGATCCTCCGCCGCCTGCAGGGAGGCCATCATCCAGCAACCGTTCATCGCGCCCGCCACGGTGCCGTTGTTGATGTTGCCCAGATACATATCCCATCCGGTCTCCTCCATGTAGACCCCGCCGTTTACCATCTCTGTGTAGATGCGGACAATTTCCTTAATGGCCTTGTTGTCTGCGATATTCAGATTGCCGTCCTCATCAAAATAACCGCTTCCCGCAGACGCAAGCATGATCGCGACCTGATTGTACGCGCCCATGCCGTTTAGCAGTGCGTGGCCGGTCTTTTCCAGCACCACCTTTCCTTTCTCGATAAACTCATCCCAGGTAATGTCCGTGAAATCATCGATCGTGTAGCCTGCTTCTTCCAGCACGTCCGTACGGTAAAACGCGAGCGCAGTGCCGCTGTCAAACGGGATACCATAGTTTCTTCCCTCAATCGTGGAAAAAGCGACCTTACTCGGTGAAAATTCATCGTAATTGAAGCCGAGATCCGTCAGATCTGTGAACGCTTCCGGGTAGCTGAGCAGTTCCTGCTTTACCATAGTGTCGTCAAACAGCATCACATCGGGCAGTTCGTCCATTTTCCCGGATGTGGTGGACGTCGCAAGCTTCTCGATGGTCTCCTGCGCGTTGCGCTCCAGAATATCCAGCGTAAAACCCGGATGATCCTGCTGATAGATCCGCTCCGCCACGCGCAGGGCGTTGATGTTGTAGTTCGGATCCCAACACCAGACGGTCAGGGTCTGTACTGTGTCCTCCGCAGCTGCCGCCGTGCCGGAAAGCATCATCGTGCCAATCATCGCCGCAGATAATACGGCTGCCAGGAATTGTTTTTTCATTGTGATTCCTCCTTTATAAAATTATTTTATAATTTGCTGTCGCGATATGCCGACAGTGCTTTCGTATACTGCAGGACGTGCCCGTCCACAAGCCGTGCGGCTCCCAGCGGATAACAGTCGGGAAGCAGCTGCGAACAAACCTCCGGCTCCCAGTAAAACAGTCCCGTGTCCTCCCCGTACTCCTTTAATACCTCGATGGTATCCCACAAAAGCCGGTAGGTATCTTCTTCCTCCGTATCCGGCCCGCCGATCTCCGCGATCAGCGCCGGTTTTCCATAGCGGTCTGTCAGCCTGCGCAATTCCGCTCCCAGCCTGCGCGGACTTAAGGCCTCCTCATCTGTCTTTTTGTCGGGGATCATCCGATACCAGTACGGGTAATATGATAGTCCAAGCACATCCGTCCTGCCTCCGTATTGGAAAAACAGGTCATAAAACTCGCAGACATCCACTACCAGCACTCCGGCGATATGCGTCACCACCTGGCAATCCGGAAAGCACTTCTTCACCGTGTCATAACCAGCGTTCAGCATCCGGACAAGTCCTTCCGGATTTTCTCTCCTGCTACCGGCCGGAAGCAGGATACCGGCATTGATCTCATTCCCTATCTGCACCCACTCAGGAGAAATCCCGTCTTCTTTCAACAGGGACAGAATTTTCCCCGTATGTTCCGCTAACCTGTTGATCAGACCGTCCTCATCCTCAGAACTCCACGCAGCCGGAATATGCTGGTAAACCGGATCCGCAAAATGATCGCTGTAGTGGAAGTCGATCATCAGGCGCATTCCCAGCTCATCCGCGCGGCGGCACATCTTCAGCATGCCTGCGGCATCGCAAAATCCGAGCATACATTCCACGTCCTCCGGCTTCTTCCAGACCGCTTTTTCCGGTGGATTAACAAAAACACGCTGGCGAACCGCATCTGCCCCAAGCTCCTTTGCCTCCAGAACCGGGTCAGTCACGTTTCTGTTACTATCCACCCAGGAAACACCCGCAGCTTCCAGCTGACTTACCCAGCCCAAATCCACTCCATATGCGATTTTCCCTTTCAATCTTCAGCCTCCCGTCTTTTTTGATTTTCTAAAGTTCAGGCCTTGAGCCCTTTACTTTTTTTATAAATATGTCTATAATCAATGTACCTGTTGAACTGATTTTAGCAATTATCACCGAGAGCGACAATATCATGCAACGATTTTCACCCGGATTTTTGTATCATATATGGGATTGTATGGTCAGGGAGGATTTCAATGGAAAAATCAATTTATACCGGCATGCCCGGGGCATCCGCTTTCAATGCGGCAAATGCCGTGCTCAATGTACATAATGTCTCCAGCCAGTCCGACTCTTTCTATCAGATCAAGGCGCCGTTTCTGGTCACACTGGAATACTGCAGCGGAAAAGCACCGTCTGATTATATCAATATCGTTACGCTGTCTGCCGATGAGTCATTCATCTATCAGGATACGTTTGAAGCGCATCATCGGCTGTTTCTGAAATACGCTACGCATATCCACGATTATTTTGAACTGATGCTGGTCTTAAAGGGAAGCATTACACAGAAGATTGAGGGCAGAGAATATCTTTATCACACCGGCGCCTGTTGTCTGCTCAACCGCAGTCTGGCACATACTGAAGATTTCAATTCCGAGGCCTCAGTACTTTTTATTGGTCTGTCGCTGGATTTTATAGACGAGCTTTTCCGTTCCGTCCAGAGCTCATATTTTAAGGTTGAGAAGGAAATCCTAAACAGTGAATTGTATGATTTTATCCAGTCTGACCTCGAAAAACCGGGCAAGAAAGCTTACCTCGATTTCATTCCGGCCTATCAAAATCTGCGGCATCCCCAGAACCTGCATATCCTCGCGGAAAAGTTAATCCGGCTGCTGCTCTTTCCGCAATTTGGCTCCTCCTATCAGATAAAGTACCTCATCTGTTTCGTACTGCAGTATCTTTCCATGCCGGCCAACTACCACTGTACGCGCGTGACCCTGGATTCAAGCAGCGATTTTCTGCTGTTTTCACGGATCACGCATCTTCTCGAAGAACGCAACGGGCGCATTTCACGCGCAGAGCTGGAAAAGTCCCTGAATTACAGCGGAGACTATCTGAACCGCATCGTCCACAAGTATTCCGGCATGTGCCTGTTTGATTACGGCATGACATTCTGCATGAAAAAAGCCGCGGCGGATCTGTCGAGAACCGACAGATCCATCGCAGCAATCTCTACCCGGCTTCATTTTTCAAACCGGACTCATTTCTATAAATTGTTCAAAGAATATTTCGGAATGACCCCAAAAGAATATCGCCAGCAGCACAGCCGCACAGAAAGCATTCGCACCTAGCAAACGCCTGAGCCGATCTTCTAAAAAGAGTGTATCAGCCCTTCACAGCGCCTCCGGTCACGCCCTCCACATAGAACTTCTGCATGATGAAGAACAGGATCGAAATCGGGATCGACACAAGTACGCCGCCGCAGCAGAAGATCGTGAAATAGCTGTTGATCAGGCTCTTATCGAGCATCTTGTACAGACCGACCGCAACCGTATAATTCTCGGAGATGCCTGCGTTCAGGATCATCTTCGCGAACACGAAATCCATCCACGGCCCGAGGAAGCTGCTGATGACCGTGTACACGATGATCGGACGGCTCATCGGGATGATGATCGTCGAAAAAATTCTGGCCTCGCTGCAGCCGTCCAGACGGGCCGCCTCGCACAGCGCGCGAGGGATCGTATCAAAGAAGCCTTTCGCGATCAGATACCCGAGTCCCGCTGATCCGGAATAGACCATGATCAGACCTGCGTAGCTGTTCGTCAGATTGAAGGTTTTCAGCACGAAATACACTGCGATCATCGAAAGCATGCCCGGAAACAGGTTCAGGATCACGCCCATGTTCATCAGCGGCTTTCTCATCGGGAAGCGCATCACGGAGGTCGCGTAGGCCACCATCAACACGAACGCCGTAGAGATCACCGTCGTGAAACACGCGACTATAAATGTGTTCATGAACCAACGCGGAAACTGCTGCACCGTATCCGGCTGAAACAGCTTCTGATAGTGGATCAGACTCCATTCCCTGGGGAAGAACGTGCTGGTGTTCATCCCCGAATATGCGCTAAACGACGTGCAGACCAGCCAGATGATCGGGATCAGCCAGACGAACGCCAGAAAAGCGATCAATACATTGTGCAGGATAATGCTTGAGGCACGATTACTTTTCATCTTTCTCATTATTGGTAATCCTCCTCTCTTCCGTTTCCTATCATGCGGTTAAACGCAAACAATGTAAACAACGCGCAGATGATGAATACGATGATACCGATCGTCGACGCCATCTTGTAATTGTAGTAGTCCTGCGTCAACCTGAACAGCCAGGTCACCAGGAGGTCGACCTCTTTTGCCTGCGAGTTCGCCATCGCCTGGTTTGTCGTCGTGTAGACACCCTCCGTCAACAGATAGATCACATTGAAGTTATTGATGTTCTTGACGAAATCCGTCACAAGCGCAGGTCCCGTCACAAAGAGCATATACGGCATCGTGATGCTCTTGAAGATCTGGAACGGTTTGGCGCCGTCTACCCTTGCGCTCTCCACCTGATCGGACGGAAGATTCATCAGCACGCCCGTCGCGATCAGCATCTGATACGGGATGCCAATCCAGATATTGATCAGAATGATCATCACATGCGCCCAGCCCGGCGCCGACAAAAACGGAATGTAGCTCGTCGAGATCAGGCCGATATCACGCAGAAAACCGGTCAGCCCGATGTTCGCGCAGATCGTGTTGACGATACCTCCGTTCGCGAAGAAGTTTCTCACCAGAAGCAGCGATACGAACTGCGGCACCGCGATCGTGATGATGAACAGGGTTCTCCACATTCTCGGAAGTCTGGTCTTCTGACTGTTCAGCAGGATAGACAGAAGGATACCGCCGATGTAAGTCGTAAACGTAGCGAAGAAAGCCCACACAAGCGTCCAGCCCAGTACGCGCACAAAGGCGTAGCCGAACGTGATGGTCATCCCGCCCCCGCCGAACAGACTGATGAAGTTGTTGAATCCGTTCCAGGAGAACAGATTTGTCGGCGGCATGTGCTGCTGGTCATAGTTCGTAAACGCGACCAGGATCAACAGCAGGATCGGAACAAACGTAAAGACCGTGATCCCCAGCACCGGAAGCGTCAGCAACGTGATGTGGAACTTCTCTTCCACATACGAATGCAGGTCTTCCCGGAAGGTGTTGATGTGCTCGCCTGCCTCCGCCTTGAGCTGAAGGCGGTACACATTCACCACATTCTTCATCCAGATAATGATACCGGCTGCCCAGACAACAAAGCTGAACAGAGAAAACAACAGGATCAAAAACGAATTGTCATAATCGTTCCATTCGTTTTTCATCGTTTTCATGTTGAACACCTTTTCCGGCTTCACCGTGCCAAGCGATCCGAACTTCGGCACATAATCGAGCGCGAAAAAGATCGTGAACAGGATCAGTCCTGCCTCAAGCGCAGTCATGATCGCCGCTTTTACGTACTGCTTCCGGCGGGCATATCCCGCTCCCCACCAGAGCAGAGACAGCTTGACAAACGCGTCGCCCTTTGCGACCGCGCTGCCGAAATCCGCCAGAAAGCGGCCGATCGCGCCAAAAACGCCGCCAACCGCCGCGATAAACCCGTTTTTGGATTTCTTGCCCATATCGTCTCCTCCCAGAAATTGCAGCCTCTCTCCTGACAAAAGTCAGGCTGCCGCACAATGTTGTTGAAGATTCCTTCGCTGGAATCTCCCGCATTTTCATTCTGCGACAGCCCGGACAGGTTAAATCCTACAGAAGCCGCATATGCAGCATACTGTGATTACTCGATCGGTGCGGAAACGCCCGCTACCAGCTCGTCGAGAGCCGCCTGAATAGCCGCGTCGTCGTTGACGTCGATCTTGCCGTCCGCAATGCTCTGGCCAAAGCTCGCCGTCGCATCCCAGTACTTTCCGCCGACCATCTGGATCACGCCGTAAGGAGCCTGCGCTACCGCCGCGCTTACCGCCGCGTTTGCCTTGACGGAATCCGCCTCTGCCGCCGCAAGGTTGGTCGGGCCGATCTGACGTGCGTCAAAACGCTTCACCTGGCTCTGCTCGTTGGTCAGGAACTCTGCCAGAACCGCCGCCCAGCCAATGTTCTCCGAGTATGCGTTTACACCCATGAACTTGTAGCCAAACGCAGAACCCTGCTGCACCTGCTCGCCGTTCAGCGTAAAGGTCGGAAGCTTTGTCGCCGCATAGCCTTCGCCGAACGCCTCCTGCGCCGCAGTCGCATCCCATGTGCCGGAAAGCGCTGCGCAAAGAGAACCGGACGCGATCTGGTTGGAAAGGTCGCCTTCCGGAACTGCCTGAAACGCCGGATTTGCCGCGATGTCAAGCATAGCCTTCGTCACATCTACGCCGGTATATCCGTCCGCGCTCGTGCCGTTCCAGTCGATCGTGGTCGTTCCATCAGCGTTGAGAGCCGTCGTGAATCCGGCGCCGTAGAAGAAGCCTACATTGTGCCAGCCGGAGTTCAGAGTCATGCCGACCTTCTTGCCGCCCTCCTGCGCCGCCGCAAGGAGCGTATCCCAGGACTGCGCCGCCTCATCGGAAACGATGGAGGAATCATAGTAAAGGAAGATCGTGTTGTCGCCCGCGAACGGGAACGCATAAAATCCGTCGTCCACAGTAGCCGCCGTAACAGAACCCGAATTGTTTGCCGCCTTCACATCTTCAATAGACTTCCCTGCAACCGCCTGGAACGCCTCGTCATACTCGACCAGATTCGCCAGAGCGCCCGCTCCTACGAGATCATAGATCTGATCGCTCGCAAACGCGAACACATCCGCCGCCGCCTCGACGTCGGTCAGGATCGTGTCCTTCGCCGTGGACTCGGACTCAACGCCGATCGAGATATCGAATTCCTGATCCGGGTAAGCCGCCTTGAAATCCTCCACAAGCTCCTTCAGCAGATCCTGATCCTCCTCAGCTCCCCAGAGCGTCAGTGTAACCGGACCCTCATCCGCGCTCACGACCATAGCGGACGATACTACCATTGCTGCCGAGAGGACTGCTGCCATTACTTTTCTCAGTTTCATAAATGCTACCTCCTGTATTTTTTTATTTTTCGCCGCGCGACACACGCAGCAATATTTCGTAATTCAGTATACAACTAATGCATTTTGTTGTCAATTATATTCTGATATACATGAAAACTTTTCTTTCTTTTGTATACATTGCCCAAAAAGGAACTATTCCCATTCCTTCATCCAAACGGCACAGCGACAGCGCAAAAAAGCAGGGCACTCCGGAGTATCGCTGCGGATTTCTTCCGAAAATGCCCTGCCCTTAAGCTTGAATGTCAATTTTCATATCTCTGCGCGGCCGATACCGGCTTACGCTTATTCTCTCCCGTGCGCGGTCGTCATGTGGTTGATCGCGGTCAGCAGCGCGTCGATCGACGCCTTGATGATATCCACGTCCACGCCGGAGCCGAAATGGATCTTCCCGGCCTTGTCGCGGATGCCGACGTACGCGATCGCGCGCGAGCTCGAGCTCTGCTCCAGCGCGTGCTCCTCGTAGGTCACGAGATCGTACTCCAGACGGAAGTGACGCTTCATCGCGTTGCTCACCGCGTTCAGACGGCCGTTGCCGGACGCGACGATCACACTCTTTTTGCCCTCGTAGGTCGCCGTCACCTCGGCGATGATGCCGTTGTGCTGCTTGAAGTGAACCTCCTCGATCTTGTACGGTTCCGTAATATTCTCGAACTTCTCCTTGTAAAGCTCGAAGATCTCGTCAGGCTGCAGCTCCTTGTGCAGCTCGTCGGAAACGCCCTTCGCGATATACCCCATCGCCTCGCGCATCTTCTTCGGCAGCTTGAGTCCGAAATGCTGCTCCAGAATGTAGCCGACGCCGCCCTTGCCGGACTGGCTGTTGATGCGGATGACGTCCGCGTCGTAGGAACGCCCGATATCCGTCGGGTCGATCGGCAGATACGGCACGGTCCAGGTCTCGCAGCTGTGCTCCTCGCGGTACTTCATTCCCTTCGCGATCGCGTCCTGATGCGAACCGGAGAACGCGGCGAACACGAGCGCGCCGCTGTACGGACTTCTCTCGTCCACCTTCATTCCGGTATACTCCTCATATTTGTCGGTAATGTCCGTCATATTCGTGAAATCAAGCTCCGGATCGACGCCCTGCGCGTACATATTCAGCGCCAGCGTCACGATATCCACGTTGCCGGTCCGCTCGCCGTTGCCGAACAGCGTGCCCTCGATGCGGTCCGCACCCGCGAGCATGCCCATCTCCGCATCCGAGATTCCCGAACCGCGGTCGTTGTGCGGATGCAGGGAGAGCACCACGTTCTCACGGTACTTCAGATGCTCATTCACATACTCGATCTGGCTCGCGTAAACATGCGGCATCGACATCTGCACTGTGCTCGGCAGGTTGATGATCGCCTTGCGGTCGGCCTTCGGCTGCCAGACGTCCAGCACTGCGTTGCAGACCTCCACCGCGTAGTCGACCTCCGTCCCCGTGAAGCTCTCCGGGCTGTACTCAAAACGATAGTCCGCGCCTGCCTCCTCGGTGAGCTCCTTCAGAAGCTTCGCGCCGTCCACGGCAATCTTCAGTATCTCTTCCTTTGACTTTCCGAACACCTGCTCGCGCTGCGCCAGGGATGTGGAATTGTAGACATGTACGATCGCGTTCTTCGCGCCCTTCAGCGCCTCGAACGTCTTGCGGATGATATGCTCCCTCGCCTGCGTCAGCACCTGTACCGTCACATCGTCCGGGATCAGATCGTCCTCGATCAACCTGCGCAGGAACTGATACTCTGTGTCGGACGCCGCCGGGAAGCCGACCTCAATCTCCTTAAAGCCGATCTCGACCAGAAGCTTGAAAAACTTAACCTTCTGCTCCAGCGA
This sequence comes from uncultured Lachnospiraceae bacterium, assembly GCA_947627365.1. GTDB lineage: Bacteria > Bacillota > Clostridia > Lachnospirales > Lachnospiraceae > Choladousia. Next base: position 18,324 of record CANQVT010000024.1, on the reverse strand, counting down.
CATCGGCACGACCAGCGCCTGATTACCGTCGCGCAGGTCCACGCTGCACCACACCGGCGCATGGTCCACATACTCCTTTTCGGCCCACTTCATGCTCGGCGTCGGCGGCATAAAATACTGACGCGTATACTTTTTGTAATTCATCATGATCTGCACTCTCCTTTTCTACGATTTGTTCTGAGTTACTACGCCGTGCCCAACCTCGAAAAAGCTTCGCTTTTCCTCGGTCGCGGACCCCTCGCCGGGGCGGCATCGCGCTCTTTCAGAGAGCGATTGCTTCGCCCTATAAATCCACTGTCCCGTGAAATAGCCTGCAAGCAGGCATTTCCCGCTCCAGTGTCTTTGCACGGCTCATTGCTTTCGCGAAAAAAATACCGCCTCCCGGGAAAATCCCAAGAGACGGAAGACTACTGAATCTTTCGCGGTACCACTCTCATTCGTGATCGCTCACACACTCTGCGGATACGGATCTGCATCTCATATCCTCCCCGATATAACGGCCGGGCGCCGTCTGCGTCTACTCTCCCGCGAGGGATTTCGGGCAGCCGCTCGGGAGCGAGTTCCGCTCATCTCTCATAACGCCTCGCACCACCCGGCGTCTCTCTGAAAAAAGATAATCAGCGTACTATTCTCCGTCCTTGCATTTCTCTTTCTGATGTTCGTAATCCAATGTAACATTGAAACACAAATTTGTCAACCACAAGATTTCGATTCCTTTCACAAGCTTCTTTTCACGGGATTTTCATCCGTTTCACGCTCGACTCCGACTCGATTGCTGCGACGGCTTACTCCACCCGGAACACCAAGTCCGCGCCGAGGATCGTCGTCGCCCTATGCGCAATGATCAGGCAGGTGCGCCCCTTCATCAGCGTCTGCAGAGCCGTCTGAATCTGCCGCTCCGTCTTCGTGTCGACCGAACTCGTCGCCTCATCCAGGATCAGGATCTCAGGATCCGCAAGCAAAGCTCTCGCGATCGCCAGAAGCTGCTTCTGACCTCTGGACAGTCCGCCCTGCTCTTCATCGATCACCGTATGATAACCCTCCGGCAGCCTTTCTATGAAAGCATCCGCCGACGCCGCGGCCGCGGCTCGGCGCGCTTCCTCCTCAGAAGCCTCCGGCCGTCCGTAACGGATATTGTCAAGCACTGTTCCGCGAAACAGCCAGACGTCCTGCATGACCACCCCGAACCTGCTCCTGAGCTCCGCGCGTCCGTAAGTCCGGATTTCTCTGCCATTTACATAAATCTCGCCCTCCTGGCAATCGTAGAAACGCAGCAGCAGCTTCACAAGCGTCGTCTTTCCCACGCCGCTCACGCCTGTGAGCGCCGCCTTCTGCCCCGGAGCGATCACCGCCGAAAAATCACGCAATACAAATTCTTCCCCGTAACCGAATGAGACATGTTCAAAACGAATCTCTCCCGAAGCACGATCTCCTGAAGCTTTTCGACCGGTCTCAGCCTCCGTCCCGGCTCTGTCTTCCGCGTCACAGGCTTCCCGATCCTGCTCCTCCGACTCTTCAAGGAGTGTCTGGATCCTCTCCCAAGCAGCAGACGCGGACTGAAGCAGCGCCACAGACTGCGCAGTCTGCCGGATCGGATCGACAAGAATCCTTATGTAATGGATATACGCCTGAATCCCGCCGACCTGTATTCCGCCGCTGAACGCCAGCACCCCGCCAAGCAGCGCGGTCAGGACATAACCGGCGTTTCCGAACAGCTGCATGACCAGCGGCATCGTGTTGGAATAAAAATCCGCCTTCCACGCCGCCCCGACAAGCTGCGTACCGCTCTGCCGGAATGCCTCCGCCGCTTCCTTTTCCTGCCCAAAGGCCCTGATCACTTCACGTCCCGTATAATATTCCTCAATCCTCGCGTCCGCCTGTGTCTGAAGCAGCTGATACTTTCTGACATGTTTTTTCGACTTCCGCGCCATCAGCCACAACGCCGCCCAGGACAGGGGGACGATAAGCGCCGCGCACGCCGCAAGCACAGGGCTGATGAAGATCATCATCGCCACGATCCCAAGGATCGTCAGCACTGCCGTCGACAGCTGCCAAAAGCCCTGCGCGATATTCTGCCCGACCGTCTCCGCGTCCTGCGTCATACGCGCCATCGTTTCTCCCGCCGCATGCGCCTCATAATACTGTGCCGGAAGCACATGAAGCTTCTCCGCCATCATGCGCCTGAACCGGTGTGCCAGCCGTCCCTCCGCTTCTACGGTCAACCGGCTGCCCGCGGCCGCGAAAAGGCCGCTCGTCAGATACAATACCAGCGCCGTCCCCAAAATCCGTGCAATCACGTCAAAATCCATCCTGCCCGTACCGTTCAGCTTGGACATGATCCCGTCGAAGATCACGGTAGTCGCGTTTCCGAGCAGCAGCGGTCCCACCGCCGCCAGACTTGCCGACGCTGCCGCACACACAAGGATCAGCAGAAAAAGCGGCGCATATTTTTTCAGGCAGGTCCAGAGTCTGATCTCATTCATCCTTATCCCCCTCCGCCTCCGCTTTCATCCGCCTCGCTGTTCCGGCTTCCCACCGGATCTCCCGGCAGTTTTCCCATGCCGTTCTCTCCTCTGCCGCTCCCTGCGGTCCCTGTGACAAAACGATCTGCCGATATGTCTCGCAGCCGCGCATCAGCTCCTCATGCTTTCCACTCCCCACGATACGCCCTCCATCAAGCACAATGATCCTGTCTGCGTCCATGATACGGCGGATCTGCTGATCCGCCACGAGCACCGCGGCGTCCTTTGTCGCCTTCGCCAGAGTCGCCTGCAGGCACGCATCCGTGTCGGCATCCAACGCGGAAAAGCAGTCGTCAAACAGGCAGATCTCCGGCGCGCCTGTCAGCGCTCTTGCAATCGTGACACGCTGTCTCTGTCCGCCCGACAGATTTGCGCCTCCCGGAGCAATCTCCATGTCGAGTCCCTTGCCGCTTTCGCGGACAAACGTCTCCGCCTGCGCGATCGCAAGCGCAGCCCACATTTCCTCCTCCGACGCCTCCGGCTTTCCAAGACGCAGGTTCGACGCGACCGTCCCGGAAAACAAAAAGGCCTCCTGCGGAACATAACCGATCTTTCCGCGACCCGGCCGCGATCCTTCTCTCCCGACCTGCCTTCCGTCGATCCATATTTCACCTTCTGTCGGAGCGCAGTTTGCCGAAATCATCCGAAGCAGCGTCGTTTTGCCGCTACCCGTCCCGCCGATTAAGGCGACCTTCTCCCCATGATCGACCGTGAACGAAATATCTTGCAGTACCGGCATACTCTGCCCCGGATAGCAAAAGGCGACGTCCCGCAGCTCAAGCGCCGGCGCGCGGAACATTTCCTTATGCGCTCCGGCCTCCCGACCGGATTTTATTCCTGCATCCGTTTCGCTTTCCAACGCCTCCTGAATCCGCGCGGCCGCCGAGACGCCCGCCGGCATCGAGGCAAGAAAAGCCGCCAGCGTCACAAACGCGCTGACCTCCATCATAAGATACTGGATCCCTGCCATCAGGCCTCCTGACAACAGACTTCCCTCATTGATCCCGGACGCGCCTTTCCACGCCGCGAGAAGCACGGCCGCATCCATGAGGAGCATCAGAATCGGAAGCGCCAGCGACGTCAGTCGTTCCGCGCAGACCGCCGCCCTCATCAGGTCGCCGCTCTCCTCTTCCAGCCGCTCTTTCTCCCGCTTCTGCGTCCCGAAAACACGCATGGTCATCATCCCCTGCACATTTTCTCTCACCGTCCGGGCAAGCCGGTCCGAGCTGATCCGCAGCACACGATACCGCGGAAGCGCAAGGAAAACGCCGCCGGCAGTCAGTATCAAAGACAAAATCATGACAGCAAGCGCGATCTGGCCGAACTGTGTGTTCAGCAGAAACATCCCGGCCACTGTCCCGGCGCCGAGCAGCAGCGCATGGAAGAACATGCGGAAAAACACGCCCAGCATCTGCTGTATCTGCCGGATATCCCCCGTACTGCGCGCGACAAGCTCAGCGACGGAAAACCGTCCGCTTCCCGCTTCCCGAAAAGAAAGTGTACGTTCAAACAGCTCCTGCCTCAGCTTCTCTGCGCACTCGGCACTGATCCTCGAAGCCAGCGCGGCCGCCAGCACGGCAAAAAGAACAGAAAGAATCGCCGCCAGGATCAGCGCAGCTCCTTTTTTCATCAGATACCGTCTCTGCAGTGCATCCACATCGATCCCGCGCGATCTCATGTCCTCACGCGCAAAATTCACGGCAGCCTGAGAGATCAAATCCTGCGGTATCTGCCTGATCTGCTCCCTCGCCGCTTCCGTGAGTCCCAGCCTCGTCTCATCCGGCAGAACCTCAAGAATTCCGAACACATCCATCCCCCGCGGCACATACAGATCCCCGAGCACCTCCTCGTAATCCGCTCCGTCCGTACTCAGTGCGTAGACTGCGACCATCGGCGCAGTCATTACCTTTTCCAGAGTCTGCTCGTCCTCTTTTCCCAGCTTCCGTTTCCGATATACCTCCCCGTCCTCTTCATAAGCGGATAGCGTGGTCTCCTGCTCCTCCTGCGTCATCAAAAGAAGGAGACGCCGCATCCCCGTCTCGCTCAATTCCGGTACAAGCGGAGATTCGATCCCGCTCTGCCCGATGCCGATGTCGATAATGTCCGCCGTATAAGCAGGAAACCGCAGATCGCAGGACACCTGCAGCGCCAGCATCGCGATAATCAAAAGCACTCCCGGAAAATGTCCTTTCAAACTCCAGACCAGCCTGCGCAACTTCTCTCCTCCTTTAAATCGTGAATTTATACTTTACAATAAAAAGAATTTCTAGTAGAATATAAACTGTTTCGGGGTATGGCGTAGCTTGGTAGCGCGCTCGGCTGGGGGCCGAGAGGTCGCAGGTTCAAATCCTGTTGCCCCGATTTTTTTGTTTCAAAAAATAATTATGACACAAAGACTCCTCCGGCGCACGGCTTCACTCACCGTCCCCGGAGGAGTCTTGCAGCCTCCCTTATGCCTCATCCGAACAGCTTCTCCGGATATACGCCGCGCTTCACCAGATCGGCAATCGCCTGCTTCACGTACGGTACATCCTCCTGATAGGTCACGCCGAACCAGCGGTCGTTTGACTGAAGCACGGTCAGATCCACACGGTTCTCCTTCAGCAGTCCGTCCACGATCGTCGGCAACAGATACTCCGCAGTCGTCTCCTGCCCGGAAAGGTTTCTGAGAAAGCGTTCAAACCCGTCCGCAAGCTCATCGATAAAATTCGGCGTAAATCCCCAGAAATTCATCGACACAAGCGTTTCCGGATCCAGCTTTTCTACCGTGCCGTCCGGACGCTGTACCGCGGCGCCATCCTGAGTCTTCACTATATTTCTCGTCTCACAGATCTCTGTGAGCGCACGAGCCGCGTCCACCCTGCAAAGTCCCCTGGTAACTCCTCCGTTCTCAGACAAGGTATTCTTCAGGACAAAGCCCGCCATACAGAAGCGATACTTTTCCTGCCCTTCCCAATCGACGGAAACCAGATAATCATGCACCTTCCGGAACGCGTCCTTCCCGTAATAGTCGTCCGCATTGATCACGGCAAAGGGCTCCTGCACGATACCTCTGCACGCGAGGATCGCCTGCCCGGTTCCCCACGGCTTTGTCCTGCCCTCAGGCACGGTAAAGCCGTCCGGAAGATCCTCCATCTCCTGAAACGCATAGTATACCGGAAGCTGTTTCTCGATTCTCTCCCCGATGATGCTTCTGAAATCCTCCAGCATACTCCTTCGAATCACAAATACCACCCGGTTGAACCCGGCTTCCATCGCATCGTTGATCGAGTAATCCATAATGATTTCTCCAGACGGACCAAACGAGGTAAGCTGCTTGATCCCCTGCCCAAAGCGGCTTCCGATCCCGGCCGCCATGATTACCAACGTCGTACTTTTCATAGCTTTCTCCCATCATGTCTTCATATGACGGTATTCTATCACAAATACTTCCAAAAAGAAACCCTCTATTTTCGTGTTGAAAACGTGCCGTACGCAGGTGGCAAACAGCGAAAACGGTTGCTTTCACTTCAAACATGTAGACAGGCATCCCGCGCCCACTCCTTCGGACGACAGAATGCCTGTCTGAAAATCCCCACTATGTTTTCCGCTCAACCGGCAGATGTTACATCCGTCGTACTCTTCGCTGTGATTACAATATTCTCGCCTGAGATCTCTGTCTTGCGCTTGACAATGTCCTCGATCTGGGCGCGCTGTGCGTCGCCGAGATCCGTCTCGCTTACGACCACGTCGGCGCTTCCGTCCGTGATGCTCACGACGCATCCCGCGAAGCCCTTCGCTTCGAGAAGAAGCTCCGCCGCAGCTTCCTTCTCCGCATTCTGCGCCATATCTGTCATAGCAGTGATTGCATTTTGCTTCTGGTCGTCCGAAATTTCCGCATTATTAATGACCTCGAGAAGCGTCTCCTTGCTCTTCGCACGCACCTGCTCCCGGTTCAGCTTCGCCTCAGCCAGGACATTGTCGCTCACCGTAGAGCTCGCCAGCACCGCTTCCCCGACACCTGTGCCCGGAGCATCAAGCTTCGCCGTATCCGACTCATCTGCGACGTCCGCATCCAGACTCACAATATCGGAATAATCGTCCGTGTACGTATCCGCATAGACATTTTCATCGGTCACCAGCAGCGTGTTGTCACTCGAACTCACCGCATCCGCCTTATCCTTCAAAAGCGTACCTGAAAAATTCAGATAGCCCGCGACAGCGATCATGATCGCCAGCGCCGTAATGATAATCTGGTTTTTCTTAAAAATACGTTTCACGTTGTCCTCCTCATTCCATCTTCATTACTTTGATTTTATGCGCCTCCACCCCGAATAATGCCATCACCGCCTCAGTAATCTCAGAAATGACCGACGCGTCCCCGGCACCCTGCGCGATCACCAGAACCCCAGCGATCTCGGGCTCCAGCTCTTCTGTGACATACGGGAGCTCATTTCCCTGAGCATCCCTCTGATACACGGTATTTTCACTGCTGCTCGCCTGATCCGAGACCGCAGCCGCATTCTCCTCCTGATTCTCCTCCTTTCCCTGAGATTGCTCGATATCCTTCTCGATGATCCTCCTCCCATCCGATTTCAGAGTCAGCATCACCTCCGTCTTTCCGATTCCTTCCACCTGACTCAGTATCGCTTTCAGACGACTCTCCAGCTGCTGCACGCGATCCTTTTCAGAGTCCGAAAAAGCAGAAGCTGTATCTGTCCCTTGTTGCGCTTTTATCTGCGGCTCTGTCTGTGACTGAGTTCGTGTCGCAGAATCATCCGTTGGCGCCGCAATCACCAGAAGAAGTACACCGCACAGCAGCAGAATCAAGATTTGTTCTTTTTTGAAGGATTTTATTTTGTCCATCCATTTTCCCATTTCTCGCTTTCCCCTGTTCTGATGCGAATCTGACTCAAATCCAGCGCATAGACACCTGCAAGCTCCCGTCTCACCGCCTCAACAGCGGATGCAAGGTCTATCTGATCTTCTGCCAGATCATCCCTTTCTCCCACGCCTTGCGGAGTCTCCGCCCTTTCCGGCACGGCAGACGCAGCAGCTGATGCCATGCCTGCATACAGAGAAACGCCCGTCATACGGTACCCATCTTCATCAAATGTGACCTGCACATCCTCCGCCTTGATCCCATACGCGGAAGCAATCTCACATATCTGCCGCACAATCTCACCCCTGTATGCCTCCCTGATCTGATCATTCTTCAGCTCCGCCATGCCTGTCACCGAAGATTCCAGGTCATAATAATCGTTTCGAAGAAACTCCAACTGCAGAAGCCGTTCCAGTTCTCCCTCTCCGGCCATCAGCTTCCAGATCGGTCCCGCCGCGACCAAAAAAAAGAGAAGTCCTCCGTAAAACCGCACATAGCTGGAGAATTTTCCTTTCGGGATCAAATGCATCAGGACGGTCAGAACGCACAGGCATCCGGCCAGGGTTTTCAGCCACTGTGTCACCGTCACGCTTCTCCTTTCGCACCCGTTTTATACTGCCAGCAACATAATTTTCGCCCTGTCAAATCATTTGCCTCTTATCGCAGCCGTGATCATCGCGAGAGAAATGATAAAGACGGACAGAGAGGTAGTCAGGATACGCAGGAGCAGAACGGTTCCTCTGGAAATGCTCGCAATCCCTTCCACCATTCTTTTTTCACTGATCGGCTGTATCAGGGCGCACAGTAGACGAAAAATCAGAATCGAAGCTAAAAGCCGCAGAACAGGCATCATACCAAGAATCACGAGCGCAAGCATTCCGGCCACTCCGACCGCGTTTTTGATCACCACTGCCGAGCCTACCACCGTCTGCGTCGCGGCATCCAGCAAATTGCCGATTCCGGGAATGCTTCCGGCCAAGCGCTGAAACGCCGAATTTTTCAGAGAGTCGAGCGCCGGCGCAGTCAACACCTGCACCGCCTGCAGCCCGACTACAATCCCGAAGATAGTCTTCGTGACCCATCGTATCACCGTCTCCGCCAATTCGGCGAAACGCGAGAAATGATCCTCCGCGGTCATCTGGTTCAGGAGAAGCAGCAACAGATAAAAATTGATCGCAGGCAAAACAACCCGAATGATCAGCAGCTGCAAAAGCTGTATCCCAAGAACCGTAATCTCATAGAAACCGATCGCAGAGACCGTGCCTGCGCTTATCACCACAGTCACCAGGTATGACGGCAGCAAAATCTGCATGAAACGGCCAATCGCGCTGCAGGTTTTCACAACATCCTGGTTCATCGTCATAAACGACCTCATCAGAAGCGTGGATATCAGAAGATACATCGTAAAAAAGCTGATGTCAGCAATCTGACTGTTATCAAAGATCTTTACAAAATTTGAAAAGATAGCCGACGCCATGACGATCACCAGGATCTGCAGTGCCATCTGCTTTTGCTGCTGCAGCTGTCCCAGAAAAAGCTCCGCAAGCAGACGCGGAAGGTCATGGACAGAAAACGGTATTTCTCCCGTAAGCAGCCCTCGAACCGTATCGGAAAAGGAGAACCCTTCCTGTCCGGAAAGCTCATGAAACCCACTCTCGATCTCATCGAGATTCAGGTAGGATTCCAGCTCGCCCGCAAGGTCCGAAGGCTCGTTCGATCCGGACGCGGTCGACGCTTCCATGGCTCCCACAGCCCGGGCTGTTCCCATGAACAAAACAACCGCCAACAGCAAAGAAACGATCCCCCTCATAGCTTCTCCCATCACAAAAATCCATAGATCGTCTCGAGCAAGGCAAGAATAATCGGCGAGCTGATCGCGAGAATTGAAATCTTGCCGAAAATCTCAATTTGTCCGGCGATGGCACTATATCCCGCATCCTTGCAGATGTTAGATGCAAAGTCCGCCACGTACGTAATCCCGATGATCTTCAGAAGGATTTTGAAGTAATCCTTCTGCTCCGAAAAATAAGCGCCGATCGTATTGATGATCTCAAACACCGCCGAAAGCCTCGACAGGCTGTAAAAAATAATCAGAAGGCAAGTCGCCAGACTGATCATTTCCGCATACGGGGATTTGATCTGCTTCAGAAATAATCCCAGCATCACGCCCGAAAGTCCCAGACAGGCAATTTTGATCATGTTCATCCTGCCACCTCACAGTGCGAACAGTGATTTGACCGTCTCAAATAGCTGACTGATGTACGGAATCAGCCAGAACAGCACCAGCAGCAGTCCTGCTATCCCAGTCAAAAACGCGTGCTCTTCCCTGCCGCTCTGCTTCAGGATCTGACCCAGCACAGAGACCAGTATTCCGACAGCCGCTATTTTAAAAATCAGATTCACACTCATGCTCCGCCCTCTTAAATAAGCAAAATCACCAGAAATATGCCTGCCGCTGCCGCAAGCTTTCTGTACATGCCGCCCTTCTCAAGGCAGACCTGCGCCTCTGTCTCGGCCATCATCCGAAACCTGTCCACATATTTCTCCAAAAGTGTTTTCTGCATGACAATATCCGTGTTGCACAAAGCCGCCCGAACCTCGACAAACAGCTGTGTCTCGTCCTGGGTAAGCAGGCCGGAAGGAATCGTTTTCCCCAGCGCGTCCTCCCATATCAGTGGGAAACTGCGTCCGCTCCTTTTTTCCATTTGCTCCGCTGCCTCGATAAGGGTCTCCCCGAGCCTCGTCCTGCAGCGCTTTGCCGCCAGGCGAAAGGCCTCGCAGATCGGCGATCTGTGATATGTCATCTCCTTCTCAAGAAAAGTAAGTGCCTCCTGCATTTCTCGAAAAAGCTCCCAGCGATCCTTTATGCGCCGTTCAAAGCCGAGCCCTGTCAGCACACAGGCCGCCATGATACAGAGCATCCCGACAGTCTTCGTCGCGATCCACATCATCCTGCATGTCACCTCCGCCGTGGCCACCCTCGGTACATACCCTTTTCTTACCTGTCCGGGCTTCTTCACGCTGCCTGCGGTACAGGCAGTTTCCCCGCCCATCCAATATTTCTCTCACACTTCCGGCCGGATCGCCTTCAAGCACAACATAGCGTTCAAACATCTGCTCCTGCGCCATCCTGTGAAACAGAGGCTTTCTCCTGATGTCCTCCAGGGAGGTTCCGTGCGCAGTCGCGATCAGCCTGCAGCCGCAGTGAAACACATTTTCCAGCGCATAGCTGTCCGCACTGCTCCCGATTTCGTCCACCGCGATGACCTGCGGCGACATAGAACGCAAAAGCATCATCATACCTTCCGCCTTCGGAGCCCCCTCCAGCACATCCGTGCGCATCCCAAGATCGTTCTGCGCCTCGCCGAGATACGCGCCGGCAAGCTCACTGCGCTCATCTACCACCCCGACCGTCATTCCCGCAAGCCATCTCGTGCCGTCGGATATCTGACGGATCAGATCCCGCAAAAGTGTCGTCTTTCCGCATCGCGGCGGAGAAATAATCAGTGTGTGGCAAAGGGTTCCTCCTACCACAAGGCGACCCAGTACCTCGTCCGCGCAGCCGCGTATCTGATGCGATAACCGAATGTTCATGCAGGAAATATGGCGAATGCATTGAACCTTTCCATCCTCCAGGACAAGCTTTCCCACGACTCCGATCCGATGTCCTCCAGGCACCGTCAGAAAGCCCTGCCTGAGCTCCTCGTCAAACGCGTACAGCGAATACCCGGAAATATGCTCCAACGTCTCTTCGAGCTCCGGCCGACTGATGCAGATCCCCCGCGCTGCCTCCTGCGTAAGCGCTCCATCCGGCAGCAAGCCATACTCATGCCCGCCATACTGTAAAAGCACCGGCCTCCCGGAGCGCAGCCGCAGCTCCTGAAGACTGCCAAGATCTAAATCTGCCTTTTGCAGGATCTCCCGCAACCGCGTGGAAAATATTCCATAGAAGGAGTCCTTCTGTCCGCCCATGCCATCATCCCTTGTATCGTTTGACTACCCCTGACTGCCTTACTTTCAATATATGGGACAGCCATCCCGAATATGCCTCCCTCTTTTCTCTTTCCGTTTCGGATACAAAAGATTTGCTTTTTCCGACAAGGAATATTATAATGATCGTATCATTTTATTTCTTATGAAAGCACGAGGTTCCTATATGAAAAAAAGAGTTGTCGTTGCGCTCGGCCACAAGGCTCTCGGCACAACATTTCCAGAACAACAGATCGCTTTGAAGTCCACCGCGAAGATCCTCGCTGACCTTGTCGAGAACGGCGCGCAGCTGATTATCACACACAGCAATTCTCCGCAGATCGGCATGATCCACACGGCGATGAACGAGTTTGCCAAATTTCATGAGACCTACGGCGCTCCAATGTCCATCTGCTCAGCGATGAGCCAGGGCTACATCGGCTACGACATTCAGAACGCGCTGCGCTCGGAGCTTCTGCTGCGCGGCATTTACCGCACAGTCGCCACGGTACTCACACAGGTTACCGTAGACCCCTACGATGAGACCTTCTATCACCCGGTCAAGGTGATCGGGCGGTATATGACAGCCGAGGAAGCCGCCGCCGAGGAAGCGAAGGGCAATTCCGTAACGGAGGAGCCCGGAAAAGGCTTCCGGCGCATCGTCGCCTCTCCCAGACCCCTCGACATCGTGGAGATCGATGCAATCAATGCGCTGGCGGACGCCGGACACATCGTGATCGCAGGCGGAGGGGGCGGTATTCCTGTGCTCAAGCAGGGAAGCAGTCTGAAGGGCGCAAGTGCCGTCATCGAAAAGGATCTCATCAGCGGCAGACTTGCGGATCTGACTGACGCGGATATGCTGATGATCCTCACAAACGAGGAATTTGTTATTATCAACTATGAGAGCGAAGCCCCCGTCTCGCTTCGTCACATGACACCAGACGAGGCGAAGCAGCACATCGCGAACAATGAATTCGGTAAAAATAAAATGCTCCCGAAGATCGAAGCATCTGTAAACTTCGTTCTCCAGAAGCAGGGGCGCCAGGCCGTCATCACATCAATCGACAAAGCGCTGGACGCATATCTCGGCAAGACCGGAACGGTCATCGAACAGGCCTGATCCGGGAAATATTCTTTTCTCCGAAGGCATCGGATATGCTCAGTTCGTCCCTGTGCTTCCGATTCCGCCGCGATCCGGCGCGTCCAGCCGACCCTCCTCGAACACGATCTTCGGCTGATGCTCCATAATGCGAAACTGCGCGATGCGATCATTGAAATGAATCTCCGTATCGCGCAGCGCATACACCGGCATGTACCACCAGTCATTCGGACCGGCGTACGTCTCATCAATGACCCCCATATGGTTTGTCTGGATAATTCCAAAATTTTTGTATGTGGAGCTGCGCGGCACAACATGCGCCTCATAGCCCTTTGGCAGCTGCATTGCCACGCCGAACGGCACCAGCTTAAATTCGCCCTTCTTCAGCACGATATCCTCGGCCGCACGCAGATCGATCCAATCTGATTTGCCGTCAATGTATTCCAAACGCTTGATCTTATCGTTCAGATATTGAATCCTGATTTTTTCCATCTCTGTTCTTCCCCTTGTGTCTCTCACGTAATTTCTTTTCTCTTTTCTCTTTTCTCTTTTCTGATTTCCTCTTACGATCCCGATTCATGTTCCCGTATACGCAGCTCTATCCGCTCATGGTCCCTGAACCACGCGTTTTCCCTTATCCGCTCACCGGATGGATGCCGCGCGTTCCACCTTATCCGTATCGCACGACGGACATTCACCGTACTGCTTTCCGACAGCGACATCATCGCCGTGCAGGATCATCTCGCCCGCAGCCAGCGACCGCGGCACGTCGATCACATTCTGGTTTGAGCTGCCGCGCCAGTGGAGCTGCGTATCCCGCAGCGCCTGAATATACTCTCCGTCTACCAGCACATCGATGTATCGCGCGATCTCGCGCTGACGCACATAATTCCAGTTGTAGCCGGTGTAAAGCCAGATCGTCTTGTCCGGATACTTCTCGCGGATTTCCTTCGCGAGCTCCAGGATCACCGGCTCATTCGTGCTGTAGAGCGGGTCGCCGCCGCTGAACGTGATCCCTGAGACATAAGACTGATCCAGCTCATGAAAGATCTCCTGCTTCTGCTCCTCACCGAACTCCGCGCCATCGTTCGGATCCCAGGTCACAGGATTCTGGCAGCCCTCGCAGTAGTGCGAACATCCCGCCACCCAGAGCACCACCCGAAGCCCGTCGCCGTTGAGCATGTCGTCCTTTGTGATATTATGATACTTCATAGCCAAATCCCCCAAAAACACCATATCATGTGTCAAACGATACATCTTTCACAATATCGTGTGCACGAAATCTATACTAGCACGTTGTGCTCCTAACGTCAAGCAGATCGCATTGATATGTCACTTATTTTTATGATAATTTATGTTGTTTACATTATATTTATGTGATATTATATTTGTGCTGTGTACCTCCAGCGGAAAGGAGGTGGTAACAGTGAAAGCACACATCAGCGACCTTATCGTCTCTGTCGTGGCAAGTGTAATCTCATATTACATCTGCAAATGGCTGGGCAGAGACAAGTAAACACAGCCTGACGGATTGGTCCACCGCAACGGACAAGAAAACCTCCGGAGTAGTGGCTCCGGAGGTTTTCGCTTTTGTCTTATTTTGAAAGCACAAATCAGCGATAAGACATTATTAATATAAATCCATACTTCGAAAATGTCAAGGCCGTTATTTAATGAGCATAGCATCCCCAAACGAGAAGAACCGGTACCGTTCCCTCACTGCCTCCGTATAAGCGTTCAGGATATGTTCCCGCCCCGCGAGCGCCGACACAAGCATCAGCAGCGTCGACTCCGGCAGATGGAAATTCGTGATCAGACCGTCAAGCACCTTGAAGCGGTAGCCGGGATAGATAAAGATCTCCGTCCACCCGCTGCACGCTGTGAGCGTACCATCCTCCGCAGCCGCGGACTCGATCGTCCGGCAGCTCGTCGTGCCGACGCAGATCACGCGCCTTCCTGATGCTTTCGTCTCGTTGATGATACGCGCCGCGTCCTCATCGATCTGGTAAAACTCCGAGTGCATATGATGCTTTGTCACATCTTCCACCTTGACCGGGCGGAAGGTTCCCAGCCCGACATGCAGCGTCACCTCCGCGATCCGCACGCCCATCGCGCGCACTTCGTCGAGGAGCTTCGGCGTGAAATGCAGTCCTGCCGTCGGCGCCGCCGCGGAGCCGTCATATTTCGCGTAGACGGTCTGATAGCGGTTCTTGTCCTTCAGCTCATGCGTGATGTACGGGGGAAGCGGCATCTGCCCGAGCCTGTCCAGGATCTCCTCAAACACGCCCTCGTAGGCAAAGCGGATCAGTCGGTTTCCTTCCTCCACGATGTCGATCACCTCGCCGATCAAAATCCCGTCTCCGAAAATGATCCTCGTCCCGGACTTCGCCTTTTTCCCGGGCTTCACGAGCGTTTCCCAGACATTGTTTTCCTTTCTCTTCAGCAGGAGGATCTCGATCATCGCCCCGGTGCCCTCGCGCACTCCGTAAAGTCTCGCAGGGATCACCCTCGTGTTGTTCAGCACGAGGCAGTCGCCCGGATGAAGATATTCCAGGATATCCCGGAAATGGCGATGCCGGATCGCCCCGGTCTTCTTATCCAGCACCAGAAGCCTCGACGCGGAGCGGTCCTCGAGCGGATCCTGTGCGATCAACTCCTGCGGCAAGTCAAAGTAAAAATCTGACGTTTTCATACCGGAAGACTTCGGTCCCGTATCCGCGACTTCCCCTTTCATATAGTCCGGCGCCTGATTCCTCCGGTCGGCCGGATCATAATAAATCCTGTCCTTTTCCACAATCGACCACTCACCGTCTGCCATCTTGAGCTCCGCGATCGTAACCGCACAGTTTTTCGGCACGCCGCCTGCCCAGAGCTCCTTCGCGGCGCCCTTTGTCATACCGAGCAGCAGCGCGCGCGACGCCGCTCCGTGCGTGGAAATCAGAATCGTCTTGTCCTGCCACTCCGCTTTCGTCTTCAATTCCTCCAAAAAAGCCTCCGTGCGCTCACAGAGCGCGCGGACACTCTCTCCGCCCTCCGGCGGCACATACTCGTCCGGCTCGTGAAAGAAACGATAAAACTGCGAATTCGGGTCCTCCCGCTCCTCTCTGGACAGATAAACGCCCTCCAGCGTCCCGAAGCTGATCTCCCGGATCCGCTCCTCATCAATCAGCGGGATATCCCGGCCTGCCAGCAGGATCTCCGCCGTCTCGCGCGCCCGGCAAAGCGGACTCGTGAGCGCGAGGTCAAACGGAACGTCCGCAAGCGCGCACGCCGTCTCACGCGCCAGCGCCCGGCCGTTCTCATTCAGCGGAATATCCGTCTGCCCCTGAAGGCGCAGTTGTGTGTTCCACTGGGTCTCGCCATGTCTGATTATATACAATTGCATCGGGTTTCTCCGCCTTTCCTCTATGCAGACTCGTCCCGACACTGACTATATCGCTCGAATGCCGGGACAAGTACAAATTCGCTTCTGAAATTTCTTTCACGCTGCCTACGACCGGATCTCGATCCCCATCGACTCCAGCCCGTTCCAGATTTTCTTCATCGCCGCCGTGATGTCGCCCTCCTCGAGCGTGCGATCCTTCGCGCGGAACACGACAGAGTAGGCCATCGACTTGAAGCCCGGCTTGATCTGCACGCCTTCGTAGACGTCGAAGAGCTGGCAGTCCTCAAGAATCTTCCCGCCGCGCTGGTTGATCATCGCCTCGATCTGTCCGGCCAGGATCGTCTTCGGAACGACCATACTGATGTCCCTTGTCACAGCCGGGTAGCGCGCGATGCCCGTGTACTTGCGGTCGAAGGTCGCAAGCGGCGTCACAGCCTCCATATCGAGCACCGCCACGTAAGCCTTCTCGCCGATACCGTACGCGTCCGCCACAAGCGGATGCACCTCTCCGAGATAGCCCACCACGACGTCCCCGCAGCTGATCTGCGCCTGCCGACCCGGGTGCAGATACGGCTTCGTATCCGGCACGTAAGTCCGGTGTCCGCTGACCCCGAGCTTGTCGAGGAACTCCTCGACGACGCCCTTCATCGTATAGAAATCGCCGTCGCCGTACATGCCGAGCGTGAACTGCATGCGCTCCTCGGGAAGCTCCGTGAGCGGAAGCGCCTTCGGGAGGTAGATGTTGCCGAGCTCATACAGGCGGACGTTCTTATTCCTGTGATTGTAGTTGAAGCCGAGCGAGGTCAGCATGCCGTTGATCGAGGTCGTCCGCATGATGCTGAAATCCTCGCCGAGCGGGTTCGAGATTTTCACCGCCGTGCGCAGGGGCGAATCCTCCGGAAGGCGCAGCTTGTCGAACACCTTCGGGCTCTCGAACGAGTACATCATGCCCTGCGAGAAACCGCAGAACTCCGCGATATTCTCCGCCACCTCGCGCACGCGCATGTGGAACGGAAGCTTGCCCGCGGTCGCCTCGCCGGTCGGCAGCGTCGTCGGAATATTGTCATATCCATAGAAGCGCGCGACCTCCTCGGCCAGATCCGCCGTGCGGAACAGATCCTGCCGGAACGTCGGAGCGATCACCTCGCGGGCCGCCTCATCGTACTCGAGATCGATCATTTTGAAATATCCCAGCATCTCCTCTTCCGGGACGTTCGTGCCGAGCAATGTGTTGATCCTCTCCGGCTCAAACGGGATGCGCACCGGCTCCTTCTTTCTGCTGTAAACGTCGACCATGCCGCCGACCACCTCGCCCGCGCCGAGCTCCTCCACAAGCTGGCACGCGCGGTCGATCGCCGCCTGCGCGTTGTTCGGGTCGAGTCCCTTCTCAAACTTCGCCGACGCGTCCGTGCGCAGGCCGATCCGCTTCGAGGAGAGACGGATGTTCGTCCCGTCGAAGCACGCCGCCTCAAACAGCATCGTCTTTACATTGTCCGTGATCATGGAATTCTCGCCACCCATGATGCCGCCGATGCCGACCGCTTTCTCGCCGTCGCAGATCATCACGACGTTCTCATCCATCGTGCGCTCCTGTCCGTCCAGCGTCACAAACTTCTCGTCTTTCGCCGCGCGGCGCACCACGATCTCATGCCCAGCAAGCTGATCATAATCGTAAGCGTGCATCGGCTGGCCGTACTCCTCCATCACATAGTTTGTGATGTCCACGATATTGTTGATCGGACGGATGCCCGCGGCCGCCAGACGACGCTGCATCCACTTCGGCGACGGGGCGATGCGCACATTCTTCACGACCCTCGCGCAGTATCGCGGGCAGAGCTCCTCATCCTCGATCGTCACCTTCACGTAATCCGACGCCTGCTCGCTGTTTCCGGTCGGCGTCACCACCGGCGGATGAAACTCCTTGCGAAACGTGGCCGCCGCCTCTCGCGCGATACCGATCACGCTGAAGCAGTCCACGCGGTTCGACGTGATCTCAAACTCGAAGGTCACATCGTCAAGCCCGAGCGCCGCGACCGCATCCGCGCCCACCTCTGCGTCCTCCGGGAAAATGTATATACCGTACTCCGGCGCTTCCGGGTACATGTCCCTGCTGGAGCCGAGCTCCTCAATCGAGCACATCATGCCGTTCGACTCGATGCCCCTCAGCTTGCCCTTTTTGATCTCAATGCCGCCCTCGGTCATCTTGCCGTCGTGCGTGCCCGCCACACGGCCGCCGTCCAGTACGACCGGAATCTTGTCGCCCACCTTGACGTTCGGCGCGCCGGTCACGATCTGCACCGACTTGCCTCCGCCGATATTCACCTGACAGACGATCAGCTTGTCCGCGTCCGGATGGCGCTCGATCTGATCAATCTGCCCGATCACGATATTCGAAAGATCGCGATCCGCCGCCTGATAGCCCTCCACCTTCGTGCCGGATAAGGTCATCGCGTCGGTAAACTCCTGCGCCGTCACATCCAGATCCGGC
>CANQVT010000023.1 GCA_947627365.1 uncultured Lachnospiraceae bacterium | reverse complement strand
GGTTATCCCTTTCAGGACATGCCGCACAGACCTCCCCGGGTACCACACGTTTCTTTCCCTCCATCCACCTGCCGCATCTACCATGTATGATTCCGTGTAGTTATCGGGCTTCAGCTTGAGCGGCAGTCTTACCCTCATGCATGGCCTCCTATGCGGTTTCTGTCCGTCAGGCCAGAGGTTTGCCCGTGGGTTAGTAGGTTCCCCACATCCGGCTTCCTTCAGATTCCACCTCACGATGGACACCCTTGCCTTCGGCTGTATCCTTCCCACTACCGGGCGGATTCGGGACTTTCACCCGTTAGAAACGTGCGCCGCCGGGCGCACCACATAATAAGGCGATTCCACCTATTCAACTCAGCATCTTGCCTGTTGCCTCTGTGTAATCGCCCATTTATTTGCACTTATTTTCTTCTTCGTTTCAAGTCATCTTTTAAGTAATGTCATAATAGTTTCCCAGAGTAATCGGCCACACTTTCTCTCTTTCCCCCCATGTTCCTTTCCATCATAAGACTTTATCAGCTCTCTCCTTCCTCTAAATACGGTTTTAACTTTTAAAAAGCGGCGTGTTCCTACGGCAGATTCAGCACCTCGTCCAGAATCTTCCTCTCATCATTCTCTGGCGTGTTTTTTTACGCAAGCTCCACGATCCGGCTGATCCTATCTTCTGTTTCTTCCAAGGCCGCGGCGATCTCCGCTACGGTGCGGGACTTTTTCCGCTCCTTCAATACCAGCTGGATCAATTTCAGTTCAATGCCCTGTCTGAGTCCTTATACTTCAAAAATGTTCTTGACTTTTCACTAAATATATGTACAATATCATTATACCCATATTATCTGTATCATGCACACATTATATTATTTAAAAGGAGTGAAGTTCTATTTGGAAGAAATCAAGCAAATCTTTGACCGTATCTTCAAACGCCTCTTTTCCTTGTCAAACAGAGCTACCCTGAATCTCATCAACGGCCTATTCGGCACCGATTACCCTCCCGACCGCACTGTCGTCTACACCAACCGCGAATCCACTGATGTTAACCTGAAACATCACTATGCGGACGTATTCATCCTGATCGACAGGCAGTTCCATTATCATCTTGAAGCCCAGATGACCTTCGACGACAACATTGTCCTGCGCGTCTTCGAATATGGCTTCCATCACGCGATGGAAACGCAGCAGGACGGCAGTCTACAGCTCGTCTTCCCCGAGCCCGTCGTCATCTATCTCGCGGACCGCAGCGATATCCCGCCCGAAAGTATCCTGCACATCGATTTCCAGGGGCAGGCGTCCGTCGACTACCACGTGCGAAATTTCGTCTACCTGCGACACAGCCTCGGCGAGCTTGAGCAGAAGAAGCTCATCGTTCTGATCCCGTTCCAGGTGCTGCGCCTCCGCTCTCTCCTGTACGACAGCCACGGCAATCCAAAAATTCCTGACGAAAATCCATTTAATCAGTTGCTCAAAATCATAGAATCTGATATAATCAAAGCCATAAACACCAACCTTTCCGCTGGCAACATTACTGCTACCGACGCGGGAAAGCTGGTGGAACTCACCGAGGCTTTGTATCAGCAGATCATCCTGCACTATCAGGAAAGAGGAGGCGAGCAGGTTATGAGACCCCTTTTGCCGGGCGCCATGCGTCTGCCAAACGACCAGTTCTACTTCTATGTCGAGGATCTGGAGGAAAAATACGACGCTGCACAGGAATTGAACAAGATCATGACTGAGCGCGCATCCCTCTGGGAGGAGGAAGCGGCTATCCAAACGGAACGAGCCGACGCGCTGGCCACCAGAACCGCGGCATTGTATGACGAAAATGCCGCACTGTCTGATGAAATCGAAAAATTAAAAGCCCGTATCCAAAAACTTGAGTCAGTCGCTTCCGAATAACATCCGGGAGCGGCTGTTATCATTTCCCGAGCCACTTTGGCTCTGTACACTCCAGATAATAACACATCATATCTCGAGTAAGCAAAACCGTCCGCCTATTCTTTTCTGTCTCTATTCTCTTTTACGTTTCAGCTCGCCTTTTAAGGGAGTGCTTGATACATATCTCCCAATGTAATCAGCCGAACCTGCTCTTCCTCTGCAAGCTCGGTAAGCTCATCCGTAAAACCGGACTTTGAAAACAGATAGTAATATTTCCGTCCAAAATGTCCCATCGCCTCCGCGTACTCCTCCATCAGTTCCAGTTCGTCTGTATCCACCAGTGTATTCCTGTACTTGCAGGAACCGATCAGGCAGCTGTCGTCCTCCGCAGAAGTGGCCACAATATCGATCTGCGCCTGTCTGTGCGTCTTTGGATTTCCGCCCCACCACTGTCCGATATTTCCGAGCGCAAACGGAAGTCCAGTGTCATAGTATAAAATATAGTCCCTGCACATTTGTTCAAACACTGCCCCCATATAATCGGGCAAACGGCTTTCTATCGTGACCGCATAGCTTTGCTCGATCCTTCCCGATTGGATCGCCGATATGTTGTGCGAAACAAAGCTATACCAGAAGCGGAAAAACTGATCGCAAATCCGGTAATAAGTCTTTTTTCCCGCCGGAGCTGTGATCGGCGTCTCCCTGTCAACGATTCCGAGGGTCATCAGATTGGAAATATATTTTGCACACAGTCCGGTCTCCACCCCAACTGTGGTCGCAATCTCCGAAAGCTTTGTCTTCCCCGCGGCAATTGCGGTAATGACTGCATTGTAGGTAGACGGCTCCCGCAGCTCCTGTTTGATCAGATTAGACGGCTCTTCATACAACATCGCGTTTCTATGAAAAATGTTCTCCAGCAAATTCTCCTTGACCGTAAGCTTTGGCGAAAACTGCTCAAGATACAGCGGTATTCCGCCTGTGATCCCGTACATCAGCGCTTTGTCCTCACAGGAATAATCGGGGAACCACCGCCCCGTATCCAGATAGTCGAACGGCAGAATCTTAAACTGCGCTGTTCTCCGTCCGTACAGAGGACTCTGATATCCCAGCACCTGATGCTCCATAAAACTCATGGAAGATCCGCAGAGAATCAAAAATAATCTGGTTTCCTTAAACTGATGATCCAGATAATTCTGCAGCAAGGAGGAAATTCCCTTTTCCGCTTGGGCAAGATAAGGATATTCGTCGATCACCCAGATCAATCTCTCCTTCTTCGCGGCCTGCGCGATCCCGGACATCGCATCCGCGAAGCTGCGGTACAAAAGACTCTGCCTCGCCAACGTCTCAGTGATCGCCTCGGATAAAGCTTCCAGATTCTGTCCGGCGCTGTTCTCCTGTGCGGCGAAAAAGACAGTCCTTTTCCCTTTACAGAACTCATTGATCAATGTCGTCTTGCCGACCCTGCGACGTCCATAGATGACCGCGACCTCCAGTTTATCGCTCTCATACATGCGGTTCAGCTTTCTCAGCTCCTGCTCACGCCCGATAAACATAATGCCCTCCAAAGTCAATGTTTTTAAAAGTGAATCAAGATATAGTATATTATAATTCAGTTATTGATACATGTCAATAAAAGTATGCCCCTCCGGCAAAAGTTGAAGCGAGCCAACCAAATACAAATTCAAAAAAATAAAGCAAAATCGAGGGTATCCCTCCAGCCGATACCGGCCTTTGAGATACCCTCGCCGTTAAAGATATTTTATCAATCCGTTTTCCTTATTTTACAGTGATTGTGCACTTGAAGGATTTCTTCCCGGCCTTGATCGTAATTATAGCCTTTCCTGCCTTTTTCGCCGTCACCACACCGTTACTGTTGACCGTAGCCACCTTTTTATTCGAGGAACTGTATTTGATCTTGTCCTGACTGGTGATCGGATTCAGCTCCGGCTTTAAAGTGGTTTTCTTCTTTTTCTTGAGTGTCAATTTCTTGCTGACACCCTTGATGCTCTTTGTGGTGACCGCCTTCTTCTGCACGGTCACTTTAATCGTTTTGCTCACACCGCTTGCGAGCTTGATCGTAAGCTTCGCCGTGCCTGTTTTCTTCTGCGCAGTCAGCATAATCTTACCGCCCTTCACCGTTGCCTTCAGCACCTTTGTGTTGCTTGACTTGACAGAGCTGATCGAGTCGCCAGGCCCCATCGTAACGGTCAGCTTCGTCGTCTTCTGCTTCACCTTCATCTTCAGGCTGCTCGCGTTCAGCTTGATGATCTTCGCCGCCGTATTTCCGACTTCCTGCGTCTCCTGCTTTCCGCACACGGAGCAGGATCTCGTCTGAACCGCCTTCTTGAATACGGTCGCCTCCGAAGTTTTCTTCCAGGCGCCAAAGCTGTGCGCCGCCAGCGCTCCATATTCCTGTCCACAAACGCTGCACACTGCCTTCTTTGTACAAGTAGCCTTTCCGCCCGTGTGCTTGCCTGTAGCAGGAATACTCACCAAAGTCGGATCCTCATAGCCGCATACTATGCAGCGCTTTTTCGCGCTTCCCGCAGCAGCGCAGGTGGCGGCTTTCACTGTAACAGTCTCAAACGTATGCGCCGTATGTCCCTGCTCTGTCACAAAAACTTTCATGACGATCGGTGCGATATCGCTCAGCTTTACAAAATCCCCATTTCCATTCCAGGTTCCGATCTCTATCACCCGCGCATAGATACCTGACTTAAGATTATATCCTCCTTCATCCCAATCTTCTTCTACCCGCTTCTCATAATTGGGATTCCCGAAAGCATCCGCTTCGTACAGTGCTCCTCTTATCACGAAATTAAAGTCATCCGTCGTTTCAAAGTCATTCCAACGCGTGAAAGTGTCCGTACTCCCATTTTCTTTATAAGTAATGCAGAACGTATCCTCAAGATCCACATATCCTGCCTCAAAAAATCGGTCGGCGGCATCATTTACCGAAATTTTCTCCACCGACATTCCCTTTGAAACAGCCACCGTAAATGTATCAGATGCAGAAGTATACAAATCAAGCTTCAGCAGATATGTCTTTCCTTTTTCAAGCGCACAAAACAGGTGGAACTCATCTTCATAGTCCAGATAAGTTTCTCTTATATAATTCATACGGTCGTCATACAGATATATATCACCTTCCGCGTCGGTCAGTCCTGTGGAATAGAAATTATAGGAAACGCTCTCCTCCGGAACAAAGCTGAACCAGCTTCCCTTTGAAGCCGGAAAACTCTGACCCAGACTTAACGGCGTTACTGTCTCTCTGTTCATGGACAGCTCATAAACGTCTGACGGCAAACCAGTTATCCTGCAGTAATATGTCTTTCCGGCAGTCATATAATACCCACTATCGATTGGCGCATCACTATCATCATACATTTCTATATAGTAGCTCCAGTCGTCGTCCGCGCTGGTAAGCTGCCAGGAATAAACTGCTGAGGTATCCGGTGTAAAGCGGAACCATTTTTCTGTATCGTCCAGTCCCGATATCGACTGTGTGCCGAGGGTAAGCGTCCCCATCTCAGTCTCCACGAGTTTCACCTGGGCAGCCATCCCGCCTGTATATCCGGACAAACTGTAGGAATAGGCTACTCCCGCCTCAAGAAGATAGGTAAAGCCCCAATCCTGACCGGAAGCATAAGCCGAAGTAATATACTCGTTATTTTGTCCATAAAGTCTAACATTTATCCCCATACCTGATGTATTCGTACCACTGAGCGTATATACTCCTGTCTTGTCAGGCTTGAACGTACAGTACGCTTTCCCTGCCGCGTCGCTGGTCACAGAACGGCTTTCATTCAGTGCAAGCGCGACAGAGGAAGCCTCTGGCAGTGGATTGATCGTAATCTGGGCCTGTGCATATTCTTTTCCCTCAGAACTCACCTTCAATGTATAGGAGCCACTGACAGAGCCGCCGTAATATGTAGGCATATCCACCTGCTTCGCCCCATCCCACATAGTGATCCTAATTACTTCACCCTCACTTGCAGTCAGTCTATAGTACCATTTTGATGCTCCACCCTCATCCCAGTCGTCAATAAACCATCCCGAATATGTTTCTGGGCTCGTGGCGCCCTCATAGAGCAGCTCAATACTTAGCCCATTCAGATCATTTGCCGCGTCGAGCACATCATAACTGTTTTTCAGATCTTTAAATTCAATGGAAGCAATCTTCTTCGCCGTTGTTACAGAGAGAGTAACAACTTCTGTATCATCATATAGATACACAACGATAAGATACGTTTTGCCCGTCGTCAGAGACGCACGATAGCCTCGTTCGAAATAACCAACATCAACCTGCATCTCACTCTCTATGTCGTAAATCGCTATATCATTTCCACTGTTGGCAAAAATATACTCTCCAGATTCCTGCGGCGTAAATCCAGCAAACAGCCTTGACTCATAATTCGAGTTCTCCATGGTCAAAGTCTGGCCAAGCTCCAGTCTCTTCTGGGTCGCCGCCTCGCTCATGGATAAAACCGGAATCTCTATAGACGCACTGCATTCCTGTGCAGACGCTGTAAGCGTGTACACTCCGGAGCTCAGTTCATCTTCCTCTTCAACCTCACTGTCCAATACACTATATGTGAGGATCGTGCCGTATTCATCTACGTTCCTCCGCTTAGTACTATCACTGATTACACTAGTCTTTTCGTTTTCATAAGTCAGCGTCGCCGTGACACTTTTATATAAATCAGTTATGTCGCAAAATCCCGAAACCAGCGCCGAATCTTTTCTCTGCAAGGAAATGCTCTGCAGAACCGGTATGCTTCTGAAATAAACGCGATAGAAATCGCTGTCTCCAAAATAATTAGTCAGCTTAAAATAATACGTAGTGTCGGCTCGGAGGGAAAGCTGCAGAAGAAAATTCGTACTACCAGCTGAGTCATCATCAGCAGCAAAATATGCCAAGTTTCCTTCCGCATCCCTTGTATATACATCTATATAAGGATCGCCTTCACTTTCGCCCGAATAGACAACATAGACTCCATCTTTCTGCGGAGTGAATGTATACCACTTGCAATCATCCCCTTCACTCTCCAATGTCACCTCATAGCTGCCTCCGTCTTCAAAGACGCCGTCAAATATCTCTGGCACAGGATCCCCAGCTGATTCGGATGTCACTACAGCAGCGCCTTCATCCTTTAGACCATGCTCCACGACCTCCACATCCTCGATGGAGATAAGTCCCTGATCTTCCCCGACAGCTATGCCATCAGCATCTTCCATCCCGGGCTCTGTCCCTGTCATTTCACTCTCGGGCTGAGCTTCACCGACCTGATCTTGCTCGTCCGTAACGACCAGTGTGTCCTGCCCCTCTTCCAGAAGTTCCTCGTCCGAAGGCACAAAAATATCCGGCTCTGCTGCCGGAGTCTCCATGTCCGTATATGGAGCATCTGCCTCTTCTCCTGAAAGCTCAGTCTCAGCCACAACCGTCTCTTCCTGCGCGGAAAAGTCAGAAGCCACCTCATCTGCCGCCGCAAAAGAGCTGCTTCCCACGACCATCGCTGTCGTCAGCATCCACGCAAGAACGCGTTTCCATACTTCTCTCGTTCTCATAACCTGCCTCCTTGTTGCTTTGTGATGATTTTTCCATATTTTACCACCCCATTGTTTAATAGTCAATAATTGTATTGTATATATTTGATTAAGCAAAGGCATTTTATGCATATCTGTATATTGTATACATACTCAAATCTGTTTTCAAAATAGTTTTCAAATCATTCTCCCATAAGTTCTCCAAAAAACGCCCCGCAAACCGTTTCCGGCCTGCGGAGCGCCCGTATTTATTGCTTATCGATGATCCTTTCGGATCTGCATGGAAATCTCTTACTCGTTTCCGTACAGCGCGATCAGCTTGTTCAGATACTCGTATCTCTCCTTCGCGTAAGCTTCGGACTTGTCGAACAGCATCGCAGCTCTCTCCGGATTCGCTCTCATCAGGGAGTTGTAGCGGACCTCACCGTTCAGGAATTCCTTGTAGTCCTCGGTCGGAGCCTTGGAATCCAGGGTGAACGCCGGCTTGCCCTCAGCCTTGAGCGCTGGATTGTAGCGGAAGCAGTGCCAGTAACCAGCCTTTACAGCCAGCTCTTCCTCGGTCTGCGCCTTGCTCATGCCCTTCTTGATGCCGTGGTTGATACACGGAGCGTAAGCGATGATGAGCGACGGTCCCGGATAAGCCTCAGCCTCTGCGATCGCCTTGACGGTCTGGTTGAAGTCTGCGCCCATAGCGATCTGCGCAACGTACACGTAGCCGTAGCTCATCGCGATGGAAGCCATATCCTTCTTCTTCACTTCCTTACCGCCCGCAGCGAACTGCGCAACCGCGCCGGTCGGTGTGGACTTGGAGGACTGTCCGCCTGTGTTCGAATAAACCTCGGTATCGAATACCATGATGTTGACATCCTGGCCGCTCGCGAGCACGTGGTCCACGCCGCCGAAGCCGATGTCGTATGCCCAACCGTCGCCACCGAAGATCCACTGGGACTTCTTAGCGAGGTAATCCTTATCCTTCAGAACGGTCTTGCACTCGTCACAGCCGCAAGCCTCGCATGCAGCGATCAGCTTGTCCGTAGCCGGGCCGTTCGTGATGCCGCTGTCGAAGGTGTCGAGCCACTCCTGAGCGGCGGACTTCACGTCCTCACCGCAGCAGTCGCAGCTAAGCAGCGCGGTCACCTTGGTCTTCAGGCCGTTTCTCAGAGCCTTCTGAGCCAGGAGCATGCCGTAGCCGTACTCCGCGTTGTCCTCGAACAGGGAATTTGCCCAGGCCGGGCCCTTGCCCTCTTTGTTCACCGTATACGGAGTGGACGGCGAGGAGTTGCCCCAGATGGAGGAACAGCCTGTCGCGTTCGCGATGTACATTCTGTCGCCAAAGAGCTGTGTGATCAGCTTCGCGTACGGAGTCTCGCCGCAGCCTGCGCATGCGCCCGAGAACTCAAGCAGCGGCTGCTTGAACTGAGAGCCCTTCACGGTGTTCTCTTTGAACTTCTCTACCACGTCCGGTTTCGCCGGAAGCTCTACCGCGTAGTCGAAGTACTTCTGGCTGTCCGCGTTCGCTTCCAGATTCTCCATCGTGAGTGCCTTCGCGCCCTTCTTGCCCGGGCAGACATTCGCGCAGGAGCCGCATCCGGTACAATCCAGAGCGGATACAACCATTGCGAACTTGTAGCCATCCATACCGGTCATCGGAAGCGTCTTCAGTCCTTCCGGAGCCGCGGCCACCTCTGCGTCCGTCATAGCGATCGGACGGATGACAGCGTGCGGGCAGACATAGGAGCAGCGGTTACACTGGATACAATTCTCCGGATTCCATACCGGGATGTCTACCGCGATGCCGCGCTTCTCGTATGCGGCAGCGCCCGACGGGGTCGTGCCGTCCACGTAATCCTTGAACGCGGACACCGGAAGGTTGTTGCCCTCCTGCGCGTTGACCGCGTGCTGGATATTGTTGACGAAATCTACGACGTCCTGTCTCTTGCCGGTAACGTCCTTCGCGATGATATCCTCGGTCTCAGCGTTCTTCCAGCTCTCCGGAACCTTGATCTCGACTACCTGCTTCGCGCCTGCGTCGATTGCCGCCCAGTTCTTCTGTACGACGTCGTCGCCCTTGCGGCCGTAGGTCGCCTTCGCGGCAGCCTTCATCAGCTCGTTCGCCTGATCCTCAGGAATGATGTTCGCCAGCTTGAAGAATGCGGACTGAAGGATCGTGTTGATACGGGTCGGGCCCATGCCGGTCTCGATACCGATCTTCACGCCGTCGATCACATAGAACTTGATGTTGTGATCCGCGATGAACTTCTTCACCTGTCCCGGAAGGTGCTTCTCAAGGCCTTCCATATCCCACGGGCAGTTCAGAAGGAACGTGCCGCCGTCCACCAGCTCCTGCACCATGTTGTACTTGCGCACGTAAGACGGATTGTGGCAGGCCACGAAATTCGCCTTGTGGATCAGGTACGTGGACTTGATCGGAAGCTTGCCGAAGCGGAGGTGGGACATCGTCACGCCGCCGGACTTCTTGGAATCGTAGTCAAAGTATGCCTGCGCATACATATCGGTGTTGTCGCCGATGATCTTGATGGAGTTCTTGTTCGCGCCTACGGTACCGTCCGCGCCAAGACCCCAGAACTTGCAGTTGATCGTGCCTTCCGGAGTGGTGACGAGCGGCTCGCCAAGCTCCAGGGAAAGGTTTGTCACGTCATCCTTGATGCCGATCGTGAAGCGCTGCTTCTCGGTGTTGTGGAATACAGCGACGATCTGCGCCGGGGTCGTGTCCTTGGAACCAAGGCCGTAACGTCCGGTAAAGATCGGGGTGTCGTTGAACTTGCTGCCCTTCAGAGCGGCCACAACGTCCAGATACAGCGGCTCGCCGAGGGAGCCCGGCTCCTTCGTGCGGTCCAGGACGGAGATCTGCTTCACCGTCTCCGGGATCGCCGCGATCAGAGCGTCCGCGCAGAACGGACGATACAAACGAACCTTCACAACGCCGACCTTCTCGCCTGCTGCCATCAGGTAGTCGATCGTCTCCTCGATGGTATCGCAGACAGAACCCATAGCGATGATGACCTTCTCAGCGTCAGCAGCGCCGTAGTAGTTGAACAGCTTGTAGTCTGTGCCGATCTTCGCGTTGACCTTGTCCATGTACTCCTGGACAATCGCCGGCATCGCGTCGTAGTACGGGTTGATCGCTTCTCTTGCCTGGAAGAAGATATCCGGGTTCTGAGCGGAACCTCTCTGGCACGGATGATTCGGATTGAGCGCCTGATCTCTCCACGCCTGCAGCGCGTCGAAATCGAGCATCTCCTTCAGATCCTCGTAGTCCCAGGTCTCGATCTTCTGGATCTCGTGGGAGGTGCGGAAACCGTCGAAGAAATTGATGAACGGCAGGCGGCCCTTAATCGCGGAAAGGTGCGCCACCGGCGTCAGGTCCATGACTTCCTGAACGCTGGACTCACACAGCATGCAGGCGCCGGTCTGACGACATGCGTAAACGTCGGAGTGGTCGCCGAAAATCGAAAGTGCATGGCTCGCAAGCGCACGCGCGGAAACGTTGAATACGCCCGGGAGTCTCTCACCGGCGATCTTGTACAGGTTCGGGATCATCAGAAGGAGGCCCTGAGACGCCGTGTATGTAGTCGTCAGAGCACCTGCCGCGAGGGAACCGTGCACCGTGCCGGCAGCACCCGCCTCAGACTGCATCTCGGTGACCTGTACGGTCTGGCCGAAGATGTTGAGACGGCCCTGAGTTGCCCATTCATCCGTGGCTTCTGCCATGACAGATGACGGGGTGATCGGATAGATCGCAGCCACATCGGTAAACGCGTATGACGCATGAGCGGCCGCATGGTTTCCATCCATGGTCTTCATTTTTCTAGCCATTTGTGATTCCTCCTTATTTCTTTTTGGGCGCGTAGGCCCAATATTGTTTCACATACAAAGTTAATTTTAGCACAGGTTTCCTGGTTTGTCCATTTTCTCAATTGGGTTTTTGTACATTTTTTTGTATTTTTCCATATACATCAGCAGACTTTACAATACTTCGCTTTCCCTCTTCATTTATTTGAAAAGATTTCGAATTTTCCTCTTTGCCCGCTCTTTTATGATTTTTTTGACACTGCGCTTTTTCAGGTTCTTTAACTGTATTTTGTTGTTATTGTATCTCTCATATGTCCTTCTGAATTTTCTTTTTATTTTTTCTTCATATTCTTTCTGCGATGTTCCCTGAAATATCGGAATATTTTCTGTCAATTCCTGATAAGAATATGGCTCCAGCGGGCAGTCATCTGCGTATATCAAACGTTTC
Organism: uncultured Lachnospiraceae bacterium; assembly: GCA_947627365.1. Classification (GTDB taxonomy): domain Bacteria; phylum Bacillota; class Clostridia; order Lachnospirales; family Lachnospiraceae; genus Choladousia. The sequence goes on along the minus strand of CANQVT010000023.1, from coordinate 28,743 downwards.
AGAGCCTCGAACAGAGCCTCATATACGCTGACCATATATTCATTATCCTGCTTTACGCCTTCAGAGATGATCTGCTCCAGTTTTTCTATGATTTTGTCACAGTCGAGCTCGTCCACCGTGAGCATCCTGTCCTGATACCCTACACTGTCGTAAAAAAACCTGACCTTTTCATTCCACAAAATGCCGAGGGAAGGTACCTTCAAGGCATATGAGATAATACTCGGATGCAACCGGCAGGAAATGACGGCATCGTAAGAAGATATTCTGCCGATCAGCCGCTCCGGACAGTTCATATTGAATACACATTTTTGCTCGCTGATATTTCTGTTTCGTATCAGATAGTCCAAGATAGCTTCATCCCCGAAATGTCCGTTGGAAAGGATCTCGTAATCATACCCTTTCTCCTCCAGTGTTTCAGCCAGCTTTTCCCAGAATTCTACAGCAGATTCGAAAGGAAAGTTTATCCCGTTGTCTTCAAAACCGCTGTCCCTCAGCACAAAAATCCCGATTTTTTTCTTTTCCCTGTTTTCCCTCGGCGTGATATAGTTTTTAAGGATTGTGCCGGCCCAGACAGCCGAATCCGCAACCTTTTTTATTGTAATACGCCCATCTTCCACATATTTTTGAAGAGACTCGAAATCATCTCTTGTTGTAATCTGTTTTACACAAGGAAAATTTAAAGTCTTCTTCAGTCTCTGGCACTTTGCATTTTCGTCGCTGTAGCCTTCAATTCCTATAGAGGAAAATATCACGGGAATGTTATATTTCTCGGCAAGCTCCAATGTCGTTGCCGTTCTCTCATAAAAGATCTGGTGATCAAAATTAAACAACGGCGCGCCCCCAAAAATAATCACATCTGAATTCTTTATCACTTCCTCGGCCGTGTTAAGCAAAGCCGGATCCTTCGTAGCCACATATTTCTTGGAAATGATCCCCGCCGCACGGCTTGATATCTTATACTCCTTTTTTTCTATATTCAGGTTTTTCATCACTGCCTGAACCAGACTGATGGCACATGCCTCTATCACCTGATCTCCGACATTGTCGGAATCTCTGTTTGTCAAAAGAAGAATTCTATAAATATCCTTTTCTCTGATCTTTTTTTCATGCTGTGACATGTCCATCGTTTATTCCTCCTTCAATATATCCAAAAAGCACTGTAACAGCGAAAGTCTAACATGCTTAGTCGGCAAAGTCAAGGAATCCCTGCGGGCCGGAACCTGCCTGATTCCAATGAGTTCGGTCATCCGGGCTTCATCTGGTCAATGTGTACATTTTCCTTGAATTTATCATGAATTCATGTATAATAGGCTGGTAACAATCGACTATTTAAACTATGGAAAACATGAGGTTACTACATGATCAGTGCGAATAATGTAACACTTAGAATCGGCAAAAAAGCTCTGTTCGAGGATGTGAACATCAAATTCACGGAGGGCAACTGCTACGGGCTCATCGGCGCGAACGGCGCCGGCAAGTCCACCTTTCTCAGAATCCTCTCCGGGAAGCTTGAGACGACGAAAGGCGACGTCTTCATGACGCCTGGACAGCGCATGTCCGTGCTCGAGCAGGATCACTTCAAGTACGATGAATATCCGGTCCTCGACACCGTTATCATGGGAAATCAGCATCTGTATGACATTATGAAGGAGAAGGACGCGATCTACGCGAAGGAGGATTTCTCCGACGAGGACGGCATCCGAGCCAGCGAGCTCGAAGCCGAATTCGCGGAGCTGAACGGCTGGGAGGCGGAATCCGACGCGGCGATGCTCCTGAACGGGCTTGGGATCGACACCTCCCTCCACTACAGCCTGATGAAGGATCTGGACGGCAGCGAGAAGGTCAAGGTGCTCCTGGCACGCGCCCTGTTCGGCAATCCGGACATTCTGCTGCTCGACGAGCCGACGAACCACCTGGATCTCGACGCCATCAGCTGGCTCGAGGAATTCCTGATCAATTTCAACAACACCGTGATCGTCGTGTCTCACGACCGCTATTTTCTCAACAAGGTCTGCACGCACATCGCGGACATCGACTACGGCAAGATCCAGCTCTACGCCGGCAACTATGACTTCTGGTACGAATCCAGCCAGCTGCTGATCCGCCAGATGAAGGAAGCGAACAAAAAGAAGGAGGAAAAGATCAAGGAGCTGCAGGAGTTCATCTCCCGCTTCTCCGCGAACGCCTCGAAGTCCAAGCAGGCAACCTCCAGAAAGCGCGCCCTCGAAAAGATTCAGCTCGACGAGATCAAGCCGTCGAGCCGCAAATATCCGTATATTGATTTCCGTCCGAACCGCGAGATCGGCAACGAGGTGCTCATGGTCGAAAACCTTTCCAAGACGATCGACGGCGTCAAGGTGCTCGACGACATCACGTTCACGCTTGGTCACAACGACAAGGTAGCGCTCGTGGGCGGCAACGAGCTCGCCAAGACCACCTTCCTGCAGATTTTAATGGGCGAGCTTGAGCCGGACGAGGGACATTTCAAATGGGGCGTCACGACCTCGCAGGCCTATTTCCCGAAAGACAGCACGAAGGAATTCGACTCTGACCTGACGATTGCGGACTGGCTGACCCAGTTCTCCGAGATCAAAGACGCGACCTACGTGCGCGGTTTTCTCGGCCGCATGCTGTTCGCCGGCGAGGACGGCGTGAAGAAGCTTCGGGTGCTCTCCGGAGGCGAAAAGGTGCGCTGCATGTTTTCGAAAATGATGATCTCCGGCGCAAACGTCCTGCTCTTCGACGAGCCGACGAACCACCTCGACATGGAGGCGATCACGGCTCTGAACAATGGCCTGATTAAATTCCCGGGCGTGCTGATCTTCACCTCCCGCGACCATCAGATCGTGCAGACGACTGCCAACCGCATCATGGAGATCCTGCCGAACGGCAAGCTGATCGACAAGATCACGACCTACGACGAGTACCTTGAAAGCGATGAGATGGCGCGGAAGCGTCAGGTCTACACGACGGAAGGCATGCCGGAGGACGACTGAATCCGGACTAACACGAAAGGAAAATTCCTGTCATGAAAATGAAATACACGGCACCTCTGCGGGGTGAGCTCGCCGTTCCGGGCGACAAGTCAATCTCCCACCGCAGCATCATGTTTGGCGCGCTCTCGCAAGGGCGCACGGAGGTCAGCCACTTCCTGACCGGCGCCGACTGCCTCGCGACGATTGCTTGTTTCCGCCGGATGGGGATCGAGATCGAGCAGAACGGTTCAGACGTGACTGTGTTCGGAAAAGGGCTCTATGGTCTGTCCGCTCCCTCGGATATTCTCGACGCAGGCAACAGCGGGACGACCGTTCGCCTGATGTCCGGGATTCTCTCCGGACAGCGCTTTTCCTCGGTCATCACAGGAGACGAATCGATCTGCAGACGTCCGATGAAGCGCGTCATGCTTCCTCTGACCGAGATGGGAGCCTCCATCGTCTCAATGAAGGACAATGGCTGTGCGCCTCTCAAGATTTGTCCATCTCAGCTGCGCGGAATTCATTATCAGTCGCCGGTCGCCTCCGCACAGGTCAAATCCTGCATCCTGCTCGCCGGCCTGTATGCGGATGGCAAAACCAGCGTCACGGAGCCTGTCGTCTCACGAAATCATTCTGAGCTGATGCTCCGCTATTTCGGGGCAGATCTCTGTTCCACGGGAACGACTGCAACGATCTCGCCAGAGCCTTCACTGACAGGCCAGAAGGTCAATGTCCCGGGTGACATCTCCTCTGCCGCTTATTTTATCGCCGCCGCCCTGCTGGTTCCCGGCTCGGAGATTCTTCTCAAAAATGTCGGGATCAACCCGACGCGCGACGGCATGCTCCGCGTTTGCCGGGCGATGGGCGCGGATATCGCACTCCTGAACGAGGATCATTCCGGAGCAGAGCCATGCGCGGATCTTCTGGTGCGCAGCAGCTCTCTGCACGGCACTGTCATCGAGGGCGAGATCATTCCGACCTTGATCGACGAGCTTCCGGTACTCGCGGTTCTCGCCGCGTTCGCGGACGGCACTACCGTCATCCGGGACGCCGCCGAGCTGAAGGTGAAAGAATCCGACCGCATCAAGGTCACGACGGACAATCTTTCCCGTATCGGCTGTGATGCGGAAGCCACGGACGACGGCATGATCATCCACGGAGGAAAGCCCCTCCACGGGGCTGTGATCGACAGCTGCAAGGATCACCGCGTTGCGATGAGCTTCGCCGTGGCAGCCCTCGCCTGTTCCGGAGAGACAGAAATCCGGGACAGCGACTGTGTGACAATCAGCTATCCCGGATTCTACGATGATCTTCGGATGCTCTGCCGTTAGGCAGGGCATCCTTTTTGCATTTCCCTGTTTTCAAATTTCTTTTCTCTATTTCTTGACCTCCGGCGCCTGTTCGCCAAGACTGAGCTCTTTTGCCACCTCAGCATTCCAGTAAAGCTCCCCATCCTCATAGACAGCCACACAGCCACTTTCCAGCTGATCCTGCTTTAATCCGATCACAGGGATTTCCATCTCTTTCGCATAAGCGCACACGGTCTGCAACAGTCCGTCAACCAGCTCATCCTCCATGCAGAAGATGCAGTCTACAGAATCCACCAGCTCTGAAGCCGCCAGATCGATGTCAAGATCCGACTCAATCTCTTTGAGCGTCAGCTCAATTTCATAGTCTTCGGCATACGTCTCATAATCCTCAAGCTGGGCCTGCGCCTTCTTATTCTGTGAGGAATATATGATGCCTGCCTTTTTAGCGTCGGAAAGCGTAGCTTTCATCAGCTCAAACTGACTTTCTATGCCCTCCGTAAGCTCCAGCGGTCCTGCCTCCGTCTCCGGCGTTGTCTGAGCCTCCGTCTCGGCTTCTGTCTCCGCGTCTGACCCTGCCTCTGTGTCAGACTCTGTCTCATCCTCCGCTTCAGACGCTCTCTCCTGCTGCTCCGTTTCCTGGGCAGTTTCCTGCAGCTTTGCCTTCGCAAACTCTGCGATCCTCGCGTTTTCTAGGTCGGATTTCTCCAAAAACTCGCTCTTGATATAGCCTTCTGCCACTCCATTCTGAGATTCAAAGAAAATCCTGATCCATTCGCCCTCGCTGCCAGCCGCATACACGATCATATCATTTGACAGAGATGCTATGATTTCCGCCTCCGTAGAGGGCTGTTCCCGCACATTGACATGGAAGCTGTTGACGAAACATAATCCAGGAACTATCAACGCTTCATTTGCCTTTTTGTCATCCGTTGCATTTTCGTTCGCTGACGCGTCTTCACTCTCTGATGAACTCTCGTTCTCTGCCGGGGTCTCATTCTCTGCCGGACTCTCATCCTCGTCTGCTGCAGTCTCAGACTCAGTCTCCTTATTTCCCGACTCAGTCTGCTTCTGTACAAGCTCCGCGATCCTGTAGCTGTCCAGAGCTGCCTCTTCGAGATACTTCTGCATCACGTAGGCATCCTGGGCTTCCTCCGCGTCCCCTTTGTACTTGATCTTTACCCAGCCATCCTCGTCTGTATCCAGCACGAGTACGCCGTCCCCTGCGGAAAGCGTGCCAAGCTTCTCGGAATCCGTCGAAGCTTCCTTCCGCACGTTGATCGTCTCTTTTACCGTGTACAGACTCTCTGTCCCTTCCAGATAATCGGATTTGATGTAACCGTTTTCCAATCCGTCCGGAGCCTCAAAAAGGACCTGCGTCCATTCTCCACTCTCAGCTATCGCGTACACCTGCATTCCGGCAGACATAGATGCAATCTGGGGCGCATCCGTAGACGGCTGCTCACGAACCCTCACCAAGTCGTTCACGATCCGAACTCCTGTCTCTGCCTCAGTCTCCGTTTCCGTCTCAGTTTCGGTCTCTGTCTCGGTCTCCGTCTCAGTTTCTATTTCCGTTTCTGTTTCCGTCTCGGTTTCTGTTTCGGTTTCCGTCTCAGTTTCGGTCTCGGTCTCGGTCTCCGTTTCTGTCTCGGTCTCGGTTTCGGTTTCTGTCTCGGTTTCGGTTTCTGTCTCGGTCTCGGTTTCGGTCTCCGTTTCCGTCTCAGTCTCCGTTTCCGTCTCTGTCTCGGTTTCCGTCTCTGTCTCTGTCTCGGTTTCCGTCTCTGTCTCCGTCTCAGTTTCGGTCTCTGTCTCTGTCTCCGTCTCGATTTCCGTTTCTGTCTCGGTCTCCGTTTCCGTTTCCGTCTGAGGCTTCGCTTTCACCTCCGTCTCAGCCGCAGCTTGTGTCTCCGTCTGAGCGCCGCCTACCGCGGTAATGATACTCTTTTCGCTATCCTTAATTTCCTTTTGTGTTTCCTTCTGCGTTTCTTTTTGTGTCTCTTTCTTGTTATCCTTTTGGTCTCCAGATTTTTCCTTTGTCGACGCTATCGCAGACTTTTCTTCCTGTTCCTTCTCCGTCTGCCTCTCCTCAATTTTTGCTTCCTCGATCTGGCTCCCCTCTGTCTGCGTCTCCTCGGTCTGCGTCTCCTCCACTCCCGGCTTTTTTACATAGTCGTCCCCGTCCTCAACGATCAGTTCTGACTCATCAATGATCTCCTCTGGCTCTGACGACTCTGCAGCATCCTCTGCGCTGCCGTCCTGCACTTCTGCCAGATCAATTTCCATGAATTCCGTCTCCGGCACAGTCCCCTCTGTCTCTGCTCCCGTCCATTCAGTCTCTGACTCGACCACTACCTCCATATCCGCTATGGACAGGGTCTGAGATTCTGTATCTCTATTCCCCGCTGCCCCACAGCCAGACAGCGCCGCCGCGATCACAGACACACTGATAAAACCTGCCACTCTCCTGTATTTCATATCCGGAATCCTCCTTACCCCTGCATTAGCTATACTTCCGCCCCACTGCCAATCGCTGTAAAAGCATTTATGCAGAAAGCGCCCCAGAAACTGAGGCGCCGAAAGTCTGTCAATCTTTTACATCCTTAATGCTAAAGCTCATTCTTCCCATCTTGTCCTTGCCAAGGCAGACTACCTTCACCTTATCGCCCAATGTAAGCACGTCCTCCACGCGGTTGATCCTCTCCTTCGCAATCTTGGAGATATGCACCATACCTTCCTTGCCCGGCGCGAACTCCACGAACGCGCCGAATTCCTTGATGCTGACCACCTCGCCGGTAAACACCTGTCCTGCCTCGAAGTCCGTCACGATAATATTGATCATCTCGGCGGCCTTGTCCATCATCTCCTGATCAGTGCCGCAGATCGATACGAAACCGTCGTCGTCGATGTCGATCTTGACGCCCGTACGCTCGATGATCGTGTTGATCGTCTTGCCGCGCTGACCCACCACATCGCCAATCTTCTGCGGATCGATCTGAAGCTGGATGATCTTCGGCGCGTATTTGCTGACCGTCGGTCTCGGCTCGGCAATGCACGGCGTCATGATCTCATTGAGGATATACTCGCGCGCCTCATGCGTCCTTGCGATCGCCTCCTCGACGATCGGCCTGGTCAGGCCGTGGATCTTGATATCCATCTGGATCGCGGTGATACCGTCATGTGTGCCGGCCACCTTGAAATCCATGTCGCCGAAAAAGTCCTCAAGGCCCTGAATATCGGTCAGGACAATGTAATCGTCATCGGTCTCCCCGGTCACAAGGCCGCAGGAGATACCCGCCACCTGCTTCTTGATCGGCACGCCCGCCGCCATCAGCGACATCGTGGACGCGCAGATACTCGCCTGAGAGGTAGAGCCATTGGACTCGAACGTCTCAGATACTGTGCGGATCGCGTACGGAAACTCCTCCGGGGTCGGAAGCACCGGGATCAGCGCCTTCTCTGCCAGAGCCCCATGACCGATCTCACGGCGTCCCGGCCCGCGGCTGACCTTTGTCTCGCCTACGGAGTAGGATGGGAAATTGTAGTGATGCATATATCTCTTGTTCGTAATGTTCTCATCGAGGCCGTCCACCTTCTGCATCTCGGAGAGCGGGGCGAGCGTCGTCACGGTGCAGATCTGCGTCTGACCGCGCGTGAACATCGCGGAGCCGTGTACTCTCGGGATGATATCCACCTCCGCTGCCAGCGGGCGGATCTGTGTGATCGCACGACCGTCCGGACGCTTGTGATCCTTGAGGATCATCTTGCGAACCGTCTTCTTCTGGTACTGATAGAGAGCCTCGCCCAGAAGACCAAGCCACTCCGAGTTGTCCGCAAACGCCTCCTCGAGCTTCGCGGAGATCTGGCGGATATTCTCCTCACGCTGCTGCTTCACATCTGTGAAGACAGCCACCTCCATCTCCTCCGGCGGCACGATCTTCTTCATCGCCTCGAACAGCTCCTCCGGAATCGCACAGCTCTCGTATGTGTGCTTCGGCTTGCCTACCTCCGCCACCATCTTATTGATAAAGTCGATGATCGTCAGGTTGATCGCATGACATTTGTAGATCGCATCGATCATGACCTCATCCTTGACCTCATTTGCGCCGGCCTCGATCATGATGACCTTCTCACCCGTCGAAGCGACCGTAAGCTGCAGATCGCCCTCATCCCACTGTGTCTGAGACGGATTGACGATCAGCTCCCCGTTCACCATACCCATCTGCGTCATCGCGCACGGGCCGTCAAACGGAATGTCAGAGATCGACGTCGCAATCGCAGCGCCAAGCATAGCCACAAGCTCCGGACGGCACTCCGGATCCACGGACATCACCATGTTGTTCAGCGTCACATCGTTCCTGTAGTCCTTCGGGAACAGCGGGCGCATCGGGCGATCGATCACACGGGAAGTCAGGATCGCGTTCTCGGACGGCTTGCCCTCTCTCTTGTTGAAGCCTCCCGGGATCTTGCCTACCGAATAAAACTTCTCCTCATACTCCACGCTGAGCGGAAAGAAATCGATCCCCTCGCGCGGCTTCTCCGACGCCGTCGCGGTGGAAAGTACCGTCGTGTCCCCATAGTGCATAAACGCACAACCATTCGCCTGCGCACCTACACGGCCTATGTCAACCGTGAGCGTTCTTCCTGCAAGCTCCATTGAAAAACTCTTATACATGCTCTCTTCTCCTTTTCTGATATTTTTTCTGCATCAGAACAAGGTATCTGCAAGAGTTCCGAAACTACTGAAAAAAGGACTTTCGCAAAAATCACCTTTTCAGTGGTCTCGGTTTCCTTCCTGCAGAACCTGTTCTTCGCGCAAACGAGGCTGTCACCAAATAACTCTATTGTGCGACAGCCCCATTTTGGTCTTATTTTCTGATACCAAGCTTCGCGATCAACTCACGATATCCCTCAAGGTTCGTCTTCTTGAGATACGCAAGCAGGCCACGTCTCTGACCTACCATTTTCAGAAGACCTCTTCTGGAATGATGATCCTTCGGATGATTCTGAAGATGCTCAGTCAGCTCCTGAATGCGGGCTGTGAGCACTGCGATCTGCACCTCCGGCGAACCGGTGTCACCGGGCTTTCTTGCATACTCGTTGATAATTGCTGTCTTTTTCTCCTTTGAGATCATGATTTCTCCTCCTGTTTTTTGATCGCCTGCTGCCAGGAAAGCGGTCGGAGTGTCCAGCTTCTGGGCAACGGCTAAATTTTACACTCAAACAATATAACATAAGAACTCTTTTCCGTCAACCGAAAAAGTTTAGCAAAAATGGGGATCATACGATTCCGAAATAAGCCTTCCCCGCCTGGATATCCCGCTGCATCTGCGCCTTCAAATCGTCTACCGAGGCAAACCTCTGCTCCGGACGACGAAAATGCTTCAGCATTACCTTCATCGACTCGCCATAGAGATCCTCGCGAACCCCGTACAGATGTGTCTCTACACCGAGAGCCTCTCCTCCAACGGTCGGCTTACAGCCGATATTTGTCACTCCGCGACAGCGAAATCTGTCCGAAACCACCTCGCTGAAATACACTCCCTTGGGGGGCAAAAGCTTTCTCCTATCCGGAATCAAATTGATCGTCGGCATTCCAATCCGCCGCCCAAGCCTCTGTCCGTGTTCCACCACGCCCGTGACGGGGTAGGCATATCCGAGCAGACAGTTCGCCAGCTCCATATCTGCGTCCGATAGCACCTCTCTGATATATGTGCTGCTGATCTCGCGACCCTCATGCCGCTCCTTCTCCACCACGATCAGGCGGAACCCATACTTTCCCTGTAGCTCTTCAAGCAGTGCCGCATCCCCGCGCCGCCGATGCCCAAAGCGGAAATCCGTCCCGACCACGATGTACCGCGCCTTCATCTGTTCTACAAGTACCTCAGAGACGAACGCCTCGGGCTCCATTCCCAGGATTTCCGGGACGTACGGGCACCGCATCATACAGTCGATCCCGAACGCCTCAAACAGCTCGCCTTTTTCCTGTGGAGTAAGAAGCGCCGGGTTTTCCTCCGGCGCGATCGTGAAGGCAATCCCGTAAAGGCCCTTATCCTGCAAGCGCAGCACCTCGCGGATCAGCTTCTGGTGTCCTCTGTGCAGGCCGTCGAATTTGCCCAGCGTGACCACGGACGGGAATGGAGAATGAAAATCTGTGGTGTCATGTATCTCTATCATCACTCAGCCTTCTTATATCATTGTTTATAGAAACATCGTCTTCGCGCACAGGCTTTGTCTCTGCGCATTCCACTCATATACGGCAAGAAACGCGCCGTCAACACCGTACACGCGGACGGCCTCAGCCGTTTCCTGCTTTGAGCATTTGCCAGCATCTGTCCCCTGATCCGTGCACACGCCGCAATCTGCCGGCGCTCCCTCGCGCAGAACCGTGCACTCCCTCAGGATCTCCCTCGTCAGCGCGTTCCCGTTTCGCACGCGACGCTCCGCATCCTGATTCAGGAGCAGAGCCGGAAACTCCTGGAATACCGAGTCTGTTCTTTGGATCAGCTCCCCAAGGCGCCCCTCGTCCCGGTAGCGCTCCACCGTCTCCAGCTTCACACTGTCCGAAAGCAGAAACGGACCAGCCTTCGTTCGCAGCAGCGACCTCATACAGCCGCCACAGCCAAGTGCAGCCCCAATGTCGTGGCAGAGGGTTCGGATATAAGTGCCCTTCGAGCAGGTCACCGTCATCGTGATCTCCGGGAGCCTGACTTCCTCGACTGTGATCTCATAAATCTCAATCCTGCGCGGCTTGCGCTCCACCTCGATTCCCTGCCTGGCCAGGTCGTACAGTCGCCTGCCGTCGACCTTGAGCGCCGAATACATCGGCGGAATCTGCTCCTGCTGCCCGACGAAGGAACGAATGCATGCCCGCGCCTCGTCCTCCGTGCATGTCACAGTCTTTGTCTCCAGAATCTGTCCCGTCGTATCCTGTGTATCGGTCGTTGTCCCCAGAAGAAGCACGGCGCGGTATGTCTTATCTCGGTCTGTGAGCAGATCACAGACCTTCGTCGCCTTTCCCAGGCAGACCGGAAGCACGCCCTGCGCCTCCGGGTCCAGCGTACCGGTGTGTCCAATCCGTCTTTGTCTGAGGATCCCTCGCAGCTTTGCCACCACGTCGTGCGATGTATAGCCGCTCTCTTTGTATACGTTGATGATTCCATCAATCACGGTCTTTTTCCTCTAGCTGCTGCTCAATCTGTGGCAAAAGAAGATTCAGCACATCATAGGCCGTTCCCTTCATGGTGCAGCCGGCCGCGCGCACATGGCCGCCGCCGCCGAAGCTCTGTGCCACACGACTCACATCGACCAATGATTTTGAGCGCATGCTGACCTTATACACGCCTGGCTCCGTCTCATAGAAGAAGATCGCCACCTCCACACCGTAGGTACCCACAAGCGTCTCGACAATGCCATCTAGATCCGACGTCTCCACCCCAAAGAAATCCATGACCTCGCGCTGAACGTAGCTGAAGATCACTCTTCCATCCTTCAAAAGCGAGCTCTCCAGCAGCGCCTTTCCGTGGATCAGTCTCTGCTGATAGGATTTGTCGTAATAGGTAGCGTTGATGATCTTTGAGCCGTCAATACCCCTGCGCATCAGCCGTGCTGCCATCTCCATCGTATCCGGGGACGTGCAGGAGTGCCGGAACACGCCTGTGTCGTGCACAATTCCCATGTAGAGAGCCTCCGCCGCCTCAAGCGGTATCTTCTCCTCGTCCAGGATCCGGACAACCAGCTCGGAAGTCGAGCTCGCATCCGGCACAATGTAATCGACGTCGCCGAAGCCGCTGTTGCTGATGTGATGATCAATGCAAACCGTTCTCTTCGCTTTCTTTCGGAACTCTCCGGCGGCCCCGAGCCGGTGTTCGTCCGCGCAGTCCAGGCAGAAGAACAGGTCGCAGTCAATCTCCTGGGGGATCTCATGCCGAACCTCATCCACACCGGAAATCATATGGTAGGCGCGCGGGATATTCTCCAGATATACAGCCACCTCAACCTCAGGATAATTCTTTTTCAGATAATGATACAATCCCAGACTGGAGCCGATCGCGTCCCCGTCCGGGCGGATATGCCCTGCAATCGCCACACTTTGTACGTCCTTTAATTCCTTTGCAAGGTCAATCATCGCATTCTCCTCCTTCGCTTCGCCACGCCTCAGTCCATGCGCGGCCGAGCCGTCATTCTTCATTTCCGACCACCTCGTCGATCAGCTTCGACATATTCACGCCGTACTCAATCGACTGATCCAGAATGAACCGGATCTCAGGTGTATTGCGCAGGTTGACGCTGTGCGCGATCTGTCTGCGCACATAGCCCTCCGCACTTTTTAAGCCCGCCAGCGTATCGGCCGCCGCCTTCTCGTCCCCGAGTACGGAGATATACGCCTTGCAGGTCTTCAGATCCGGCGCCACCTCGACGGCCACCACAGACGTCATCGGCGCGATCCTGGGATCCTTGATCTCATTCTGGATAATACGGGAAAGCTCTTTTTGAACTTCCCCGTTGATCCTCGTGTTTTTGATGCCATTCTTTCTCATTTTCCGTCACCTCGGAACCTCAACCATAATATACGCCTCAACCTTGTCTTCTTCCCTGACGTCGTTGAATTTCTCAAATACGAGGCCGCACTCATAGCCTGCCCTGACTTCCTTCACATCATCTTTGAAACGCTTCAGGGACGCGAGGGAGCCCTCGTAGATCACCGAATCGTCTCTGGAAATACGGATCAGGCAGTTTCTCTGGAACACGCCGTCTGTCACATAGGAGCCGGCGATCGTGCCCACGCCCGACGCCTTGAAGAGCTGACGCACCTCTGCGTGCCCGATCACCTTCTCCTCGAAGACCGGATCCAGCATGCCCTTCATCGCAGCCTCCACGTCAGCGATCGCATCGTAAATCACACGATACAGGCGAATGTCGACGCCCTCGCGCTCCGCCGTCGTCTTCGCCATCGCGTCAGGCCGCACATTGAAGCCGATGATGATCGCGTTCGAGGCAGACGCAAGAATTACATCCGACTCGTTGATCGCGCCCACGCCGCCGTGGATGATCTTGACGATCACCTCTTCGTTCGACAGCTTGAGCAGACTCTGCTTCACCGCCTCGACCGAACCCTGCACGTCGGCCTTCACGATGATGTCAAGCTCCTTTAGGCTGCCCGCCTGGATCTGCGTGAACAGATCGTCCAGGGACATCCTCGCCTTCGTCTCCTCGAGCAGCTTCTCCCTACCCTCGCTGATAAAGGTCTCCGCGAAGCTTCTCGCCTCTTTCTCGCTGTCCATGCTCATAAAAATCTCGCCCGCATTCGGCACATCGCTGAAGCCAAGGATCTCCACCGGCGTGGACGGACCCGCCTCTTTGACGCGACGCCCCTTGTCGTCCATCATGGCTCTTACCTTACCATAACAAGAGCCTGCCGCCACCGGATCGCCGACATGCAGCGTGCCCTTCTGAACGAGCACCGTCGCCACCGGACCCTTGCCCTTGTCGAGCTCCGCCTCGATGACCAGACCTCTCGCCTTTCTCTTCGGATTGGCCTTGAGCTCCGCCACCTCAGCCGTGAGAAGGATCATCTCAAGCAGCGTGTCGATCCCCTCGTGCGTGTGCGCGGATACCGGCACGAAGACCGTGCTTCCGCCCCAATCCTCAGGAACCAGTTCATACTCGGAGAGCTCCTGCTTCACGCGCTCCACGTTCGCGCTCGGCTTGTCGATCTTGTTGATCGCGACGATGATCTCGATGCCGGCCGCCTTCGCGTGGCTGATCGCCTCGATCGTCTGCGGCATCACGCCGTCGTCCGCCGCCACCACAAGGATCGCGATATCGGTCGCGTTCGCGCCGCGCATACGCATCGCCGTGAACGCCTCATGTCCCGGTGTGTCGAGGAAGGTAATCTTCTGTCCGTTGATCGAGACGACATAGGCGCCGATATGCTGTGTGATGCCGCCTGCCTCCTTGTCGATCACATGGGTATTTCGGATCGCGTCCAGAAGAGAGGTTTTGCCGTGGTCGACATGGCCCATGACACAGACCACCGGGGATCGTGGCACCAGAGTCTCCTCCGCGTCCTCTTCCTCCTTCAGAAGCTCCGCCAGCACATCTACCTTCTCTTCCTTTTCACAGATACAGTTAAACTCAAGCGCAATCTCCTCCGCCTGGTCAAAATCAATCTCCTGATTCACAGTCACCATCGTGCCCTGCAGGAAAAGCTTCTTCACGATTGCGGACGGCTGCACCTTCATCGCGTCCGCCAGCTCAGAGATCGTAAGCTTCTCCGGGATCGTGATGTTGCGGATCGTGTCCTCCGGCTTCTCCGCCGGCTTTGGCGCCGGAGCCTTCGGCTGCTGCGCCTTCTTCATGCCGCCCTTCTGATTCTGGCGCGCGTTCTTCTCGAGTCTGTCGAGCTTATCGCCCTTATCGCCGCGATTCCGGTCACCGCGCTCCGTGCGCTTACGGCTCTCCTTCTCCATCGGCTTGCTGTCCGCCTGCGGCTTCGGAATAGCGCCGGGACGTCCGCCCTGCGGCCTCCCCTGACCTCTGCCCTGACCGTCGCCGCCGAAGCGTCCGCCCTGGCCTCTGCCCTGACCGTCGCCGCCATAGCGTCCGCCCTGGCCTCTGCCCTGACCGTCATTCGCATAGCGCCCGCCCTGACTCCTGTTCTGACCATCGTTCGCGTAGCGTCTGCCCTGACCGTCCCCCTGCGGCCTGCTTCCCTGTGGTCTCACGCCCGGCTGCCCCTGCGGTCTCGCACCGGCCTGGTTCTGCGGCCTTGCTTCCTGTGCAGAAACCGGTCTTGCCTGCGTGTCCTGGGGTCTCGCTCCCGGCTGCCCCTGCGGTCTCTCCGTCGGTTGCCCCTGCGGTCTCATGCCTGGCTGCCCCTGCGGTCTCATGCCCGGCTGCCCCTGCGGCCTCATGCCCGGCTGCCCCTGGGGTCTCGCTCCCGGCTGTCCCTGCGGTCTCATGCCTGGCTGTCCCTGAGGTCTCGCTCCCGGCTGTCCCTGGGGTCTCGCTCCCGGCTGCCCCTGCGGCCTCATGCCCGGCTGCCCCTGCGGTCTCGCTCCCGGCTGTCCCTGGGGTCTCATGCCCGGCTGTCCCTGCGGCCTCATGCCTGGCTGTCCCTGTGGCCTCGGACGCCCGCCCGGCTTCACCATGCCGGTCTTGCTGTTCTGCGGCCGGAATACCTGGATGATATTTTTTTTCTTTGGCGGCGCCGCCGGCGCAGACGTGCTTTCATCCACGGCATTTGATTCCGGCTCTGCCTTCTTCACCGCACTCTTTTCCGCAGCCTCAGCCTGCTCAGGCTTCTGCCCGTCCGGCTCCTTCGCCGGCTCCCTGGAAGCCTTCTTCGGCGCAAACATCGCGCGAAGCTTCCCGGCATCCTCCTCTTCCACATTGCTCATATGTGTCTTGACCTCGACGCCGATCTTTTGCAGTGCAGCGATAATATCTTTATTTTCCTTTTCGAGCTCCTTTGCAAGCTCATGAACCCTGATTTTCGCCATACTCATTCCTCCCGTCCCTTACACACAATTTTCATGCCACTGTCTGCCTGTTCCATACAACATGCAAGTTTCTTTTCTATCGACCTTGACAACCCCTCATCCGTAATCGCAAGGGACGCCCGAAATTCGCATCCGATCGCTGTGCCCAGCTGCTCTTTCCCACCGTAGACATATACGGGTACGCGATAAAAGTCACACATGTTCCGGAATTTTTTCTTCGTATTCTCCGAAGCCTCCTCCGAAACAATCACGAGGCCGGCCTTTCCCGACTTGACCGCCTGTTCCGTCTGGAACTCGCCGGACGCAACCTTCCCCGCCTTTTTCGCAATGCCGACCAGCGACAATACGCTATCTCTTCTCAATCGATTCAATCTCCTTCTTCAGATTCTCATAAGTCTCATCAGGCACCTTTTGCTTCAGGGATCGTTCGATCCCCCTGTTTTTCACTGCCTTCTCGAAGCATTCCATCGAGCGGCAGAGATACGCGCCGCGGCCGTTCTTGCGCCCCGTCGCGTCCAGAACGATCTCGCCCTCCGAGGTACGTAGAATCCGTATCATCTCTTTCTTGTCCTTCATTTCCTGGCATCCCGTGCATTTGCGCAGCGGGATCCTCTTTCCCTGAGCTGCCATGACTTACTCCTGACCGTCGCCGGAACCTTCCTCAGGCTCCTGGTAATCCTGCCCATCCTCATTATAATATTCGTCGCCGTCCGGGTTGTCGTAATACTCGTCGCCCTCCTGACCCTCGTAGTACTCACCCTCCTGGCCTTCGTAATATCCGTCGCCATTCTGCTCGTCGTAATAGCCTTCCTCGTAATAACCGTCTTCCCCGTAATACTCATCCTCATAGTAATCTTCCTCGTATTCCAGAAGATCACCTGACTCACGAGCCTGCGTCTCACTCTTGATATCGATCTTGAAGCCGGTCAGCCGCGCCGCGAGGCGAGCGTTCTGTCCCTCCTTGCCAATGGCAAGCGAGAGCTGGTAATCCGGAACAACTACCTTCGCCGTCTTCTCGTCTCCATCCGCAATGACAGAGATCACCTTCGCAGGGCTCAGCGCATTCTCAATCAGCAGCGCCGGGTTCTCATCCCAGTTGATAATATCGATCTTCTCTCCATTGAGCTCATCCACCACCGCGTTGACACGGGCGCCATTTAAGCCCACGCAGGCACCGACCGGATCCACGTCCGGATTGTTCGACCAAACTGCCATCTTTGTCCTGCTTCCGGCCTCTCTCGCAATGCTCTTGATCTCTACCGTGCCGTCCTTCACCTCCGTGACCTCGGCCTCGAACAGCCGCTTCACAAACTCCGGATGTGTCCTGGAAACCAGGATCTTCGGTCCCTTCGGTGTGTCACGAACCTCAAGCACATACACCTTGATGCGGTCGGTCTGGCGATAATTCTCGCCCTTAATCTGCTCCTCCGCATTCAGCATCGCATCAACCTTGCCGAGATTGATGCTGATGTTACGGCCGATAAAGCGCTGCACAACGCCCGTCACAATATCCTTTTCCTTCTCATAATACTCGTTGAAGAGAACCTTGCGCTCCTCCTCGCGGATCTTCTGCAGGATCACGTTCTTTGCATTCATCGTCGCGATACGGCCGAACTCCTTCGACTGGATCGGCACGCGCACGATATCGCCGAGCTCGTATTTCTCATCCTTGAGCTTCGCGTTCGTCAGGCTGATCTCCGCCAGCTCATCCTCTACGTTCTCCACCACGGTCTTCTCCGCATAGACCTCAAACTCGCAGGTCTCCGGATCGATGTTGACCACCACGTTGTTCGCCTCCGACTTTCCGTAATGGTTCTTGCAGGCCTGCAGAAGCGACTGCCTGATCGCTTCGAGCAACGTATCCTTGCTGATGTTCTTCTCTTTTTCAAGGATCGTCAGTGCCTCAAACAATTCGTTATTCATGCTTGTGTCCTCCCTGTAAAAATAAAATCCAGTATAGCGTTTTGATATTAATTCGGAAACGGCATTTTCTGTGATATCAGAAATCGAACGCCAGCCGCACAAGAGCGATATCCGCCCGCGCGAAACGCATCGTTTCCTGGTTTTCCATTTCAATGGTGATGCTGTCTTTATCGTATTCCTTCAGAATGCCGGTAAATTCCTTCTGGTGGCTGATGGCCTTGAAGGTCTTCACCTCGACCTCTTCGCCGATGCTCCGCTCGAAATCCTTATCCTTGCGCAGCGGCCGCCCGAGCCCCGGGGAGCTGACTTCCAGAATATAGCTTTCTTCTATGAAGTCCTTCTCATCCAGCAGATCTCCAAGCACCCGGCTCACCGTCTCGCAGTCGTCCACCGTGATGCCGCCCGGCTTGTCGATATATGCTCGGAGGTACCAGCTTCCGCCCTCCTTCACATACTCCACATCCACCAGCTCGAATCCATGCTCCCGGATGATCGGAAGCAACAATTCCTCCGTCTTCTGCTCATACGTCTCTCTTTTGCTCATCCACATCCCTCCAATGTACGCCGCTTCATTCCCTGTTCCATGCCGCCGCGGGCGTCCTGTTCACCCGTAAGCTCAGGAAAATTCCTGATCGGCCAAAAGGCCACCATGAAAGAAAGTGGACCAAACGGCCCACTTTCTATCTAGCATCAGTATTAAATTCTTAGACATCATAGCACCATTTCTCAGCAAATGCAAGCATTTTATTTGAGAAAATCGTATCCATGAAAATCCTATCTGTTCTCGTACTCGATTGTTATGACGCTGTTGTCCTCTTTCTTCACCGTGATGTTGATGCTCCAGTCGTAATTGTCCTTCTCCTGCACCGTGTAGTAGGTGTAGTCGTCGGTATCGCTGCTCACCTCGTACGGAAGCGTCTCGAGAATCGGCATAAGGTCATCTGCGCTCATGTGGTTGCTGATGCCACCCGGAAGCGTGAGCGGGAAATCTGCGTCGTAGCTGTCAGCCTCGACCTCCGTGACAAAGCAGTTCTCAATCGTCGTGGCGTTGGGGCTGAAGTTGCGCGCGGTCCCGCGGAACTCCTTGCCGTCCTTGATCATCTCAAACCAGCCAAAATATTCGCCCGCAACTACAGAATCGGACTCCTCCGTCTTAAGCGTAAAGCCGTTCTCGATAAACACAGACACCGGCGCGGGAAGCTGATACAGATTCCCCGCGAAATCAACGATACCGGAATGAATGTCGTCTCCCAGCTCGGTCGGCGCCTCGTACGCAAGCACATCCTCGGTCGGCTCACTGCTCACTTCAGCTGCTGCAGCCGCATTCGCCTCCTCATCTGCCACAAGGTTCTCGATGTCAAACTCACTGAGCACACCCGTCTCGGAGTCAACCTTAAATGCAATTTCCTGATAGCTGTCGTACTCGTAGGTCAGCTTCGTGTAGAGATCGCTCTCGTAGGTATCGGAAGCTTCTCCGTATGCCGCCTTGATGTCATCCAACGTGGAGACATTGTAGGTGATACCCTTCGGAAACTCGATCACCGTCTCCGGCGCGTCCCCGAACTGATAAGAATCAATCGACATGCCGCCCACCGAGCACTGTGTGGCAGGCAGCGTGTTGAGTCCCAGGTTGAACAGATCCACGTAAGCCTCAAGATTGCCCTTGGTGAATCGGAACGAGCTGTAGCTGTTCGGCGAGATCTCCGTATCCTCATTCTCCACATATTTCCAACCGAGCGCCATGAAATCCTCACAGCTCATCGGGAACTGATAGAGATCCCCGTCCAGCTTCAGCTGGAAGCTGTAGAGGTCATCAGAAAGCTCCCCCTCCGCCGCCTGGACTTCAGCTGCCGTCGCCTCCGTCGCAGCTTCTTCCGCAAGCGCCACAGTCCCGAAGGCTGAAACGCACATACCGCAGGCCAGCAAAAATATTAATTTTTTCTTTTTCATAATTTCCTCCTTAATCTCTTTTGGAAAGCCTTGTCCGTCCGCTTGGAATCCGTGTCGGCACGGACAAGGCTTTTCTGGAAGTATACCATGAAACCTTCGCCTTTCGCAAGAGAGAAAAAGCACCAAATATTCAACCCTCCTGACCAAATGCACAAATCCTGCCCTGTACTCACTTTTCCCCGCTCACATTACAGTGGTTACGACGCCTTGCCAGTCACCCTGTCGTTGAGGATCACGCGGCAGGTGAAGACGCCGTTCTCCGCGGAGAAATCTACATTGCCTCCGTATCTGGAGGCCGCGCTCAGGACACTGTCCACACCCACGCCCTCGCCCTCGTGGTCGGCGCTCTTCGGGACGCCGTCCTCAAACAGAACATGCTCCGCGCAGGTATTCCTGCACACCAGGATCAGTTTGTTCCGCTTCTGTCGGATCTGCACCTCCACCAGGCGTTCCTGCGCCGCATCCACACAGCCGTTCACCGCATTTTCCAGGATATTGGCGAGGATGGTCACCAGATCGTAGTCCAGGATCCCCGGCGTCTCGTCGAGGCGGATGTCCGTGCGGAACGCGATTCCACTCTTCCGGCATTTGTCTGCATAGGCCGACAGAACGGTATCGACAATGTGATTGCTGGTGAAAGTGACAGCGTACTTTTCGGTTTCCTGCTCCTCGTACTCCTGCAGATAGTCCAGAATGCCCTGGCAGTCCCCTTTCTTCGCGTACTCCATGACCACAGTGTTGTGATGCCGGAAGTCGTGCCGTGTCTGTCTGACATTCTCCGCAAGCTTCGCGTACGAATCCATCTGCTCCTGAAGGAGCTCCTCGTGGGATTTCATCTGGCGCAGCCGCTGCTCGTTGTCCGACTGGGCGATGTAGCGAAAGATCAGCACATAGACCACGACCATGAAACAGTAGAAAGAAATCAGCATAAAAAGGTAAACCGGATCATAGCCGCCCATCACATCATAGTAAAACAGCAAAAGGCTCATATTGAAAAACGCAAAAATCGCCAGCGCGGTGATCAGCCCTTTTCCGCTCCTGAACCCTTTGCACATCCGATAGAAGCGCTCCCGGAAGAAAAGCCGGTAGGGAATCAGGAACGCCAGGTTCAGCGCTGCGCGCAGGCTCCACATCCACAGATTTCCGCCGCCGAAATGCAAGCCTGTCACAGTCGAGACCAGAAGGTAGATCAGCGTCCAGAGACTGTAGTAGGCCGCAATGATGAACAGAGATTTGACCACGTCAAGCTTTGATACCCAAAAATAGAACATGATGCCCAGAAGGACGACGGCCAGCAGGTACCCGGCGCGATACGCGACCATTGTCTCCGGAAGATCGCGGGCCGGATCCTGCGTAGTGTACAGGTAATAACCCGCCAGTGCCAGAAGCTGATACACCGCAACGGTCCCGGTCACGATCAGCGCTGTTTTTTTCTTTCCGTACTTCGTCTCCGGGACAAGATTGCAGAACCAGATAATGTGAAAAAGATTATTGACGACATTTGTGATCAATGCATTTATCGGATTCAAGCCAATACCTCCACAATCTTCAGTACTACTCCTCTTCCCCGACGCAGTAATAGTCGAAATTCTTCAGTAATAAAAGATCAATAAAAAATTCTTGTCAATCCGAATTTCCTGTTGTATAATGCTGATATGCGGATATAGTTCATTGGTAGAACACCAGCTTCCCAAGCTGGATAGGCGGGTTCGATTCCCGTTATCCGCTTTTTTCTATGCTCTTTTTCAGCGCGCCTTCGTCCCCTTCGAGTCGCGCGAACCGATGCGAAGCCGGTTGATGTGCACCGGCTTATCCGCGAACGTCACCTCCGGGCACTCCCCGCCCTCCAGCCAGTAGACCGCCGAGAGCTCGTCGCCCGCGCCGAGCTTCATGCCGCGCACGCCGATCGCTGTCTTCTTCTTGAGTGGGATCTCGGCTGCCGGGAAGCGCAGGAAATAGCCGGCCTTCGTCGCCAGCACCAGATGCGCCTGCTCGTGGGCCGCGTGCACCTCGAGCACGGCATCGCCATCCTGCAGCTTCGTTGCCGCAATCGTCCGCTTAGACACCACGTCGAACTCGCAACCCTCCACCTGCTTCACCATCGCCTGCTTTGTGACAAAGGTGAGCACCGTGTCCTTGATATCGTTCAGCGCCATCACCGAGACGAAATTCTCCTCAGCGCTGTCGTAATTGCAGAGATTGTCGACCGGCGTTCCCTTGTCCCGGAACTTGCCGAACGGCACGTCGAGCACCTTGAGCAGGTGCGCTTTCCCTGCGTCCGTGAAGACGCAGACACGGTCCGTGTTCAGACAGTGGATCACGAAGCGCTGCTCCGTGTCCGCCGCATCCTTGTTGCGCTCGTAAGTCGCCTCGTCGATCGTGCGCACGTAGCCGAAGCGGTCCATCAGGAACACGACCGGCATCTCCTCGATCTTCTGCTCTTCGAGCACGATCTCCTCCGCGTTCTCGATCACGGTCCTCCTCGGCCTGCAGAACTCCCGCTTAAACGCATCCAGCTCCTTGATGATGACCGCGGCCATCGAATCGTAATTGTTCAGGATGTCCTGATAGCGCGCGATGTTCGCAAGCGTCGTCTCGTGCTCCTTCATCAGCACCTCGACCTCAAGGCCGATCAGGCGGTACAGGCGCATGTCGAGGATCGCGTTCGCCTGCGCCTCGGTGAACAGAAGCTTTGCCGCCAACTTTTTCGACCTCTCGCTCTTGAATTTGATGCCGTCCGTGACGCCCTCCACAAGGCAGGCCTTCACCTGATCCCGACTCTTGCTGCCGCGCAGAATCTCGATAATCAGATCGATCACGTCGCAGGCGCGGATCAGTCCCTCCTGGATCTCCTTCTTTTTCTCTTCCTTCTCAAGTAAATTCTGATACTTGCGCGTCGCCAGCTCAAACTGGAAATCCACATGATACTCGAGGATCTGCCGCAGCCCGAGTGTCTCCGGTCTGCCGTCCGCGACCGCGAGCATGTTCACGCCAAAGGTGTCCTCCAGCTTCGTTTTCTTGTAGAGCAGATTCTGAAGCCGCTCGATGTCCGCTCCCTTGCGAAGCTCCAGCACGATGCGGATGCCTTCCTTCGAGGACTGATTCGAGATATCGACGATGTCTGTCGTTTTCTTCGTCTCGATCAGCGTTGCAATATCATTCAGGAACTTCCCGATGTTCACGCCGATCATCGTGTACGGGATCTCCGTGATCACGAGGCGTTCCTTTCCGCCCTTCGCCTTCTCGATTTCCACTTTCCCGCGGATGCGGATCTTGCCCTGGCCGCTCTCGTAGATCGCCGGAAGCTCGTCCTTGTTCACGATAATGCCGCCGGTCGGGAAATCCGGGCCCTTAATGTATTTCATCAGTCCCTCGGTCGTGATCTGGTTGTTGCGGATCATCGCCTTGACCGCGTCAATCACCTCGGCCAGGTTGTGTGTCGGGATCGAAGTCACCATGCCGACCGCGATGCCGTCCGCCCCGTTCACAAGCAGGTTCGGGATACGCACCGGCAGCACCAGCGGCTCCCGCTCCGTCTCGTCGAAGTTCGGGCCGAAGTCCACGACGTCTTTGTCCAGATCGGCGAGGAACGCGTCCTGCGTGACCTTCTCCAGCCGCGCCTCCGTGTAGCGCATCGCGGCCGCCCCGTCTCCCTCGATCGAGCCGAAATTGCCGTGCCCGTCTACGAGCGTCATACCCTTCTTGAAATCCTGCGCCATCACGACGAGCGCCTCGTAGATCGAGCTGTCGCCGTGCGGATGGAACTTACCCATCGTGTCGCCGACGATACGCGCGCATTTTCTGTACGGCCTGTCGTAGCGGATCCCAAGCTCATACATGTCGTAGAGCGTCCGCCTTTGCACCGGCTTCAGCCCGTCCCTCACATCCGGCAGCGCGCGCGAAATGATAACGCTCATCGCGTAGTCGATGAATGATTTCTGCATGATATCCGAGTACTCTGCCCTGATTATTTGTCCATCCATTCCATCTTCTCCCAATTATATCAATTCTGCAAACAATCTGCCGCTTTCCTCAGTCAGCAGAAAATTCATTTGGTATCATCTATACATCCAGCAGCGCGTCCTGCGCATGCTCATAGATGAACGCCTTGCGCGGCGGCACCTCCGTCCCCATCAGCATCTGCGTGATGCCAGACGCGATGCGCGCGTCCTCGATCTCCACGCGCTGCATGACGCGCGTCTCCGGGTTCAGCGTTGTCTCCCAGAGCTGCTGGGCGTCCATTTCGCCAAGTCCCTTGTAGCGCTGAAGCGTGAAGGAGCCCTTGTGCGTCTTCCGGTACTGTTCGAGCGCCTTGTCGTCGTAGAGGTACTGTTCCTTGCCCTTCGCCGGAATCACCTTGTACAGCGGCGGCATCGCGATATAGACGTGCCCCTCGTAGATCAGCTCCGGCATGAAACGGTAAAACAAGGTCAAAAGCAGTGTGCTGATGTGCGCGCCGTCGACGTCGGCGTCCGTCATAATGACGATCTTGTCGTAGCGCAGCTTCGTGATATCGAAATCATTCCCGTATCCCTCGGAGAAGCCGCAGCCGAATGCGTTGATCATCGTCTTGATCTCGGCGTTCGCAAGCACCTTGTCAATGCTCGCCTTCTCCACGTTGAGGATCTTGCCGCGGATCGGCAGAATCGCCTGGTAATTGCGGTCGCGCGCCGTCTTGGCGGAGCCGCCGGCCGAATCGCCCTCCACGATAAAGATCTCGCACTTGCTGCTGTCGCGGCTCTCACAGTTCGCGAGCTTGCCGTTGCTGTCGAACGAATACTTCTGCTTTGAGAGCAGGTTCGTCTTCGCGCGCTCCTCTGTCTTGCGAATCTTCGCCGCCTTCTCCGCACAGGAGAGGATACTCTTGAGCGCGTCTAAGTGCTTGTCGAAGTACAGGACGATCTCCTCGCCGGTCACCTTGCCGACCGCGCGCGCCGCGTCCTGGTTGTCGAGTTTCGTCTTCGTCTGTCCCTCAAAGCGGGGATCCGGATGCTTGATCGACACGACGGCCGTCATGCCGTTGCGGATGTCCGCGCCCGTGAAATTGATATCTTTCTCCTTCAGAACGCCGATCTGGCGCGCGTAGGCGTTCAGCACCGTCGTGAACGTCGTCTTGAAGCCGGTCAGATGCATGCCGCCCTCGGCGTTGTAGATGTTGTTGCAGAAGCCCAGCACGTTCTCGTGGAACTCGTTCACGTACTGGAACGCTACCTCGACCTGGATTCCGTCCGCCTCGCCCTTGAAATAGACCGGGTCGCAGATGGCCTCAGAGGTCTCGTTCAGCTCACGCACAAAACCGACGATCCCCTCTGGCTCATGGAAGGTGATCTGCTCTGTGCTCTCCCCGCGACGATCCTCAAAATAGATCGTCAGCTGCGGATTCAGATAGGCAGTCTCGTGCAGACGGCTCTTCAGCTCCGTCGCGGAGAAGCGTGTTTTCTCAAAGATCTCCGGATCCGGCAGGAAGCAGACCCGCGTGCCGGTCTTCTGCGTTTTCCCGATGACCGGGAGCAGCCCGTTCACGAGCTCCTGCACCGGAACGCCGCGCTCGTAGCGGTCGTGATGGATCTTGCCGCCCAGCATGACCTGCACGTCCAGCCAGGTCGACAGCGCGTTCACGACCGAGGAGCCCACGCCGTGCAGGCCGCCGCTCGTCTTGTAAGACGTGTCGTCAAATTTGCCGCCCGCATGCAGCGTCGTGAAAACCAGCCTCTCCGCCGGCATGCCTTTCTCGTGCATCCCGACCGGAATGCCTCGGCCGTTGTCCTCGACCGTCGCCGAACCGTCCTTCTCCAGATACACCTCGATCCTGTCACAGTAACCGGCCAGATGCTCGTCCACTGCGTTGTCCACGATCTCGTAGATCAGATGATTCAAACCCTTGCGCGAGACGCTTCCGATGTACATGCCCGGGCGCTTTCTGACCGCCTCAAGACCCTCCAGCACAGAAATGCTGCTCGCGTCGTACGTGTTGCTCTTCGCCATACTCTTTTTCCCTTCCAAAAAATTAAAATTTCTCCGCCACTTCCCCGCGCCTCTTGTAAATCGAGTCCGCCGGCACCACCTCGCGCACGGACGACAGCGGATAGATGTTCGTGCGCGGCCCGACGACCGTCCCCGGGTTCAGCACCGAGCCGCAGCCGACCTCAACCTCGTCCCCGAGCATCGCCCCAAACTTTTTCAGTCCCGTCTCGATGCGCTCGTTCCCGTCCTTCACAACGACAAGCTTCTTGTCCGACTTCACGTTGGACGTGATCGAGCCCGCGCCCATGTGCGCCTTGTAGCCGAGGATCGAATCCCCGACATAGTTGTAATGCGGCACCTGCACCTTGTTGAACAGCACCACGTTCTTCAACTCCGTGGAGTTGCCGACCACGGCGCCCTCGCCGACGATCGCGTTGCCGCGGATGAACGCGCAGTGTCGCACCTCGGCGTTCTTTCCGATGATCGCCGGGCCGGTGATGGAGGCCGTCTTCGCCACCTTCGCCGACTTCGCGATCCAGACATTCTCCTCCACGCGGTCATACTCGTCCGGCGAAAGCGTCGCACCCAGTTCAATGATGAACGCGCCGATCTTCGGCAGCACCGCCCACGGGTAGATCGCGCCCTTGAACAGCTCCGCCGCGATTGTCTCATTCAAATTGAATAGATTTTCTATCTTACAAGTCTCCATCTCTGCCTCCCACCTATCTCTCTTCTTTCTCCATACCTTCTTCACCCCGGCGCAACATTATCTCTACTCTGCTGTGCTGACGGTACTCTTTGTATCCTTGTCCGCTGTATTTTTCTTACTTCGGGATGTGCCTCCCGACCGGCTGTATTTTCCCGTCCGCGCAGGACTGCTTTGCCTGTAATACTTCGCCGCCTCGTCGAACAGCGGCCGCATCGCGTACTGATTGTTCAGCCCCAGCACGCCCTCTGTGCGCGAGCGGATGAAATGCTCCAGCTTCGTCATATACTCGTCGCCCGTGATCGTGCCCTCGGCCACATAGGTCAGCCCCTTCTCCCAGCTCGCCGTCAGCTCCGGGTTCAGCAGGGAACGGATCGAATAAAACACGACGTCGTAGATCATCTCGCCCTGAAGCGTCGGGGAGAGGATCTGCGTCTTCTTGTTCAGCGCAATATATTTGTTTGCGATCAGCTTTTTCAGGATCTCGGCTCGCGTCGCGCTCGTGCCGATGCCCGAGCCCTTGATCTGCGCCCGCAGCTTCTCGTCCTCGATGAGCTGCCCCGCGTTCTCCATCGCCAGGATCATCGAACCTGAATTGTAGCGCTTCGGCGGGGAGGTCTCCCCCTCCTTGAGCTTAAGCGCCCGCACCGGAAGCTCCATGCCTTTTCTCAGATGCTTCATCGTCTCCAGAAATTCCGTGCCGAGCTGCGTCTCCTCTGAATCTCCGCCGGCGGATCCGGCGTCCGCGGCGTCGGAAAGCGCCCCGGCTTCCTGTCCGCCATCAGGCAAATCTGATCCGTCAACCGTCTGCGACGGGCCCTGCGCGCCGCTCACACCGTCCACACTCTCGGCCTGCGCCTTTCTCGCGCGCTTCTCATTCGGATTTCCGGCCACCTTAAAATAGCCTTCCTCCAGCAGTACCTTGAACGCGAAGAAAAATTTCTCCTTCCCCATCCTGGTGACCATGCTGATCTTCTGAAATTCCGCCGCCGGATAGAAGATGCTCAAAAACCGGCGCACGACCGCCGCGTACACGCCGAACGCGTTCCCCTTGAGCGAGCCGAGCGCGTTCAGCCCCTGCCCGGTCGGAATGATCGCGTAGTGATCCGTGATCTGCTTGTCATTCACGTAACGCGTCTTCGCAATCCCCTTGTACGTTCCCTTTTCCAATATCTCCTGCGCAAATTCCGCAGCCGGCCCGAACTTTCGAAGTCCGGATATATTCTTGTATATTTCCTTGGCCACCGCGCTCGAGAGCACTCTCGCGTCCGTCCTCGGGTACGTTACCAGCTTTTTCTCGTATAATTCCTGCACGATCCGCAGCGTCTCGTCCGGGCTGATCTTGAACATGCGTGAGCACTCGTTCTGCAGCTCCGCGAGGTTGTACAGAAGCGGCGGATTCTTCTTTTCCTTTTTCTTCTCGATGGAGTCGATCGTCGTCACCGCTGTCCCCGGGCCGGCCGATCCTCCCAAACCTCCTTGCAACTTCGGCTTGGAATCTGTCCCTGCAAAACTGTCAGCATGCTCTGAAGCAACTGAGGCGACTGTCTGTCCGGGCTGTGGCACACCGCCGAGCAGCCGCGCGATCAGCTCCTCGGCGTCCTTTCTCTCCTTGAAGCCGTTCTCCTTGTAGAGCTTCGGCGAGAGATAGTAATCCGAGCCCTCCACGGCGCGGAACTCGCCCTCGAGCGTCCTGCCCTCAAGCTCCACACTCTGCAGCACCCGGTAGAACGGCGTCTTCACAAACTGTCGGATCTCCCGCTCACGCCGCACGACCATGCCGAGCACGCAGGTCATCACACGGCCGACCGAGACCACCGCGTATTTCGTCCCCAGATAATTCGAGATCGCGTTGCCGTACTTCAACGTCAGCAGACGGGAAAAATTGATCCCCATCAGATAGTCTTCCTTCGCGCGCAAATACGCAGCCGAGGAGAGATTGTCGTAGCAGGACAGATCCTTCGCCTCCGCGATCCCGCGGTGGATCTCCTCTTCTGTCTGCGAATCGATCCAGACGCGTTTTCGCTGCTTGCCCTTCACGCCTGCCATCTGCTCCACGAGGCGATAGATGTATTCTCCCTCGCGCCCGGAATCTGTGCAGACATAGATCGTATCGACGTCCCCACGGTTCAGCAGGCCGCTGACGACCGTGAACTGCTTTTTCACCGCCGGGATCACCTCGTACAGGAAATTCTCCGGCAAAAACGGCAGCGTGCTCAGACTCCAGCGCTTGTACTTCTCATCGTAGACCTCCGGATAGCTCATCGTCACCAGATGGCCAACGCACCAGGTCACCACATAGGAATCCGACTCCAGGTACCCGTCGCCGCGTCTCATATTCTCTTTTAACGCCTTCGCGAACTCCTGCGCCACGCTCGGCTTCTCCGCGATGAAGAGCTGTTTCATCCGACCCCTCC
>CANQVT010000022.1 GCA_947627365.1 uncultured Lachnospiraceae bacterium | reverse complement strand
ATCATTGAGGGCCGCCGGTGCTTGGTGAGCGCAAGCGAACTTATGCACCGCTGCGTGCCCGATTAAGCGCGAGCGGGAGTCGGAAAGCAACGCGAAGCGTTCTCAAATGCTTTCCGACGATATGCCGCTGAACGAACGTGAGGGGGCGCTTCCGCACGGCCCTGACATTGCAAGCCCGTGCAGGGCGTCCGGGTTTTGTGAATTAAACACGAATTCTTAACGCCATCTTAACGCGGCGGCGCGCTTCCTAACACCAACTTTATAAATTTTGTGCGATACTGACCTCAGAGAGAAAAGATGGCTGCTGCCTGGGAACGGACTGCAGCCAAAGAGGTGAGTGCACATGAAAACATTATTAAAAACCAGACACTTTTCTTCGTTTCAGATCATCATTCTGGGATTTCTGGCGGTCATTTTTCTCGGGAGCCTGCTTCTGATGCTTCCGGTTTCCACGAGACAGGCCGGCGGGGCTTCTTTTCAGGACGCGCTCTTTACGGCGACGTCCTCGGTCTGTGTGACCGGGCTGGTCGTGCGGGATACGGCGACCTACTGGTCCGGTTTCGGGCAGGCGGTGATCCTGTTATTGATCCAGATTGGCGGGATGGGCGTGATCACGGTGGCGGTGCTGTTTTCGATTGCATCCGGACGAAAGATCGGGCTGATGCAGCGGCAGACGATGCAGGAGGCGATCTCCGCGCCGCAGGTCGGCGGGATTGTGCGATTGACCGGCTTTATCCTGCGGGCGGTCGCCGTGATCGAGGGCGTCGGATTTCTGGCGCTGCTCCCGGTGTACGCAGAGGAATTTGGGATCGGCAGGGGATGTTGGTACGCGCTGTTCCATTCAGTCTCCGCGTTCTGCAATGCGGGCTTTGACCTGATGGGGGCAAAGGAGCCGTTCTCCTCGCTGACCGCATACCACAGCAACGCGATCGTGAACTTCACGATCATGGCGCTGATCGTCGTGGGCGGTATCGGCTTCCTGACATGGGACGACATTCGGAGGAACAAATATCATTTTCGAAAATACAGGATGCAGAGCAAGGTGATCCTGTGTACGACGGCGATTTTGATCGCGCTCCCGGCCGTTTACTTTTTCTTCTGCGAGTATGGCGGGGAGGGGCTCAAGGATCGGATCTGGCTGTCTCTCTTTCAGTCGGTGACGACGAGGACAGCTGGTTTCAACACGGCGGATCTCGCTGGAATGCACGATTCCGGAAAGCTTCTGATGGTTCTGCTGATGCTGATCGGGGGCTCTCCAGGCTCGACGGCCGGCGGCATGAAGACGACGACCGCGGCCGTGCTGGCGGCCACGGCGATCGCGGTGTTCAAGCGGCAGGAGTCGGCGCATTTCTTCGGGCGCAGAATCCCGACGGAGAGCATTCGCAACGCGGCGGCAATCCTGCTGATGTACCTGACGCTGTTCCTTTCCGGGGCGGCCGTCATCAGCTATGTAGAACGGCTTCCGCTTCTGACAACGCTGTTCGAGACGGCGTCGGCGATCGGGACGGTCGGCCTGACGCTCGGCATCACGACACAGCTGTGCGCGCTGTCGAGACTGATCCTGATCCTGCTGATGTTCTTCGGGCGGGTCGGCGGCCTGACGCTGATCTTTGCGGCGGTCTCGGAGACGCAGAAGGGTGCATTGCATTTCCCGAAAGAAAAGATTACGGTCGGCTAGAAGCAGAACGATTGGGGATTGCTGTAAGCAGGCGGAAACAGAACCAGGGAAAAGGAGAAATATTATGAAAACCGTATTATTGATCGGACTCGGAAGATTCGGAAGACATATCGCGAGGAAGCTTTCGGAGCTGCGCCATCAGGTGATGGCGGTGGATAAGTCGGAGGAGCGTGTCAATCAGGTGCTTCCATATGTGACAAATGCGCAGATCGGGGACAGCACGGACCGGACGTTCCTGGAGACGCTTGGGGTGCGGGATTTCGACGTCTGTATCGTGGCGATCGGGGACGATTTCCAGAGCTCGCTGGAGACGACATCCCTCGTCAAGGAGCTCGGCGCGAAGCTTGTGGTCTCCAGGGCGGCGCGCGACGTTCACGAGAAATTCCTCCTGCGCAACGGGGCGGACGAGGTTGTCTATCCAGAGAAACAGCTCGCGTCCTGGACGGCGATCCGCTACAGCTCGGATCATCTTCTGGACTATATCGAGCTGAGCCAGGAGTACGCGGTGTATGAGGTCGAGGTGCCGAAACCCTGGTTCGGCAGGACGATTGGAGAGCTTGACATCCGAAAAAAATATGGCATGAACGTCATGGGAGTTCGCAGGGAGAGAGGCGGCAAGCTGGATCTGAACATCACGCCGCAGCTTTGCTTCGAAGACGGGATGACGGCTCTGATCCTCGGGAACCGGCAGGAGGTACAAAAGTATTTTCGCATATGAGCGTGACTTGCATTGCGAAGAGAGGGGGGCATCGACATGACGGATCTGGTGCTGGTTGGGATTTTTATTCTCTGTCTGATAACAGGGTATCTTGTGGTGAAAAGAAGCGGAGGATTTGTGGAACAAATCTTTTTCAAAAATCCGAAGAT
The DNA here is from genome assembly GCA_947627365.1 of uncultured Lachnospiraceae bacterium. Classification (GTDB taxonomy): domain Bacteria; phylum Bacillota; class Clostridia; order Lachnospirales; family Lachnospiraceae; genus Choladousia. The sequence continues at coordinate 40,987 of CANQVT010000022.1, read as the reverse complement.
GTGGTATGATGTACGCGAAAGCAATGAGCCGTGCCGGACGGAGACAGGCGCGGACGCGGGAGCTTGCTCCCGGGAGGACGCGTCTGGTCGACGGAAGATAGGGCGAACGCCCGCGAGCCCGGAAAAGCGAAGCTTTTTCGGGCGTGGCACGGCTCATAAGACAGGCCGAGACGCTGGAGCGGGAAATGCCTGCTTGCAGGCAATTTCACGGGACAGTGGATCTATAGGGCGAAGCAATCGCTCTACGCAGGAGAGCGATGCCGCCCCGGCGAGGGGCCCGCGGGCAGAGCGAATCACGAGCTTTTTCGGGCATAGCACGGCTCAAAAGTCGAAAGTATTTAAGGCAGGAATAAAGCATGAGTGGAAGACAGGCGGAAGAGGGCCGAAACAGCAGATTTGGAAACCGCAGTGAAGATTTGACGGGAAATCGGCCCGGGGAGATCATCCCGGGCTATCTGTCATCCGCTTGGCCCAACGCGGAGGGGATCCAGGCGGCCGCGCGAATGGCTCAGGCGTATCGGGGAAAGCACTGGTTCACCCTGGCCGATACGGTCAAATTTCTTCTTTCCCTGGTGATGGCAACCAGCCTGAGTCTGCTGTTTTACCGCTGGGGGCTTTCGGACGCCAACATCATCACGGTATATATTCTGGGCGTCCTGATCACTTCCGTAGTGACGGAGCATATGGTCTACGGCGTTCTGGCGTCGGTGGCCAGCGTTTTCATTTTCAATTATCTTTTTACGGATCCGCGTTATACGCTGCTGGCTTACGACATCGGCTACCCGATGACCTTCCTTGTCATGCTGCTCGCGTCGCTTCTGACCGGAACGCTGGCGGCGCGGATGAAAAATCTGGCGTATCAGTCGGCCATAAACGCGTATCGCACGAAGATCCTTCTGGATACAAACCAGTCCCTGCAGCATGCCGCCGGAAGAGAGGCGATTGTCCGCGCGACGGCGGACCAGCTCTCGAAGCTGACCGGCAGGGATGTGGCGATCTATCTCCCGGAGGATTGCGATCTGGAGCAGCTTCTGTCCCCGGGGAAAACGGATGCGCGGCTGTACTGCCCGATTCGCCTCAGCGGCGTACTTTACGGGGTGGCCGGCATCGATGTGAAGGACAATCCGGTGGACGCGTTTGAGAACGGGATCCTGATGTCGATCCTTGGCGAGTGCGCGCTTGCGATGGAGAACGAGAAGAACGCGAGAGAGAAGGAGGACGCCGCGGTGCTGGCGCAGAACGAGCAGCTGCGCGCGAACCTTCTGCGCACGATCTCTCATGATCTGCGCACGCCCCTGACTTCGATCTCCGGCAACGCAAGCAATCTGATGACGAACGGGGAGGATTTTGACGAGGCGACGAAGCGGCATCTCTACACGGATATCTATGATGATTCCATGTGGCTGATCAATCTGGTCGAAAATCTTCTCTCGGTCACGAGGATGGAGGGCGAGGGCGTGGAGCTCCACAAGGACGCGGAGCTGATGGACGAGGTTATAGCGGAGGCGCTGCGGCATATTGACCGCAGGCAGTCCGAGCACACGATCACGGTAGAGAACGAAAATGAACTGCTTCTGGTTCAGATGGACGCCAGACTGATCGTCCAGGTGATCATCAATCTTGTGAATAACGCGATAAAATATACGCAGTGCGGTTCGACGATCACGATCTTTGCGCGTGAGGAAGGACATACCGCGGTGGTTCGGGTTGCCGACGACGGCCCGGGTATTCCGGATGAGATGAAGCCGCAGATTTTTGAACTTTTCTACACGGGAGAGAATCCGGTGACGGACGGGCGGCGCAGCATGGGTCTCGGGCTCGCGCTGTGCAGGTCGATCGTCACTGCGCACGGCGGCGAGATCAGCGTGTCGGACGCGGTCCCGCACGGGGCGGTCTTTACTTTTACATTGCCGGTTAAGGAGGTACAGCTTCATGAATAAATTCGTTGTGCTTGTGGTCGAGGACGACGCGCCGGTGCGCAACCTGATCACGACGACGCTGAAAACACATGAATACCGCTATCTGACCGCGGAGAACGGGGAAAACGCGATCCTGCAGGCAACCTCGCACAATCCGGATGTGATCCTTCTGGATCTCGGGCTTCCGGACATGGACGGCGTCGAGGTGATAAAGAAGATCCGCAGCTGGTCGAATACGCCGATCATCGTGATCAGCGCGAGGAGCGAGGACACGGACAAGATCGACGCGCTGGACGCAGGGGCGGACGACTACCTGACGAAGCCGTTTTCCGTAGAGGAGCTGCTGGCGCGCCTGAGGGTGACACAGCGCCATTTCGCTCTCATGAGACAGGAAAAGGAGAACGACACGGTCTTTGAAAACGGAGATCTGAAGATCGACTATGCGGCCGGATGCGCTTTTCTGGCGGGGACAGAACTGCATCTGACGCCGATCGAGTACAAGCTGCTCTGCCTGCTTTCCAGGAATATCGGGAGAGTGTTGACACACACGTATATCACGCAGCAGGTCTGGGGCAGCAGCTGGGAGAACGACGTCGCGTCCCTGCGCGTGTTCATGGCTACACTGCGCAGGAAACTGGAGAGCGGACCGGACGCGAAGCAGTATATCCAGACGCACATCGGCATCGGCTATCGCATGCTGCGGGTAGAGTGAACAGGCAGGAGAGATCGGCGCGAACGGTCGGGTTCGCTCCGATTTTTTGTGTACAATTGAAATTTTTTGGTGACATATCTGCCCGGAAATGATATGATAAAGCCAAATATTCGGAGATATCGGGGGTGGAGCTTTGAGCAGCCGCGAACAAGAGCTTCAAATAAACGAAGTGATTTTGTCCAGACTGGAGAATTTCGAGCAGGTCAGGCATATGGCCGACGAGATGCCGGGCGGCTTCTTCATCTACCGCGCGGACGGCAATGAGGACATCCTGTACGCCAACGACGCGATGCTTCGCATTTTCGGCTGCGATACCATGGAGGAATTCCGCGACTGGACGGGAAATTCCTTTCGGGGGATCGTGCACCCGGACGACCTGGAGGCAGTGGAGACAAGCATTGCCGAGCAGATCAGGGACAGCCGCTATGATCTGGACTACGTCGAGTACCGGATCATCCGTCGGGACGGCGAGGTGCGCTGGGTGGACGACTACGGCCATTTTCTGGAAAACGGCGGCGTCGGCATTTTCTATGTGTTTATCGGAGACGCGACGGAGAAGAAGAACCGTCTGATGGAGGAACGGCTCACCCTGCAGCAGGAGAGCCTGCAAAGAGAGGAAAAGTGGAAGAGTCAGGCCGAGGTGTACAGCCGCGAGCTTGAGTCGATCAGCCAGGAGCATTTCCGTCGCAAGAGAGTGATCGAAGGATTGAGCATTGACTATGCTTCGATCCTTTATGTAGATCTGGCTGAGGACTGGATCTGGGCCTATCGCCTGAGCGAGCAGTTCCAGATGCTGTTCGGAGAGGAAGAACAGCTGCCCGGTGTGGCGTCATGCATGGAGCGCTACATGGAAAAATGGGTTCACCCGGAGGACCGGGAACTGTTCCGGGAAGCGGTCGCCCCGGAGAATATCGGGAAAAAGCTGGCGCACAGAAACGCGTTCCAGCTCCATTACCGTATTCTGGTGGAGGGCCGCGAGGCGTACCGCCAGATGCATGTCGTGAATGTGGGGCAGGGGGTTCAGGCCACGCAGATCGTGCTGGGAACCCGCAGCGTGGACAACGAGGTGCGGCACGAGCTGGAGCAAAGGCGCGTGCTGGAGGAGGCGCTTGAGCAGGCGAAGGCCGCGAACGTCGCCAAGAACGCGTTCCTTGCGAACATGTCGCACGACCTGCGCACGCCGATGAACGCGATCATGGGATTCGCGCAGCTGGCCAGGCAGCACAGGGAGGATCCGGAGAAGGTCCGGGGCTGTATGGACGGGATCGAGGAGTCCGGGAAGCTGCTGCTGCAGCTCTTTGACGATGTGCTGGAGATTACGAAGATCGAGTCGGAGCAGGTGCGGATCGAGGAGACGGCGGCAAACCTGGAGGATATCGTCGGGAAGGCCAAAGAGGACGTGGATTCGCTCGCGGCCACAAAGAACATCTCCCTGTCGTGCAGCCTGTCCGGGGTCAGGCATTTTGACATTTTTGCAGATGCGGAAAAGCTTTCGCAAGTATTGTCACATCTGCTTTTCAATGCGGTCAAGTACACGCGGGAGGGCGGGAGCATCTGGGTCACGGCGGAGGAAATCCGGCAGCTTTCAGACAATTACGCGATTTATCGTTTTGTCGTCGAGGATACCGGAATCGGGATCGGAGCGGACTTCCGTCCGCATATCTTTGAACCGTTTGAGCGCGAGAAGAATACGACGATGAGCGGCGTGCAGGGGACGGGTCTCGGCCTTGCGATCACGAAGAACATCATCGACCGCATGGGCGGCACGATCGAGGTTGCCAGCGAGGTCGGAAAGGGAAGCCGCTTCACGGTCACGCTGAGCTTCCGGCTGAATCATCTGCTGGGAAGAGAGCAGGAACGCCGTGAGAGCACGCTGGATCGCCTGAGGAAGGGTCAGAAGATCCTGCTCGTCGAGGACAATGAGATCAACCGCGAGATTGAGGTGGAGCTGTTGCGCTGCGCGGGCTTTCTTGTGGACACGGCGTCCGACGGAAACATGGCGGCCAACGCCGTGCGAAATTCTCTGCCCGGCGAGTATGCGCTTGTCCTGATGGATATCCAGATGCCGGTGGTGGACGGGCACCAGGCGGCGCGTCTGATCCGTAGCATTCCGGATCCGGAGCTTTCAGGGATCCCGATCGTCGCGCTGTCGGCGAACGCGTTCGACGAGGATCGGCGGCAGTCGATCAGGAGCGGGATGAACGCGCATATGGCGAAGCCTGTGAACATGCCGCGGCTGATCGAGCTGCTGGAAGAAATATAAGCTGTAAAAGCGGTGGAAGCAATACTTCCGAGAGATACCGATGAGACTTTTTTTCCAATACATGAAACCATACCGCAAGTCGATCAGCATTGTTGTGCTGCTGAAGCTTCTTGCGACGATGACGGAGCTTTTGCTCCCTTACATTCTGGAGCATATCATTGACGTTACGGTTCCCACAGGAGTTCTGCATGAGATCTTCCTGTGGGGCTTTCTGATGATCGCCACAGCGTTTGTGACGCGCGCGCTGAACATCGCGGGCAACAAAAGAGCCGTGGAGAACGCCCACAATGTCTCCTATCATATCCGACAGGATCTATTTTCCCGGACGGCGAATCTGTCCGGGAATCAGTTTGACGCCTTCGGGCTTCCCAGCCTGATCAGCCGCATGACGAGCGACAGCTACAATGTACAGTCCTGCGCGCAGACTCTGCAGACGCTCTGTGTGCGCGCTCCCATCATGCTGCTCGGCGGCATTGTCGTCACGCTGGTGATGGACCCGGTGCTCGCCTCGATCCTCTGCGTGATGCTGCCGATCCTTTTGCTTGTGATCTTCGGGGTTTCCCGCTATGGGATCCCGCTTTACAACAGAGTGCAGCAGAGGCTGGACGACGTCGTGCGCGTCATGCGCGAGAACATCAGCGGGATCCGTGTGGTCAAAGCGCTCTCAAAGACGGAGTACGAGAAGCGTCGCTTCGCGGGGTACAACGACGCGATGGCGGACAGTGACATCACGGCGGGAACGATCATGGCGCTGCCGGGACCGATCATGCAGCTGTGCCTGAACGTCGGGCTGACGCTCGTGGTCTTCCTCGGGGCGGTCCGCGTGAACAGCGGGGCGGCGCAGCCGGGCGTGATCCTGGCGTTTCTCACCTATTTTAACATGGTGCTGCAGGGCGTCATGGGGCTGAACCGCATCTTCACGATGCTGAGCAAGGCGACGGCCTCTGCGGACCGTATCGCGCAGGTGCTGGAGACGCCGGAGGATCTTTGCGTGATCGGGGAGGATGAGGCGAAGCGGCCGTCCGGGGACGAGTTCATCCGCTTCGAGCATGTCAGCTTCCGCTACGGGGAGGATGAGGACATTGCTGCGCGAGGTTCAGAGCTGGCGGATGACGGGCGGATGATATTGAAGCAGAAAGCCAGAGGGGACAGCGCTACGGAGAACAAGGAAGGCAACGGTGGAAGGGACAGCGCTGCGGAAACCGGCGCAGCCGATGTCAGGGAGAAGTGTCTCGACGACATCAGCTTCGCGATCCGGCGCGGCGAGAGCCTCGGGATCATCGGGCCGACCGGCTGTGGAAAGACGACGGTCATCAATCTGCTGATGCGCTTCTATGATGCGCAGGAGGGCGGTATTTTCGTGGACGGACGCGACGTGCGCAGCTATCCGAAGGACGAGCTGCACCGCAGGTTCGGCGTGGTATTTCAGAACGATATGGTGTTCAACGACACGCTGCGGCGGAATATTTCGTTCGGCCGGGATGTCACGGAAGAGGGCTTGCGGGACGCGGTACAGGATGCGATGGCCGCAGAGTACATCGACGGCCTGGAGAAGGGACTGGACTACATCGCCGATATCAAGGGCGCGAACCTTTCCGGTGGGCAGAAACAGCGGTTGCTGATCGCACGCGCGCTGGCGGCGGATCCGGAGATTCTGATCCTGGACGATTCCTCGTCCGCGCTGGATTACAAGACAGACGCGGCGCTGCGTAAGGCTATTCTGGACCGCCACAGGGACACGACGACAATACTGATCGCGCAGCGCGTCAGCTCCGTGATGAACATGACGAATATTCTGGTGATGGACGACGGGCGCTGCATCGGGTACGGCAGCCACGAGCATCTGCTCGCGGCCTGCCCTGAGTATAAAGATATCTATCACACACAGATGGGTGCGCTTGAAGCAGGCTGAAGGCGAGCAGAAAGGAGGCGCGGACGATGCCGGGACCAGGGGATCGCGGAGGAAAAAAGGAACGGCCTAGGGACACGAAGGGGACGCTTCGGCGTATTCTGTCCTACCTGAAGGATTACCGCTGGGCGGTGGCCGGACTGACCGCTTGCGCTTTTTTGAGCAATTTCGGGAATCTGCTGGGTCCGGGTTTCGCAGGACAGGCGATCCACGCCGCGGGAGCCGGTGCCGGGAAGGTGGATTTCGGCGTCGTGTTTTATTACGGGCGTTGTATGCTGATCGCCTATGTGGCGAGCGGTCTTCTGACCTTTTTTGTGAATATCGGGATGATGCGCGTCAGCCGGCGCGTGGCGCAGAAGATGCGCGGGGACGTTTTCGACAAGCTTATGACGCTGCCGGTCGGATTCTTTGACCGCAACCAGGCGGGCGATATCATCAGCCGCGTCAGCTATGATATCGACGTGCTTAGCACCAGTCTGTCGACGGACGTTGTGCAGATCATTACGAGCGTCGTGACGGTGGTTGGTTCCTTCCTGATGATGTGCGTGATCTCGCTGCCGATGGTGGTGTGTATGCTTGTGACGATCCCGATGGCTGTTTGGTACACCTCGCGGATGGGGCGCAGGACGCGGCCGCTGTACGCGAAGCGAAGCGCGGCCTACGGGCGCATGAACGGTTTTGTCGAGGAGATGTTCACCGGGCAGAAGACGATCCTCGCTTACGCCTATGAGGACGGGGTCTGCGAGGAGTTCAGCGCGATCAACCACGCCGCCGCGGACGCCTACCGCGACGCGGACACGCTCGGCATGACGATGGGGCCTACGGTCGGCTTTATCAACAATCTGGGTCTGGCTCTGATCGGGCTGGTGGGCGCGGTATTTTACCTGTGGAAGATCGTGGATCTCGGGCAGATCTCCTCGTTCGTGTTGTACTCCCGGAAGTTTTCCGGGCCGATCAACGAGATCGCGAACATCGTCAACGAGATCTATTCGGCGCTGGCCGCGGCGGAGCGTGTGTTCCGTCTGCTCGACGAGCCGGAAGAGGTGAAGGATATCTATGGCGCGAAGACGCTCACGGACGTGCAGGGCGATGTTGAAATGAAAGATGTCTCGTTCGGTTATGTGCCGGGCAAGACGATCCTGCATAATCTGAATCTGCAGGCGGACGCCGGGAAGACGGTCGCGATCGTCGGGCCGACCGGCGCGGGCAAGAGCACGATCATCAATCTGCTGATGCGTTTCTATGACGTTGACGCGGGCGAGATCCTGGTGGACGGGCACGAGATCCGCACGCTCACGAGGGACAGTCTGCGCCGTGCTTATGCGATGGTTCTTCAGGAGACCTGGGTGTTTCGTGGTACGATCTACGAAAACATCGCCTACGGAAAGGAAAACGCCACGATGGAGGAGGTCGTCGCCGCAGCGAAAGCCGCCCGGATCCACAGCTATATCATGCGGCTTCCAGACGGCTATCAGACAGTAATCAGCGAGGATGGAACGAACATAAGCAAAGGCCAGAAGCAGCTTCTGACGATCGCGCGGGCGATGCTCTATGACACGCAAATGCTGATCCTTGACGAGGCGACCAGCAACGTGGACACGAGCACAGAGCGGCAGGTACAGCAGGCGATGCGCTCGCTTATGGCCGGGCGAACCTGCTTTGTGATCGCGCACCGTCTCTCGACGATTCAGAACGCGGATCGCATTCTCGTGCTCGACCATGGCGATGTGGTGGAGCAGGGCGCGCACGACGAGCTGATGGTGCAGAAGGGCTTCTATTACCGGCTTTACGCGTCGCAGTTCGAGTGAGGGGTTACCGCTTGTACGCGCCGAAGTTCATTTTCATATAGGTGGACGTGAACCCGAACCCGGATGACAAGCGCGACATGAACGGGCGGTTCAGGAACACGAAAAGTACAACTATTCTGTGATGGAGGGTGTTATACTAAAATGGAAAGTCTGATGTACAAAATGTCATGCCGTCTGTGAAAAACATTGCAGACATGGACGGGAAACATTTATGCAGCAGAGGTAGTGTTGAGCAGTCTATGGAAATCTGAAGTCAGAAAAGGAGGAAGAGAGTATGAAATTTATAACAGAAAACCCGGCAGTCATGGTAGACGTGATCCTGGGAGGAATCTTTTTAATCGAGGGTCTGGTGCAGTTGCTCGCCGGAAAGATGCCTAATTATTCCAACTTGGTTCAGAGGTATACCCCGGAGTCGATTGAACGCTTCATCAAGCCGTCCGGCGTCGTCTCTCTGTTTTTTGGACTGGGTATTCTCGGATTTGGTTTTAGCATCGACGGAGGTCCGCTGCCGCCCGTTATGAAGTGGATCTCGAGCGCCGTGATCGTTGTTTTCGTGATCATCTATCTTCTTATGGTGAAAAAATATCTGGTGAAAAAATAATAATTTTGTTCAAAACTCCCTTTGATTTAAAAACGGCGATTTGGTATGATATTTGTGCAGGATTGTCGGCTCCTGTCTTTGAACAGAGGGCGGGCAGGGCGTTCGCAGAAGATCTGCCGGACGGCCGTCGTGAGGCGTCGGCGGGATACGACTGCGGGATCAGAAGGAGGATTGGGAAATGTATCAGGTAGGAGAACAGATTGTCTACGGGATGACAGGCGTGTGCCGGGTCGAGGCGGTCGGTCCTCTGGACATGCAGGGAGCGAGAGAAGACGTGGATTACTATACGCTCTCCCCGGTCTATCAGGGCGGCAGACTTTTCATTCCGGTTGATACGGCGGTCTACAACCGGCCGGTGATGACGAAGGAGGAGGCTCTGAGCTTTATCGAGCACATTCCGGAGATTGAGAGTGAGATCTGCGAGGACAAGAATCCGCGCGTGCTCAACGAGCGCTATCAGGGATACTTGAAGAGCGGCGATTGCACGGATCTGGTTCGGCTGATCCGGGCCGTGTATCTGAAGGAGAAGCGCGCCGCGCGTATGGGACGCCGTCTGAGTCAGGTGGATGAGCGCAGCATGAAGCGGGCAGAGGAGATGCTGCACAACGAGCTTGCGTCCGCGCTGGGGATCGCGCCCGGAGAAGTAAAGGGTTTTATCACAAAAACATTAGAGAAATAAAGCAGGACGGAGCTGCCGGTTTACACTGACGGCTCTTTTCATACGCACAAGTTTTTCTTCCTCTTTTTCTGTATTTGTATTATGATAAAATGAAAATCATTGCGAAAGGAGGAAGCTTGAATGGATGGAGAGCTTAGAGAGGGAATGTTGCCGCGGATCCTGCGAGACATCACGGATGGAGTTCTGGTGCTGGATCAGGGAGGCACGGTACGTTACATCAATCCGAGAGGATGCCAGATTCTTGGGCTGACAAAGGAGTGTGTCGGACAAAAGTATTACGCTGTAGTGATGGACGATGAGAAGGATGACAATGATGGATTCCATCAATTTCTTCTGGACGCCGTATACGACAAGGACAATGTACACGGGGGCGAACTGGAGTATATCTGTGAGGATGGAAAAAAACTAAATCTGCGAATTGTCACTTCCTTTTTGCGCAATTCAGACGGAACGAGAAAGGATGGCGTCGTGATTCAGTTTTCCGATATAACAGAGGTGGTGCGCCTTCGGAGAAAAGAGCGGGATACGACGACGGTTTTTGCGGTTACAATGATCCTTCTGTGCAGCTGGATCTTTTTTATACAGATCTGGGAATTCCTTGGCCGGCCGGTGCCTCTGTTTATGATGACGAATCTGGTGGAACTGATCGGAATACTCCTGCTGCTGTTTATTTTGAAAAATACCTCGTTCACCTGGCAGGACATCGGTCTTTCCACGAAGAAGCTTGGACCCATCATTCGATTGGACTCTCTGATCGCCGCGGCGGGCGTGGTGCTGCTCATTCTTGTCAAGGTAGTGATGCTGAAAGTAAAGCCTGATTATTTTCCGTCGGACGCGCCGTTTTTTGAATGGAGAAATTTGTTGAAGGTCAGCAGAATTCTGTATCCGTTCACGGCGATATTGCAGGAGTTTCTGGTAAGGGGAGGCGTGCATGAGAATATGCGGCGGATCTTTACCGGCAAGAGGGGTGAAACGGTCGCCATTGTCGTGTCCTCGCTGTTTTTCGGCGCTCTGCATCTGTATCTCGGCATAGCGTATATGGCGGGAGCCGCGCTTCTTCTCGGCTTGCTTGGTGTGCTGTACCGCAAACAGAATACGATATGGGGGCTTTGCATTCCGCATTATGTGCTGGGAACCGCGTTGAGCATTCTGTCCCTCGGGGGCTGAAGCTGAAGAATGCGGTGCTGTTACAGAGGAGAAGAAAGCGAACAATAAAAGGCGAACAGCAATTTAAAGCGTAAGGAGGAAGTGTGATGGCATTTGCAAAAGATTTTCTGTGGGGAGCCGCGTCGGCTGCGCATCAGGTCGAGGGTGCGTGGAACGAGGACGGAAAGGGGCCGGGAATATGGGACACCTTTACCCGGACGCCGGGACACATCGCCTACGGGGAGAACGGGGACGTCGCGTGCGACCATTATCATCGTTATAAGGAGGACGTGGCGCTCATGAAGGAGATCGGGCTTAAGAGCTACCGATTCTCCGTCAGCTGGCCGCGGGTGATCCCGAACGGCGTGGGAGAGGTGAACGAGAAGGGGCTGCAGTTTTACCGGAATCTGGTCGACGAGCTGCTCGCGGCGGATATTGTGCCGATGGTGACGCTTTATCACTGGAACCTGCCGACGGCCCTTTACGAGAAAGGCGGCTGGAAGAACCCGGAGGTCATCGAGTGGTTTGCGCAGTATGCGGAGGTTGTCACGAAGGCGCTCGGGGACAAGGTGTCATACTGGATGACGTTCAATGAGCCGCAGCTTTTTGTCGGCGGCGGATTGACGGAAGGATTTCATGCGCCGTTTGAGCAGAACCCGACGGACGTCCTGATGCAGGTCACGAGGCATGTGCTTCTCGCCCACGGAAGGGCGGTGGAGATCATCCGCAGGAACTGCCCGGACGGGACGAAGGTCGGAATGGCGCCGACCGGTGGCTGTGTGATCCCGGCGGAGCTTTCAGAAGAGGGGATCGAGAAGGCGCGGCAGGAGAGTTTTTCCATGTACGAGACGGGCTATATGTTCAGCAATGTCTGGTGGGCGGATCCGATCTTCAAGGGAAAGTTTGCCGATCAGGCGAAAGTGGTGTTCAGAGACAGGCTGCCTGTGATCACACCGGATGAGTGGAGCCTGATCGCGCAGCCGCTGGACTTTTACGGGTTCAACGTCTATGAGGCAAGCGGAGTTTCGCGTCCGGGCGATCCGTATCAGTATGACCGGTACTCTTATCAGGGGAGCCCGAAGACGGCGCTCGGGTGGAATATCACGCCGGATGTGCTGTACTGGTGTTGCCGATTCCTGTATGAGCGCTATGGGAAGCCGCTGATGATCACGGAGAACGGGGCGGCGTTTCCGGATCTTGTGTCGCTTGACGGGAAGGTACACGACCCGGGCAGGCAGGATTTCGTGCATCGTTATCTGTTGTCGCTGAAGAAGGCGGTGGACGAGGGGATACCGGTGCTTGGCTATCAATACTGGTCGATCATGGACAACTACGAGTGGACCGCCGGATACGAGAAGCGGTTCGGGCTCATCTATGTGGACTACCGCACGCAGGAGCGGATCCTGAAGGATACCGCGTACTGGTATCGCGAGGTGATCCGAAGCAACGGGGAGAGTCTTGCCCGGTTCTGACGCATTACCATCCGGATCACATGATTGTGTTTCTGGATATCTGTGAAGATATAAAAACGAACAAAAGTTCGAAAAAGTGCTTGCAAAATTTCCAAAGCTGTAGTAGAATGCAAAACAGAACAAATGTTCTGAACTTGCGTTCGAACAAATAAGGGGATTTTGGGAGAGTACGAATATGAGAAGAACACAGAGCTGCAGACCGGAGAGCAGGGAAGCATACGGCAGAGAGTACATAGCGGAGTGCGGAAGAGAATACGGAAGAAGCTGCGGGAAGAATTGTGGGAAAAATGATAGAAGAAAAGCCGCAGGAGCAGACAGTGAGAATCTATACAGAGAACTGACGAAAGAGGGCCGGAGGTTCTGCGCGGCAGCGGGACTTTTGGAGGAGGTCATCGTGCTGGCAGCGTTCGGGATTCGGGTGAGCATGTCGCCGCTTCCGGTGCTGGCGTTTTTGTGGGTTCTGTTTGTAATCCTGACGGCGGCTGCGCTGATCGGAGCGAGCTGTGTGCTGGACCGGCTCGCGGGTCTTCGCCCGGCGCCACAGCCTGTCTCAGGGTACAGATGCGCTAAGACGGCGCCTGTTTCACGCAAAGCGGCGTCCGGGAGACGTGATTGCGGGACAGAGAGAGCCGCCGCATGATCCTTTTTGCGTCTGCAGATTCAGCCTGCAGTGTATTGTATATAATTTACAAAGTTTGAATCAATATTTGTGCATTTTCTATAATAGAGCCAAATTTATAAAATTTTTAGATTTGCGGTTGACACCTGATAAAAATTGGGTGTAGACTACAGTCAATCAAGCGAAGGCGCTGTGGATTTCCACGGCGCCTTTTTTCGCGAAAGTAATGAGCCGTGCCAAACGGCGACTAACCAGCCGCGGGAGCTTGTCCGCGAACGTCTGCGTTATGTCAACGGATGATAGGGCCAAGCAATCGCTCTCTGAAAGAGCGCGATGCCGCCCCGGCGAGGGGCCCGCGACCGACACATTTGCCACTTGGCGAGGTAATGTCGAGTCTAGTGGCAAAGCGCGTCCGGGTGGGAAAAGCGAGGCTTTTTCGAGGTGGCACGGATCATAAACTGAGAGGAGGAATTATTATGGATGAACTGAAAACCTTGATTACCGGACTGGACACTACCTGGGTGCTGGTCGGAGCGGCGCTTGTGTTCTTTATGCAGGCGGGCTTTGCGATGGTGGAGACTGGTCTGACGCGCGCGAAGAACGCGGGCAACATCGTGATGAAAAACCTGATGGACTTCTGTATCGGTACCCCGATCTACTGGTTCATCGGCTTCGGCATCATGTTCGGCGGCACGGGCGCGCTGATCGGCGGACTTGACCTGTTCTGCATGAAGACGGACGACTACGCGACGATGATCTTCCAGACGGTCTTCTGTGCGACTTCGGCTACCATCGTTTCTGGTGCGATGGCGGAGCGTACGAAATTTTCCGCGTACTGCATTTACAGCGCGTTGATCAGCCTGTTTGTGTATCCGATCTCGGGTCACTGGATCTGGGGCGGCGGTTGGCTCGCGCAGCTTGGCTTCCATGATTTCGCGGGTTCCACGGCGGTACATATGGTCGGCGGCGTGGCGGCGTTTGTAGGCGCGGCGGTGCTTGGCCCGCGTATCGGCAAGTACGGCAAAGACGGCAAGCCGAATGCGATCCTCGGTCACAGCATGACGCTGGCGGCGCTCGGCGTATTCATCCTGTGGTTCTGCTGGTTCGGATTCAACGGCTGCTCGACGCTGGCAATGTCCGGAGACAGTGCGGCGACGGCGGCAAGGATTTTCTACACCACGAACCTGGCGGCGGCGGTCGCTACCGTGACGGTGATGATCTTCACCTGGATAAGATATAAGAAGCCGGATGTCTCCATGACGCTGAACGGCTCTCTGGCCGGCCTCGTGGCGATCACGGCGGGCTGCGATACCGTGACTCCGGTGGGCGCGGCAATTATCGGCATCGTGGCAGGCTTTGCGGTTGTGCTCGGCATTGAGTTTGTGGATCAGAAGCTGAAGGTAGACGACCCGGTGGGCGCGGTCGGCGTTCACGGCATCTGCGGCATGACCGGTACCTTGCTGACGGGACTGTTTGCCTACTATGATTTCGGCACGGGCGAGAAGCTTGGCGTATTCTACGGCGGCGGCTTCCACTTCTTCCTCACGCAGCTCCTCGGCGTTGTGTGTGTGATCGCGTGGGTGGCTGTGACGATGACGATCATCTTCAACGTGCTGAAGCACACGATCGGCCTGCGCGCTTCCGTGACGGAGGAGATCGAGGGCCTGGATATTCACGAGCATGGTCTTGCGTCGGCGTATGCGGACTTCGCGCAGACCTCCAGCATCAACAATTTCGGCGGCGTGCGCGATACCTTTGACGCGGCGCTCCCGGAGAAGCCGGTCCATGTGGACGACGCGGTTCCGGTTCAGGTGAAGACGCCGACCGAGACGATCGCGAGCGATACAAATATCACGAAAATTACAATCGTCGCGAAGCAGAGCAAGTTCGACGAGCTGAAGGAGGCGTTGAACAAGATCGGCGTCATGGGCATGACGGTGACGAACGTGCTCGGCTGCGGCACACAGAAGGGCAAGGCGGAGTATTACCGTGGCGTTCAGATGGATCTGAATCTGCTTCCGAAAATCCAGGTGGACGTTGTCGTCAGCAAGGTTTCTCCGGCCGCTGTGATCGCGGCCGCGAAGAAGGCGCTGTACACCGGCCATATCGGCGACGGCAAGATCTTTGTCTACAACGTGGCGAATGTTGTGAAGGTGCGTACGGGCGAGGAAGGCTTCGACGCGCTGCAGGGGGACGACTTCTTCTAAGGATGTCTCGCAGAAGACGGAAAACGTTCTTTCTGTCCGAAAAGGGCGGTGAATACGGAAAGCCGGATATACGACAGATAAAACATGAAAGGGCTTTCGCTTCGGCCGGGAATTTCGGCCGGGCGGAGCCTTTTTTCGTCTTGCGGAAAAGCCTGGTTTATGACGGGACAGAACATTTTGTGGGGAAAATGTGTTTCTTGTAATTGTATGAGCAATCGTATATAATGACGACAAAGCGGAACAGGGAAAATGGCGGCGCCGGAGACAGGCTGAACGGACGAGACCCTTGCCGTCCGCTGTAATTTATGTAGAACTTGAACAGGAAAAGGAGAGCGATCGTTATGGAGAGTACAATTTCCAGGGCGGAGGCGCTTGCGCTTCTGCAAAAGTACAACAAGGAGCCGTTTCACATCCAGCATGCGCTGACGGTGGAGGGCGTGATGCGCTGGTTTGCGCAGGAGCTCGGATATGGGGATGAAGCGGATTACTGGGCGACTGTCGGACTGCTGCATGATATCGATTTTGAACTCTATCCGGAGGAGCATTGCGTCAAGGCGCCGGAGCTTCTGCGGGAAGGCGGCGTGGGCGAGGACATGATCCATTCCATCTGCAGCCACGGCTACGGGATCTGCTGCGACGTTGAGCCGACACACGAGATGGAGAAAGTATTGTTTGCGGCGGACGAGCTGACCGGGCTGATTGGCGCGGCGGCGAAAATGCGCCCGTCGAAAAGTGTGATGGACATGGAGGTATCGAGCCTGAAAAAGAAATTTAAGGACAAGCGTTTTGCTGCGGGCTGTTCGAGAGACGTGATCCGCACAGGGGCGGAGCGGCTTGGCTGGACGCTTGAGGAGCTGATGGAGCGGACGATCCTGGCGATGCGCACCTGTGAAGACTCCATCGCGAAGGAGCTGCAGGAGATCGCAGAGTGAAGGGAGCGCCACGCGCTGGAGGACTGTTACAAGCTGATTCTGCTGCGGCTGCAAGTGAATGAGGTGCCGCGCAGCTTCCGGCGGGTGTATCGCACGGAAGGCGCAGACGGAGGCGAAGTTTGAGTATGGCACAGAGAAAAAGACCGACAAGAAAAGCGGCAGACCGGGGTTGGAAGACGACGGCAGGATATCGTTGGGTGGTGGTGCTGTCGGTGCTGGCGGTCTGCGCGATCATTTCGCCGGGCGGGCCGGCCCGGAGTGCGCAGCTTCGAATATCCGCATGCAAGGCGGAGAACAGTCAGGAGCAGGAGACAGGTACGCTCTCTGTGGCTGAGCGGGAGACGTTCGGGGAGGTTCAGCGGCCGGAGGAGCAGACGGAGCCTGGGACGCAGCCGCAGGAAAAGCATGTCGTCGCGATCGATCCCGGACATCAGGGAAGCTGGGTCGATATGAGTGAGCTGGAACCGAGCGCGCCGGGCTCCTCGGAGATGAAGGCGAAGGCGACTACGGGGACGGAAGGACGGTTCAGCGGAAAGCCGGAATATGAGCTGAACCTGGAGATCTCACTGCTGCTTCGGGATGAACTTGAGGCGCGGGGATATGAGGTGATCCTGACCCGCGAGGACAACGATACGGCGATCAGCAACGCGGAGCGTGCGACCATGGCCTATGAGGAGGGCGGAGAGATCTATGTCCGCATCCATGCGAACGGCGTGGACGATCCCGGAGTGAACGGAGCGCTTGCCATGGCGCCGTCTTTGCAGAATCCCTATGTGGGCGATCTGGCGGAGGACTCTTACCTGCTCGCAGACTGTATCCTGAGCGCGTACTGTGAGAAAGCGGATTTTGCCTCGCTGGGAGTCCAGTATTATGACAATATGACCGGGATCAACTGGAGCAGGCTGCCGGTCATGATCCTGGAGATGGGTTTTATGACAAACGAGGCGGATGATCTGCGCATGGCGGACGAGGCTGTGCAGGAGCTGATGGCGGAGGGGATCGCGGACGGGATCGACGCGTACTTCGGAGAAAAAGACGCTCCGGAAGCCTGACGCGCGGAACACCCTCGGCCTGCTGTTTCCCGACGCGCGGAAAGCCTGCGGATATGGCGCAAAGAAAAATAAAAAATTTGCAAAAAACTACTTGACATTTCCTGTAAAATGAGTGATAATCCAATCACATATTATTTGAGACGTATATTATACAACCAATAATATGCGTCTCTTTTCTTCTATCCAAACAGGACGGGCTCATGAGAGAGCGGTTCCTGTCCGGGCGTTTCGCCTACAGTTCATTTTTACAAGAGAGAAACCCGATGCCTGCAGGGCACGGCAGAAAAGAGAATATGCAGCGAGAGGAGGAGTAGGTCTGGCGGAGGAGGGATTACAGGAGGCCGGACGACGGATCGGCCGCGATTATCGTGTGATAAAAAAACTGGGACATGGCGGCGACGGAACGATTTATCTGGTGCAGCATGGCCCGACCGAACAGCTTCGCGCCGCAAAGCTTTTGAAGACAGACACGCCGGGACGGCGCAGGCATGAGCTGGACATGATGAAACGTCTGAGACATCCGGCTCTGCCTCAGATTTATGATGTGCTGGAGGAACAGGGGAACTTTTGGATCGTCATGGAGTTTATCGACGGGAAGACATTGTCCGAACTGTGCGAGGATGAGAAGATCGGCCCGCTTCGTTTCTTTTCTGTCGCGCGTCAGCTCTCCGAGGCGCTCGTCTATCTGCACAGCAGAAGGCCGCCGGTGCTGCATCTGGACATCAAACCGTCCAATATCATGATACAGGCGGATGGGACGCTCGTCCTGATCGATTTTGGGGCGGCCGTCAGGGCAGACGCGAGAGCCGGAAGGACAGCCTGCTTCGGAACGCCGGGATTTGCCGCGCCGGAGCAGTGGGATCCGGATATCGAGGCAGACGTCCGGGCGGATTTTTATGGATTTGGCGCGGTACTGTACTTTTGCCTGTACGGTTCTGTGCCGGGATTCCGGGGGAAAGCAAAGCGGAACAGCATATCCGGAGACAGGAGCCGGGAGAAAAAGACGTCCGGCAGAGAAGACGCAGATCATGACTTGAAAAGGGCAGGATGGAAGAGAGAGGCCGCCTCCCTGACCCGGCGCTGCATGCGGGAAGATCGGGAAAAACGCTTCCCGGATACGGTCTCTTTGTATCGCAGTGTGAGGAAAGCGGAGAAGAGGTATCTCGCATGGGAAAAGATGTGCAGGAGCAGCGCGGCGGTTCTGTTTTTGCTTGCAGCGACCGCTTTTGCCTGGACGAACCTTCGCTGGAATGATCCGGGCGCGGCAGCGGCGGCGCAGATACGGCGAAGCTATGAGACGCTTCTGGAGCAGGCGGACGGACTGGGTTTCGGACAGGCTGTTTCGTGCTATGAACAGGCGATCGGACTTTGCCCGGAGGACGGCGTTTGGTGCGATAGGCTTCTCAGCCGTATCGAGGAGGACTATACGTTCAGTCTGGAAGAAGAGGGCGCACTGAAAAAGCTGATGTTTTCAGTGCCGCCGGGGAGGACGGGGACGGAGGAGGAGCTGCTGGAAGATGAAGCTTTGGAATACGGAGAGCTGGCGTATCGCATCGGCATCATGTACTGGTATTTTTATGAGGGAAGCGGGGGAAGGAGTGCGGCGGCGAAATGGTTTGACCGTGCGCTTGCCTGGCAGAAAGGACAGGTCGCAGAAGGAAAGATGATTGCGAAGGAAACGGAATTTGAAGGGATTGGGACGCAGGAGAATGTGGATACTCTGCAAGGAGATTCTCCGGCGTGGCTTGCGTCCGCGCAGATCCATGCAAAGATCGGAAGCTATTACGGGACGATCGGAAAGCAGAGCCCGGAGGGAGACGAAGAGGGGAAGATCGAAATCTACTGGAAGGATCTGCTGAAGCTTTGGCAGCTGGACAGTCTGGGCCGGGATTCCCCCGGGATCCGTTATGAGGTCGCGCGGGAACTGCTGTCCGTCCTGATTATGCAGTCGGCAGAATTGGAAAAAGAAGGAACAGGCATTGAGCAAATGCAGGATCTGTTGTCGTCGATTGAGCTGTTTTTGAATGAGAATCCGGAGCCGGAGAAGATGGCGGAGGCATGCCGGGAGCAATATCAGGCGGCGAAAGAGGCGCTGGAGCGTTTGAAGGAAAATGAAAGGGGAAATGAGCTTGGCACAGAAAAGGAAGAGTAAGGATGAGAGAAGAAAGGATTACAGGCGAAAGGCCGAATATAAGAAAAAAGCGTATTACAGAAAATATCTGGCGCGCAGTCTGGCTATCGTATTATGCGTGCTGTCCGCAGGAACGGCCGGTATTGGCGCGAGCGCGTTGACTTCTGAACAAGAACCGGCGTTGGCTGCAGATGCGGAAACGGCTGCAGATATCAGTGAGAATATGAAAACGAATGCTCAGGAGCCGACGCCGAAAACGGAGGAAGAAAGCGGATTCGAAGAGGAATTCGAAAGCGAATCTGAGAGCGAATCCGAAAGCGAATCCGAGAGTGAATCTGAAAGCGAATTCCAGGATGAAAGCGAACCTGAGAGTGAATCTGAAAGGGAATTCTGGGACGAAAGCGAAGCTAAGAGTGAGAGTGAGTCCTGGAGCGAAGAGGAAAGTGAATCCGGAGACGAGAGCGAAGAAGAGGGCGAGAGTGAAAGCGAGAATGACAGCGAAAGCGAAAACGAAAGCGAGAACACAGAGACAGTAGAGTCCGATGGGACGGAAATAGAAGGGGAGAGTGAGACCACGGAATCGGATGCGGAACAGGGTCAAGAGAGCGACGGAGAGTTGGAGACGGAGCAAAGTCCGGAGGGAGACGTGGAGCCGGATGCAGAGCAGAAGCAGGAGAGCAGCGGAGAGCCGGAGACGGAACTGCCTCCTGAGAGCGAGCCGCCTGCGGAAACGGAGAAGATACTGGAGAAGATCCAAAGGGGCGTGCATTATGAGGTGACAGGCGATCCGGGCGCATGGTACCGGGACGCGGAGGATCGTTTGTGGATCCGCTATGGCACAAATCTTTACATAAGTACAATGGAAGCCGGCGGATACAGCGGAGGCACAGGAAAACAGGGGATAACAGAGGATGGAACGTTGATGTTCAGCCTGAAAGCGGTAAATAAGGACGGCATGATTCTGAAGGAATCCGAAATGGTTCAGGAGGCTTACTGCGTGGATGGCGAGGTTCCGCAGGCAGAAGTATCAGTGAGCGGGACATTTGAGAACGGCGTGTATTACGCGGCGCAGTCCGCAGAGGTTTCCGTGGCGGTTGCGCCGGACGGAAAGAGCGGGTTGAGATCAGCCGCATATGCGGTCCTTCCAAGCAGCGCGGACGGAGCGCTGCAGGGCAATCCTGAAACAGCGTCGTGGACATCCTGCAGGAACGGTGATCAGCTCGTGATCCGCGAAGAGGGCATTTTTCAGGTGTTTGTCAGGACGGAGGACCAGGTGGGAAACCTTGCGTTTTCGCAGAGCAATCCCATATGTATTGACCGGAAGCCTCCTGAGGTGTCAATTGAGGGCGTCGGGGATCAGACAGCCAATTCCGGGGCGGTGCGGATCCGAGTCGCCGTGGAAGACATTAATTATAAAAAGGACTCCATGAAGATAGAATTTGCAGGGGTAAATGAAAATAAGGCGCCTGCGGTCAAAAGTCAGGAAGAGTCGCAGGCGGGAGCGCAGGCAGAGTATCTTGACATACCGAGACAGCGCGAGTATGACGACGTCTATCATCTGAGCGTAAGGGCGGAGGATGTGGCCGGCAATACCGCCGAGAGAGAAATTCGTTTTTCGGTGAATCGGTTCGGGTCGGTATATGATCTTGGCCAGTCGACAAAGCAAAGTCTGCAGCAGCGCTACCTGACGAAGGCCGAGGACGTGACCTTCTACGAGACGAACATTGATTACGTTGGGGAATCACGAATCTTCTGCAGGCGGGACGGTGTGTTGGAGGAGCTGAAAAGAGGACGGGACTACCAGGTCACGATGCAGGGGAGCAAGGATTCCTGGAAGCAGTATTGCTATCTCATTCCGGCGGAGTTCTTTTCAAAAGAGGGAGTCTATGAGATCCTTCTCTCCTCCGAGGACGCGGCGGAGAACAAAAGCGACACCGGGATGCAGGAGAAAAAAGTGACCTTTGTCCTGGACTGGACGGCTCCGGATTGTACTTTGACCGGGATCGAACGGCAGATCTATGAGGCAGAGGCTCTTACGGCTTATCTCACGCCATATGACAATATAGAGCTGAAGACAGTGAGGGTGTATCTTGACAGCGAGTTATATATGGAGGAAGAGGCGGGCCAGATTTCGGATGAAACAATGGAGATTCCGCTGAAGGCGTCGGGGGAATGGCAGACATTGCAGGTGTATCTCTGCGACATGGCCGGAAATGAGTTTTGGACGGAGGAAGCGCCGGTTTATATTTCCAGACGTACAAAGCAGGTGCCGGAATATGTAAAGAAACGGCTCAGCGCTCGCGAAAAACTGCTGAACAAGAAAAAGGATAAGGCAGACGAGAGCCAGACAGAAATGGAGGAGGCTCGCACGACGACGGAGAAGAAGAGTGCGCGCATGGCGGGGTTGTCCGCCAGTATGGAATCCGAGGACGACGGGCCAAAGCGGGGCAAGGCGCAAGGAATCGCGCTTCTGGCATTGGGACTTCTCATGTTTGCGTCAACGGTTGCAGCATATGTTTTGCCGGGCTCTCGAAGGAGAAGGACAGAAGAAAAATTAGACTTTTCATAGACAATTTTCGACAATTATGATATGATGCCCCAGAAGGGGTGAGTATAAATAATGAATAAGAAAAAAAATGTGCTGAGACGGAACAGCGGCTTCCTTGTCGGCTGTCTGTTGGCGGCGGGCGCGTCTTATTTTACGGCAGATGCTGTCATGACGAAGGATCTGACCGCATTGCTGCAAAGTGAGGAGGAGACGGAGACACAGCAGTCTGCGCAGACAGACACGACAGAGGCCTTGGCGCCGGAAGAGAGCGAAAGCCGTACGTTTGAGACAGACCCGTTTACGGTTACGGCCTCGGGTAATGTGGTCAAAGGCGCGGAATCTGAAGTGCCGCAGCAGAAGAAAGAGTCCGAGACGGAAGAAATCGAGCCGGAAACGTCTGCGGAGGATCAGGAGGATGGTAGTGATGCTTCGTCCGACGATGATTCATACGAGGACGGTGATTCATACGAGGACGATGGTTCCAGCGAGGATGACGGATACTATGACGACGGCGGCAGCAGCTATGACGATGGCAGTTACTATGGCGACGGTAACGACGGCTATTATGATGACGGCGGCGGCTATTATGACGATGGCAGCTATTACGGAGACGGCTATTCGGACGGCTCGGGAGACCAGTCGATCGAGATTCAGGATCCCGGGAATGGAGACTATTCCTATGACGGTGGAAGTGGGGGCGGCTCCGGTGATAACAGTCAGGCCTCGACCCCGGACGATGTGATCCTCTGGGGGATCAGCAGCCGCTATATTGGAGAGGAGGAGCTGTATAACTATGATCTTGCGACGCTCCGCCTGATCCGAAATGAGATTTTTGCCCTGCACGGACGTATCTTTACATCCCAGGATCTGATCGATTATTTCAGTCAGAAATCATGGTATGTTCCGATGTACTCTCCGGAAGAGTTTGATGCGAACATGTTCGACTACCTGAATGACTACGAGGAGGCAAACCTCAACGTCATCATGAACTACGAAGCCGCATTGGGCGGATACTAAAGGAGGGGCAGGACATGAAAGCATTTACCAGGATTCTGTTAAAATTGATCTTGCTGCTTCTGGTCATCGCGGCGGCGGCCGGCGGAGCGGTCGGCTGGAGAAGCTATCAGCGCAGCAAGCCGGGATATGTTATGGATCAGTATCTGGCGGCGCTCATTGAGAATGACAGTAAGAAAGCATATAAATTGCTGGATCAGTCGGAAGAGGCTTCGATGAGCGAGGCAGAGTATGCAGAGGCATTGACGGGCAGACAGTACAGCCTTAGCTCGAGTTATACGCTCGACGAGACGCAGAAGCGCATGGACAGCAATGGCAGCGAGTACGTGGATTTTCAGGTGGAATTCAAGGACGCCGAAGACAAAGCGCAGCTTGCGGAAGAGTTTACCGTGAAGAAGCAGTCGGAGGCCGCGTTTGGGATTTTTGACCGGTGGAAGGTGCTCTCAGGGCACTGCATGGTAAAGAATCTGGAGATCACAGTTCCGGCAGGCGCTCAGGTATATCTGGATACGCAGCCGGCGGATACCGCGTGGATTGTGCGCGATAATGTTCCGTATTCACTTGACTGCTATAGGATCCCGGGCATGCTTCCGGGAAAGAAAAGCCTTGTCATCCGGCATCCGGTGTTTGAGTCTGTGAATACGACGCTTGATACAAACGAAGGAAATCAGGATTACAGCGCGCAGATGACCTTGAAAAAATCTGCGCAGAGCGAGTGTATGGAGCTCGGAATCTCGGCACTCAAGCAGCTTTATGCGGCTGCGGTAAAGGAAAAAGCGGAAGGACTTGATCTGTTCGCGTCCTGTATGGAGCAGGCGGAGCAGTTCGTGAAGGAGCAGGGCGGCGAATTCCACAAAGAAAATCATACGTTTCAGAGCGCTGCGGTCTCAAAATTTGTGACGTCCTACGGTATGCCCGTTTTCACAGAGGGTGAGGACGGCGCGATCACAGTGCAGCTGACGCTCGGATATCATTATCTGGTGAGCGAAGACGTCACTGCTGCTGAGGACTCGCAGGACGACGGAGCCGCAGATGGAGAGGATACGCAGGATGGGGAAGCCCAGGGGCAGGAGATGGAGCGCAGACAGGCCTCCGGCGACAGTACGGCGACGTTTGTGATGGCGTATCGGCAGGGAGCGTGGAGCATTGCCTCCGCGGACGTTCCGGTGATCAAGGGGAACGAGTAGCGCAGGGAAGATTCCGCGTTATAACAGAATAACAGAAGAACAGAAGAAAACCGCAAGGTGATTGAGATCGGCCCGGTTGCATCAGGTGCATGCATCTGATACAATTGGGCTGATGCGTTTATGCGCAGACCCGCGAGAGGAAAAATTTGCTGCTGTCGCAGCACGCGGGTCGCGCAGCGAGTAGGGAAAATCCGCCCTACTCGATTAGGGAAGACAGAGACAGGGGAGGAAGTTATGCGGGCGGATCTGCGGAAAATCATTTCACTTCTGACGCCGGTGCTTTTGCACCAGGCGACTGCGCTGGCGGCGGTCTTTTTGTTTCGCGTGTGCGCGGATCAGTATGGACTGAAATACAATGCGACGCTTGCCGTTCTGGTCGGGAATCTTCTCGTACTTCCGATTGCGGCGCGGATCTATCGGAGGGACAGGCAAAGCGAGACGTTGTCCGGGGCGAAGACGTCCGGAGAGATGATTTCGCCCGAAGCAGGATGCGAGGAGAAGACATCTGCGCCTGGAGTAATACGGCGGCAGGCGGTGTTGTTTGGGATTCTTTGCTTTGTTGGAGGAGGTACGCTTAACGTCGCCTGGAGCGGCATTTTGAATCTGCTCCGTATCCAGGCTCATTTTTCCAATCAGACGCAGGAGCAGCTGTTGGCGGCGAATCTGCTTTTGCAGACCATTGGGCTCGGGATCGCAGCGCCGGTCGCGGAGGAGCTGATCTTCCGGGGGCTGACCTACCGCAGGATGAGGCAGATGTTTCCGCTGTGGGCGGCGGTTCTTCTGTCGTCGCTTTTGTTTGCCGTGTATCATGGGAATCCGATTCAGATGATCTTCTCATTTCCGATGGCGGTCGTGCTTGCGCTTGTCTATGAGCATGGGAAATTGTTCGTTTTTCCCGTACTATTCCATATGGGGAGCAATCTGACAGCGATTTTTTTGCAGATTTGGTTCTGATAAAAGAGAAGAAAATACTTGGAATTGTTTTCAAATCGAGTTAAAAAGAAGATAACACTAAAAATGGACAGAAAATAATACCAGAATATACTTAAATTCAAATTATCAGATAATTATAGAAAAAGTTTTTATTTACAGATACGGGAAATGGGTGTATAGTCAATACAGTTACATATCATACCGTGACAGGAGGAGCCAGGATGGAAGTAAGAAAGGATTCCAGTCCTGCCTGCGTGAGTCCGGGGCTGTACCGGCCCGAGTTTGAGCATGACAACTGCGGTATCGGCGCGGTCGTCAATATCAAAGGGATCAAGACTCACCAGACAGTAGAGAACGCACTCAGTATTGTAGAAAATCTTGAACACAGAGCTGGCAAAGACGCCGAGGGAAAGACAGGAGACGGAGTAGGGATCATGATGCAGATCTCACATAAATTCTTCCGCAAAGCCTGTTTGGACCTTGGTATTTTTTTGGGTGAAGAGCGGGACTACGGCGTCGGCATGTTTTTCTTCCCACAGGACGTGCTCAAGCGGAATCAGGCGAAGAAGATGTTCGAGAGCATCGTGACGAAGGAGGGGCTTAGGTTCCTCGGCTGGCGTCAGGTGCCGACCGTTCCGAAGGTGCTCGGCCACAAGGCGCTCGAGAAGATGCCCTGCATCGAGCAGGCGTTCGTGGAGCGGCCGAAGGATGTGGAGAAAGGGCTTGCGTTTGACCGCAGGCTGTACGTGATCCGCAGGACGTTCGAGCAGTCGAACGACACGACCTACGTGGTGTCGCTCTCGAGCCGCACGATCATCTACAAGGGCATGTTCCTGGTAGGGCAGCTGCGTACGTTCTTCACGGATCTGCAGAGCCCGGATTACGAGTCGGCGATCGCGATCGTGCACTCCAGATTCAGCACGAACACGAATCCGAGCTGGGAGAGGGCGCATCCGTACCGCTTCATCGTACATAACGGAGAGATCAACACGATCCGCGGCAACGCCGACAAGATGCTCGCGCGCGAGGAGACGATGTCTTCCGAATATATGGAGAACGACATGCACAAGGTGCTCCCGGTGATCAACGCGAAGGGCTCCGACTCGGCGATGCTCGACAACACGCTGGAATTCCTGACGATGAACGGCATGGACCTGCCGCTCGCAGTCATGATCATGATCCCGGAGCCCTGGGCGAACAACAGCGTAATGTCCCAGAAGAAAAAGGATTTTTATCAGTATTACGCAACGATGATGGAACCGTGGGACGGCCCGGCGTCGATCCTGTTCTCGGACGGCGATATCATGGGCGCGGTGCTTGACCGCAACGGCCTGCGTCCGTCCCGTTATTATGTGACGAGCGACGGTTATGTGATTCTCTCGTCCGAGGTCGGCGTGCTTGACATCGACCCGGCGAAGATCGTGTTGAAGGAGCGGCTGCATCCGGGCAAGATGCTGCTGGTTGACACAGTGCAGGGCAGGGTGATCGACGACGAGGAGCTGAAGACAAAGTACGCGTCCCGCCAGCCTTATGGCGAATGGCTCGACCAGTACCTTGTGAAGCTGAAGGAGATCAAGATTCCGAACAAGCGCGTTGAGACGTACTCCGACGAGATGCGGATGCGCCTGATGAAGGCGTTCGGCTACAGCTACGAGGACTACCGCACCTCGATCCTGACGATGGCGGAAAACGGCGGCGAGGGCATCAGCGCGATGGGCATCGACACGCCGCTGGCCGTGCTCTCCGGCAGACACCAGCCGCTGTTCAACTATTTCAAGCAGCTGTTCGCGCAGGTCACGAACCCGCCGATCGACGCGATCCGTGAGAAGGTCGTAACGTCGAAGACCATGTACATCGGCATGGAGGGCAATCTGCTCCAGGAGCAGCCGGAGAACTGCCAGGTACTCAAGATCGAGAACCCGATCCTGACGAACACCGACATGCTGAAGATCAAGCACATGAAGGTGCCGGGCTTCAAGGTGGCGGAGATCCCGATCACCTTCTACAAGAACACCGGGCTTGAGAAGGCGATGGATCATCTCTTCCTCGAGGTAGATCGTGCGTTCCGCGACGGGGCGAACATTCTCGTCCTGACGGATAAAGGCATCGACGAGTTCCGCGTGCCGATCCCGTCGCTGCTGGCGATCTCGGCAGTCAACCAGTATCTGGTTAAGACGAAGCGCCGCACATCGCTGGCGCTGATCCTCGAGACGGGCGAGCCGAGGGACGTGCATCATTTCGCGACGCTGCTGGGCTACGGCGCGAGTGCGGTCAACCCGTATCTGGCGCTCGACACGATCCATCAGCTCATCGACACCGGCATGCTCGAGAAGGATTATTACGCGGCTGTCGACGACTACAACCGGGCGATCATCGACGGCATTGTCAAGATCGCGTCCAAGATGGGAATCTCCACGATCCAGTCGTATCAGGGATCCCAGATCTTCGAGGCGATCGGCATCAGCGCGGACGTGATCGAGAAATATTTTACGAATACCGTGAGCCGGATCGGCGGCATCACGATGGAGGATATCGAGCGCGACGTGGACGAGCGGCACACGAAGGCCTTCGATCCGCTTGGCCTGCGCGAGGATTTGACGCTCGACAGCCAGGGCTGGCACAAGTCGCGCAGCGCCGGGGAGCATCACCGCTACAATCCGCTGACGATCCACCTGCTTCAGGAGTCGACGCGGACCGGCAATTACCAGATGTTCAAGGAGTTTACGGAGCTTGTAAATAAAGAGGAGTCCGGCTACATCCGCAGCACGATGGACTTCAACTATCCGGAAAAGGGCGTTCCGCTCGAGGAGGTCGAGAGCGTGGACGAGATCGTGAAGCGCTTCAAGACCGGCGCCATGTCCTACGGCTCCATCTCGCAGGAGGCGCACGAGACGCTGGCGATTGCGATGAACATGCTGCACGGCAAGTCGAACACCGGCGAGGGCGGCGAGAGTTTGGAGCGTCTGGTGATCGGACCGGATGGCAAGAACCGCTGCTCCGCGATCAAGCAGGTGGCCTCGGGACGCTTCGGCGTGACCTCCCGCTACCTTGTGAGCGCGAAGGAGATCCAGATCAAGATGGCGCAGGGCGCGAAGCCGGGCGAGGGCGGACACCTTCCGGGAAAGAAGGTCTATCCGTGGATCGCGAAGACGAGACATTCGACGCCGGGCGTGAGTCTGATCTCGCCGCCGCCGCACCACGACATCTACTCGATCGAGGATCTGGCGCAGCTGATCTACGATCTGAAGAACGCGAACCGCCAGGCGGACATCTCGGTGAAGCTGGTCTCCGAGGCGGGCGTCGGCACGGTTGCCGCGGGCGTGGCGAAGGCTGGCGCGCAGGTGATCCTGATCTCCGGCTACGACGGGGGCACGGGCGCCGCGCCGAGAAGCTCGATCCATCACGCGGGACTTCCGTGGGAGCTGGGTCTTGCCGAGACGCACCAGACGCTGATCATGAACGGCCTGCGCAACAAGGTGCGCATCGAGACGGACGGCAAGCTGATGAGCGGGCGCGACGTGGCGATCGCGGCGCTTCTGGGCGCGGAGGAGTTCGGCTTCGCAACCGGGCCGCTCGTGACGATGGGCTGCGTGATGATGCGTGTCTGCAACCTCGACACCTGTCCGGTGGGCGTGGCGACGCAGAACCCGGAGCTGCGCAAGCGTTTCCGCGGCAAGCCGGAGTACGTTGTGAACTTTATGAGATTCATCGCGCAGGATCTGCGTGAATATATGGCGAAGCTCGGCTTCCGCACGCTCGACGAGATGGTCGGGCGCAGCGACTTGCTGAAGAAGAAGGAAAACTGCGAGAACCCGAAGGGCGCTCTGATCGACCTGAGCAACATTCTCGACAATCCGTATCTGGATCCGAAGGCGAAGGTGACCTTCGACAAGGCGCAGGAGTTCGACTTCGGTCTGGAGAAGACAAAGGACATGAAGGTGCTGCTCGCGAAGCTCGGCAGCGCGCTCGAGAGCGGACAGAAGCGTAGCGTGGAGGTGGACGTCTCCAACGTGGACCGCACCTTCGGCACGATCTTCGGCTCGGAGATCACGAGGAAATATCCGGAGGGGCTTGAGGACGACACCTACACCGTGAAATGCCACGGCGCGGGCGGCCAGAGCTTCGGCGCGTTCATCCCGAGGGGACTGACGCTCGAGCTGGTCGGCGACAGCAACGACTACTTCGGCAAGGGACTTTCCGGCGGCAAGCTGATCGTCTACCCACCGCAAGGCGTGAAATTCGCGCACGATGAGAACATCATCGTCGGCAACGTGGCCCTGTACGGCGCGACGAGCGGCAAGGCCTTCATCAACGGCGTGGCCGGAGAGCGCTTCTGCGTGCGAAATTCCGGCGCGGTCACGGTTGTCGAGGGCGTCGGCGACCACGGCTGCGAGTACATGACCGGCGGGCGCGCGGTCGTGCTCGGCAAGGTCGGCAAGAACTTCGCGGCCGGCATGAGCGGCGGCATCGCCTACGTGCTGGACGAGGACAACGACCTGTACACGAAGGTCAACAAGAACATGGTCTCGATTGAGAAGATCACCTCCAAGTACGATGTGCTGGAGCTGAAGGACATCATCAACGAGCACGTGAAATACACGAATTCCGAGAAGGGCAAGAAGGTGCTCGACGATTTCGGGACGTATCTGCCGAAGTTCAAGAAGATCATCCCGCACGAGTACAAGAAGATGCAGATGGCGATCGTCCAGATGGAAGAGAAGGGCCTAAGCAGCGAGCAGGCGCAGATCGAAGCGTTCTACGCGATCGCGGCCGGCCAGGACGAGTAGGAGGTGTGAAGAATGGGAAAACCGACAGGATTTTTGGATTATGAACGTGAGAACAGCCAGGAGATCGCACCGCTGGAACGGATCAAAAATTTCAACGAATTCCACATCCCGCTCTCCCTGGAAAAGCAGCGCCTGCAGGGCGCAAGATGCATGGCGTGCGGCGTGCCGTTCTGTCAGGCCGGCATGATGATCGCGGGGATGGCCTCGGGCTGTCCGCTGAATAATCTCGTGCCGGAGAGCAACGACCTGGTCTACCTCGGAAACTGGGAGGAGGCATACAAGCGCCTGACAAAGACGCATTGTTTCCCGGAGTTTACCTCGCGCGTCTGCCCGGCGTTGTGCGAGGCGGCCTGTACGTGTAACTTAAACGGCGAACCCGTGGCGACGAAGGAGAACGAGCGCGCGATTATCGAGAACGCGTTTGCGACCGGACTGGTGAAGGCCTGCCCGCCGCAGGTGCGCACCGGCAAGAAGGTGGCGGTGGTCGGCAGCGGCCCGTCCGGACTGGCGACGGCGCTGCAGCTGAACAAGCGGGGGCACAAGGTGACGGTCTACGAGCGGAACGACCGTGTCGGCGGACTGCTGCGCTATGGCATTCCGAACATGAAGATCGAGAAATCGGTCATCGACCGACGCATCGCGCTGATGGAAGAGGAAGGCATCGAGTTCGTCACGAACGCGAACATCGGCGAGAACGTGAGCGCCGACGAGCTGATGAAGAACTACGACGCTGTCGTGCTCTGCTGCGGCGCTTCAAACCCGCGCGACATCCAGGTGCCGGGCCGCGATTCCAAGGGAATCTACTTCGCGGTGGATTTCCTGAAGGCGACGACAAAGAGCCTGCTGGATTCGGATTTCAAGGACAAGAAGTTTATCTCTGCGAAGGATAAGCATGTCATCATCATCGGCGGCGGCGACACCGGAAACGACTGCTGCGGCACGTCGATCCGCCTCGGCGCGGCGTCCGTGACGATGCTGGAGATGATGCCCCAGCCGCCGGTGGAGCGCGCGGAGAACAACCCGTGGCCGCAGTGGCCGCGCGTGCTCAAGACCGACTACGGTCATCAGGAGGCGATCGCGCTCTACGGCTCCGACCCGCGCATCTACACCACGACGGTCAAGGAGTTCATCGCGAACAAGAAGGGCGAGGTGACGAAGGCCGTTCTCGTGAAGCTCGAGAGCAAGAAGGACGAGAAGACCGGGCGCATGATGATGGTGCCGGTCGAGGGCAGCGAGTGGACGGTCAAGGCCGACCTCGTGCTGATCGCGGCGGGTTTCCTCGGTTCGCAGAAGTACGTGACCGACGCGTTCAAGGTGGATCTGAATCCGCGCACGAACGTGGCGACGAAGCCGGACGAGTACGCGACCAGCGTGCCGAAGGTCTTCACCGCCGGCGACATGCACCGCGGCCAGTCGCTCGTCGTCTGGGCGATCCGCGAGGGCAGAGAGGCGGCGAAGGAAGTCGACCGGTATCTGATGGGGTACACGAACCTGTAAGCGGTGTTTTATGCGGTTTCCGGAGAGAGGAACAGAATAAAAAGAAGGATGAAAATTCCTTTGGGCGCGGCCGTGTGTCGCGCCTTTTTTTCACAAAAAGTGTTGAATAAAGTGTTGAATAGTGGCTAAAAAATGGCCAAAAAGTGGCCAAAAGTGGCGGAAAAGTGACCGGACATATGATTGGAAGGTGTTTAATAAGCGTTGAATAAAGTGTTGAATAAAGTGTTGAATAAAGTGCAAAAAAAGGGTATACTATGATCAGGAGGTGCCCGGCATGAATATTGGTATGGAAACTGAGCTGATCGAGTTCAAAAAGTCGACGGGGGAATTGAAAGAAGGGATAATTTCTCTGGCTTCAATGTTGAATAAAAACGGAAAGGCCGTGTTGTACTTTGGGATACGGAACGATGGGGAAGTAATCGGACAACAGATTGGGGATCGCACGATGCGCGAGGTTTCGCAGGGCATAGCAAATGCAATCAAGCCTCAGATTATTCCGGAGATCATTATGGAATTGTGCGATAATAAAAATATTATAAAAGTTACGGCGGAAGGGGATGAAAAACCCTATTCCGCGTATGGAAAATATTACATGAGATCTGCGGATGAAGACAGGGAGATCACTCCGCAGCAACTGCGCAATCTGATGCTGAGCGCGTCCGACTCGATTATCAATATTGAAGCGAACAATCAGGAGCTGACGTTTGAACAGTTGAAAACTTTGTATGCCGGCAGGAATATGACACTTCGCGAAAATACTTATAAGCAAAATCTGAACCTTTTGACGCGCAATGGAAGCTACAATCTGATGGCAAGTCTGCTGTCAGACGCGAACAGCTATTCTATTAAAGTGGCGGTGTTTCGGGGAACGGACAAGATCGATCTGATCCGAAGAAACGAGTACGGGTACCGTTGTATGTTAGTGGCGGCAAAACAGGTGCTTGACTATATGGAAGCTTTGAATGAGACAGAGGTAGATGTTGGGGGCAGCTTGAGAAAAGAACAAAAACTGTTTGATTTTGCCTGTTTCCGTGAGGCATGGTTGAACGCGTGCCTGCATAATCGATGGTCAAGACAGACGCCGCCGGCCGTATATCTGTTCGAGAATCGTATCGAGATTGTTTCTGTCGGAGGACTGCCGGATGGATTAACTTTGGAAGAATTCTATGAGGGAAAAAGCAAACCGGTGAATCTTGAATTACAACAGATCATGGTTCAACTGGATTATATTGAACAGACCGGTCATGGAGTGCCGCTGATCGTAGCGCGCTACGGAAGAGAAGTCTTTGATATCACAGAGAATTTTATTACCGTCACAATACCGCTGAACAGACGAGGAAAAAGTCTTGCGGCAAAGAAAGATATGAGACATCTGGACGATATGGATAAGAAAATAGTCGTTCTGATGGAGAGAAACAGCAATATTCGCGTGAATGAGATCAGTGAAAAGACCGGATTGGGTACAACGGCGATTACAAAGCGAATACGCAGGCTGAAAGAAATGGATATAGTTGTCAG
This sequence comes from uncultured Lachnospiraceae bacterium, assembly GCA_947627365.1. GTDB lineage: Bacteria > Bacillota > Clostridia > Lachnospirales > Lachnospiraceae > Choladousia. Next base: position 8,053 of record CANQVT010000022.1, on the reverse strand, counting down.
AGAAGGATCCAAACGGAACGGTCATTGGATTGTAAGACATTAAGTTCGAGAGGAATGAGAAGAAGATGAAGATCCTGATTATCTGCAGCGCAGGGACATCGATGAAATGGGAAAAGCGTTATCATTCCGCAGGCTTTGACAAGGCGCTTCAGCAGGAACGCACTTGCGGCATAGAAAAGATTCAATGTAAGCAGGGAGGGACGGGCGGCCGTCCGGTCTATGTGAGCACGCACAAGAGCGCGCAGCAGACGGCTGAAAAGCTTTTTTCCGGGGCGGAGTTAAGAAAAGAGGCGCTTCTGGATGAGATTCCGATGCGCTCCTACAAGGACACGGCCAAGGGAGAGGAATTACCGCTCTGGCGATGGCGCTTTATGGCGAAGCAACAGTGGCGGCGCGGAAACGAGCGTCAGCCGGAAAGCAGACAGCAGAGCATTGACCGCGCCGAGAAGCTGATCGCTTTGCTGGAGGAACAGGGGCAGGATTGTATTCTGGTCAGCCACCCGAACTTTATCAAGATTTTGCGGAAACGTTTCCGCAGGCGTGGCTGTTTGGTCACCGGTTCTGGAAATATTGTGATCGCGCCCATGGATCGGCTTCTTGTCACGCGGCCCGAAATGCACTGCGGCGGCTGCGGACACAACTGTCTTTTGTCGAATCCGGGCTGTCCGGTCGGACAGGATGCGGCAAGGCGGCGGAAGAAGAAATAGAAGAGAAATTTTTGCATTTTGGGTGTTCTCTTTTTTGAACATAGGAAGTCAGCTCTAGCAATTTCTTGCGGAAAGGAGAGAAATGACATATAATGAAATTATATGCTGAGAGGACAAGGAGGTACGGCATGGTAGTTACATATTATAAATTTTGAAATATGTTAGATGAATGCCACATGGGCGCGGCCAAACGAAGAAAAGTGTCTGGTATCGCGTTCTAAATTACGTCGCGACAAATTGGTTATGATAACCGTTCTTGGCAGGATTTGTGCTATGCTGGGATGCAATTTTGGTGAAATTATGGACTATGTGCCAAGTTGGGAGGCGGATATATGGTGTCTCAAACCGCGTCTTTACTGGAATCTGTCCGCTTCTTGGATAGGACACTTTTGAATATTTTGTTATATGATCGCACGACAAGAAGAAATATATTATGGGCAACAACAGACTATGTATCTTACGGATCTGCGTTTGATGAGTTTTGTGAAATCAAGCCGGAACTTATTACGGGAAAATACGCGACACTGATTCAACCTCGTATCACAAAATCGCAATTTATGCGTCTTGGTAGAACGAGAGACAAAGCAGAGGTATTCACTCCCTCTTGGATTTGTAACAAACAGAATAACTTGATAGATCGCCAGTGGTTTGGCCGAGAAGATGTTTTTAACGTCGAAAAAGGAAATTCGTGGATAGCGACGGTCGGACCGATTTCGTTTGAAGGATGTAAAAAAGGTTGGCAAAAATATGTTGATGCGCAACGTCTGGAAATAACTTGTGGGGAGGCTCCGTATCTTGTAAGCCGTTATGATACAGTTACGGGTGAAATGATTCCTCTTAATCAGCGAATTGGATTGCTTGACCGCAAAATGCGTGTTGTAAGGGAAAATACAGACACCGCTGAAGAATGGCTTGATTGGGCACAGAGGGCCTTTGAAAGTATTTATGGTTTTGAATATCAAGGAGATAATCTTTTGTTGGCGCGTGAAAATCTGCTCTATTCTTATATAGAATATTATTATGAGCGATTTTATCAAATGCCTGGGATTCTGCTTTTAAGGAAGATAGCTAGAATCATCTCATGGAATATTTGGCAGATGGATGGTTTGAAATGTGTAGTTCCTGGTAGCTGTAAACCAGAAGAAAATCAGCAGTTTACACTATTCGATTATTTTGGAGATGATGGATTTTATATAGGCGAAGATTCTAGCCAATGTCCTGGCTGTGCAAGAGGAGATATTTGTAGGCATACAGGATGCTACTGTAGAATTATGGACTGGCGCGCAAAACGAAGTAAGACATTTTTGTCAATGATGAAGGGAGGCAAATCATGAGCCGTGATGTATATGCGGGAACGGTACAATACAATTTAATATACATATTTGAGATTCCTGACGATGCTCATAGAGGCTATCTGAAAATCGGTGAACATCATTTTGACAGCGCTTCCAGCTACAAGCAGCTTCCGCCGAATTGTGATGAGTTGAACAACCAGGCAAAACTTCGCATTGATCAGTATACGAAGACAGCACTCATGCTTCCCGCTTCCATCCTATGATCTTGACATTATGAACCGAGTCAGCGTCACTATATATGGGAAGGTTCTCGATAAAAATTACACGCGGCTGCTACATTCTAAGGGAGATATGGATCTGAGGACGGTATTTCTTTTGGATCAGGTTCAGAAAAGAAAGACTATTTCAAAAGACGATTATAGAATGCTGAAGAAAGCCGGACTGGTCGAAGGACGTTACCCAGCGTTATATGTGTCGTATAAAGTAGCTGAAGCTGTTGGGGACAAAGCTGGTTATATAAGAAACAGAGGACTTGAGGAAAAGATTTGTAAAGAGCTTATCATCTCAGCTCTTCAGAATGGTCCGCTGAAGAAAGCCGATATATTTGTGGCTATGAGACACGCATTCCCAGAGGTTCTTACAGAAGAAAAACAGTACAAAAAACTGTCAAATTTACTGCAGAAGATGAAAAAGGAAGGAACGGTTGATGTGAAAGGCAGTACGGTTCATGCTGTGTGGTACTTGACTATGTCGATTTAGTCAACGAAATGAGATTTTAGTCAAAGATTAGTCAAAGATGAGGCATAGTTAGTCAACGAGAAACTTGAAATTTAAAGGATTTTTGGGATTCTCGTTGACTATAATTTGATGTTCTTGTTTTTGAAATTAGTCAAGAGTTTAACTCTTGCGATGCAATCGAGCTGTATATTCCATAGAACGTATAGGAAAATGTTTTGTTAAATAAATTTGAAAGTGGTAGTATCCTGTGCTTCTTGTTTTCTATAATTAAAATTGCCTGCCATATATTTTTAGGAGGATCCCTTCTTGAAAAATAATCTGATGAAATATCTCCGGGAATACGGGGATTGCAGCTTTCGCGAGATGCCGTTCTCCGAGGTGGACGCGCTGGTGCTGGCGCTGCTTGTCTATATGAAGTTCGACGGTATCGTGCCGGGCTTCAACCGCGGCGCTTCGATGAGCTGGGAGGATATTAAGAGGAAAGCGGGCTGGGAGCATCTGTTTTCGGATCCGGTCTACGGCTCATCATACCGGGAGGCGTTTTCGCTGATCGCGGGAAGCCGGCGCTTCGGCCGCATTCGGGTCAACTATTTTGTCGAGTGGATCGACGAGGAGCGGGAGGCGCAGTTCGCGGCGATCACATTCTTTCTGGGAAAGAGCAGTGTGTTCGTGGCGTTTCGCGGGACGGACGAGCATCTGGTGGGCTGGAAAGAAGATTTCAACATGAGCTACATGCGTCTGGTGCCGTCGCAGAAGCGGGCGCTGGACTATGTAAAGGGCGTTGCGCGCTACACGAGCGGACGAATGATCGTGGGAGGACACTCCAAAGGCGGCAATCTGGCGGTATACTCCGCTTCGTTTGTTCCGGAAGCGGTACAGGAGAGAATCCGCCGCGTCTACAGCTTCGACGGGCCCGGCCTGTGGCGGCATTTTTATGAGACGCCCGGCTTTCTGCGGATTCGGAACCGGTATTGCAAGATTGTGCCGGAGCAGTCTGTGTTTGGAATGATGTTTTCGCGTTATCGGGATTATCGTGTGGTAGCGGGGTATAAGGGCGGATTTGTTCAGCATGATTTGATGCAGTGGAAGATTCGCGGCTCGCGGTTCTGGTATAAAAAGCAGCTCCGCAAAAAGAGCAGCAGGCGAAGCAAAAGCTTTGATGAGTGGATTCGTTCGCTTCCGGCAGGACAAGTCGCGCTGTTTGTTGATACCTTGTATGAGCTCATCCGCTCGACCAGAGCCGGGAATGTGTATGAGCTGCTTCAGCGGCCGATCGTTCTGGCGCGGGCAGTGATCAAAAAGTTTCGGGAGATGGAAAAGGAGAGAAGACAGCAGTTCTGGAAGATTCTCCACGGGATGTGCCGGGCGATATCGTCGGGCAAAGCGCGGCAGAGTGCCGGAAGAAAAGGAAACGGGGAAATCAATAAAAGATGAGAGTGAAACAGCTTATGCGTTTTCCACCCAATCCTCCAGAGACAGCTGCGGCACCCGGCTGAATTCGGACATGTTGTGCGTGATGACAGTCAAATCTCTTGAAATGCCCTGCGCCGCGATTTGGATATCGTAAGGACCGATTATCGTGCCTTTCTGCGCAAGAAAAGCCCGGATCTGTCCGGCGGCTATGGCGTCCTGTTCGGTGAAAGGAAGAATTGTGAATGTGGAAAGAAACATATGCATGCGAAATCTCGTCTGCTCTTTCCACATGCTTTTGGCAGCGCCGTATTCCAACTCGCTCACTGTGATGGAAGAGACCGCGATCTCGTCAGGGTGGATGCGGAACAGTTTCTGCGTCAGAGATGGGTACTTGTCTTTTAAGGCATAAATGCAGATATTTGTATCAAAAAGGTATTTCATAATTCCTCTCTTTCTGTTATATCATTGAAAGACGGCTGCGAGCGGTCTTCCATAAAATCGTCGGGAACCATGCCAATGCTCTCCCGGAGAGGAAACCATGGATCATCTGTCGGGAAAAGGACATATCCGTTTCCGAGCCTGCGGATATAAAATTCTTTTTGGTCGGTGTGCGCTTCCTTTGGGATACGGATTGCCTGACTGTTTCCGCTTTGGAATATTTTTGCTGTCAGCATATCAAAAGCCCCCTTCTATATTTTTATATATACATATAGTATATACATAAGAAAACGAAGTGTCAACAGGCAATTTATGAGTCATGCTGAATCTGATGTTTTGCTGAGAATGGTTTTCTTATCATTTGTATGGGAAAGCGACAGAGCTGTCTCGAATTCCGGATAAAGAGAGAATAGCATACTCATAGGAATGTGTCAACGATAAAAAGTTGCAAATAAATATAAAATGGAGGAGCGAGAATAGAAAATGGAACGTAGAAAAAGAAACGATACCATTCAAGCTGAAGCAGGGCAGAAGACAGAGATTCTGGAGAATCGTGATCCCCTCGCCTGGGATGAGGTCAGCACGGAGCATCTCATACAGGACGAATGGATCGACTTTCGGCGGTCGGCGTACCGTCTGCCGGACGGGAGCGTCTTCGAGCCGTATTACACCTACACCCGCAAGGACTATGTGGTGATTGTGGCTTCCGACACAGAAGGAAACTATCTGTGTGTCCGTCAGTTCCGGCAGGGGATCCGGGAAGTGACGACGGAGTTCCCGGCGGGCGGGATCGAGCGGAAGGATGGCAGGGAGTACGGCTCTGACGGTGTTTTTGCGGAAAGCGCTCTTGCGGCGGCAAAACGCGAGCTTCGGGAGGAGACCGGCTATGAGTCCGACGAGTGGAGCTATCTGCTTGCGGTGCCGTCCCACGCGACGATCGCCGACGATTACGCGTACCTCTTTGTGGCGAAAAACTGCCGCAAGGTGTCGGGACAATCTCTGGACGAGACGGAATTCCTGAATGTGCAAAAGCACACGGCGCAGGAAATTGACGATATGATCGCGAAGGGCGAGTTCCCGCAGGCGGTCCACATCGCGGCATGGCTGCTTGCGCTGCGACGGTAAAGGATGTCGGAAATTGAAAACGTATGGGAAAAGCAACAGAATTATGCTCGGCAAAACAATGTCTGTTGATTGACAGAAATGGCAGGAGCAGTTAAAATGATGGAAGACAATTAAATTGAATTTCTAAGGGAGCAAAGGGAGGAGGAACGACATGAAATTTGTGAACGAGGGCAATGCCCTGGTGTTCTATCATCAGGGAGAGATGTGCAGGATCGAGGCGTGGGGGAAGGATTCCTTCCGCGTGCGTTCCACGATGCTCGGGAAATTTACCGGGAACGTGTGGGCGCTCACAGAGAAGCCCGCTGAGTCGACCGCGAGCGTGCGCGTCGAGGAGGAGGATCACTGGGTGGGCGATGGGACGATCGACAAACGGGAGATTGCCACGATAGAGAACGGGCGCCTGAAGGTTGTGGTAAATTTCGTAGGTATCATCTCATTCTATCGCGACGACAAGCTGATTTTGCGGGAGTATTATCGCATGTACGACGGCACGCTCTCGCGCGGCAGCCGCTGCCTGAAGGTCGTCAACCGCGAGTGGAAGGGTATCATCGGCGGCAGCGAGTATTCCCTGAACGTGAAGTTTGACAGCAACGACGGTGAGAAACTCTTCGGTATGGGGCAGTATCAGCAGCCGTACCTGGATCTGAAGGGCTGTACTCTGGAGATGGCGCAGCGCAATTCGCAGATCTCCGTGCCGTTCGCTGTTTCCTCGCTTGGCTACGGCTTCCTCTGGAACAATCCGGCCGTGGGCAACGTGACCTTCGGCAAGAACTATACGGAATGGATTGCGCGCTCCACGCGTGAGATGGACTACTGGATCACCGTGGCGGACGCCCCGAAGCAGATCCTGAAGAACTACACGGACGTCACCGGGCGCGCGGACATGTTCCCGGAGGAGCTGATGGGCCTGTGGCAGTGCAAGCTGCGCTACCGCACGCAGGATGAAGTGCTCAGCATTGCGCATCAGTATCAGAAAGAGGGCATCAAGATCGATCAGATCGTCATCGACTTCTTCCACTGGACGGTGCAGGGCGACTGGAAATTCGACAAGACATACTGGCCGGATCCCAAGGCGATGGTGGACGAGCTGCATTCCATGGGCATCCGTGTGATCGTCTCTATCTGGCCGTCGGTGGACCGCAAGAGCGAGAACTTCGGGCCGATGATGGAGCGCGGCCTGCTCATCAAGACAGAGCGCGGCGCGGCGCAGACCTACGATTATCAGGGCGACTGTGTGGAGATCGACCCGTTCAACCCGGAGACCAGAAAATATGTCTGGGAAGTATGCAAGAAGAATTACTATGATTTCGGCATCGACGCATTCTGGCTGGATAATTCTGAGCCGGATTACGGCGTGTATGATTTTGAGAATTACCGTTATTGCGACGGCCCGGCGCTTTCTATCAGCAATCTGTACCCGCAGATGTACAGCCGCGTGTTCTACGATGAGATGAAGCCGCTTGGCAAGCCGGTGGTGAACCTGCTTCGCTGTGCGTGGGCAGGCTCTCAGAAGTATGGCAATGTGGTATGGTCGGGCGATGTGCCCAGCACCTTTGAGGCGTTCGCAGAGCAGGTACAGTGCGGCCTGAACATGGGCCTTGCGGGAATCCCGTGGTGGACCACCGATATCGGCGGTTTCATGACGGACGATGTGAACGATCCGGATTTCCGCCAGCTTCTGATCCGCTGGTATCAGTTCGCGGTATACTCCGCAGTGCTGCGTATGCACGGCGACCGCGGTCCGTACAATATCCCGCCTCTCGACGACCGTGACTGGGGCGGCGGATACCTTCACACCGGCCAGCCGAATGAGCTTTGGAGCTACGGCGAGGAGAACTACGCCATCATGAAGAAATATTACGAGCTGCGCGTCTCCATGCATGATTACATCAAGAAGCTCTACGAGGAAGCGCACACGGACGGCTCGCCGCTGATCCGCACGATGTTCTATGAGTTCCCGGAGGATGCGAAGTGCTGGGAGCTGCAGGATCAGTATATGTTCGGCGACCGGTATCTGGTAGCGCCGATCCTCCATCTGAATGAGTTCAGCCGTACGGTTTACCTGCCGGCAGGAGAGTGGAAGCTGACCTCCACGGGCGAGATCTATGCGGGCGGCACGACGGTGACCGTGGACGCGCCGATCGAGTATATGCCGGTGTTTGAGAAGCTGTGATTCCCAGTTGTTTGGAAGAGTTCTAAGGTTAAACAGAAGGAAAGGTACAAAACGCCCGGCTGCCGAAAGAGCAGCCGGGTATTTCTGTAGTGCGCCCGGCGGCGCACGTTTCTAACGGGTGAAAGTCCCGAATTCGCCCGGTAGTGGGAAGGATATAGCCGAAG
>CANQVT010000021.1 GCA_947627365.1 uncultured Lachnospiraceae bacterium | reverse complement strand
CGAATATACGGGCATTTGTAAAAGATATACGTTGGTTTTGCTCCTAAAAAATATGGCGCTAACTACCAAAGACGGGAACGAATCTAAAATTTGCAAAAAAAACAGAAAACCCGGAGAGTCGCACATCTCCGGGTTTTGCTTTATGAAAAGTTTAGAATTATCAGACAATGTTTAGGTGAAAAAACTGATGAGACATGTTATACTAAAATAACATGTAATAAACAGGGTAAATTCAGGTGAATCTATGAAGTTAAAAACAAGGCTGGTCATCGCGTTTCTGGTAATTATTCTGGTTCCCTTTCTCCTGTTCAGCGTTGTATTCTGGGGCTTTACGAGATTCCAGAGACACGCGATCGAGCAGAATTACGGGGTGTCTGTTTCTGTGGAAAATATTTCCGATTCCATGCGGCTGATCGGGCAGACGACGCAGGGAATCTTTGAAGATCTTACCAGGCAGTCAGACAGCGATCCGCGACAATTTCTGCAGGAGTCCTATTTGGAGCTGATCAATGAAAAGCTTTTGGAGAAGCATTCTTATTTGCTTGTCCGAAAGGATGGAGAGCTTTTTTACAATGGGTCTGGGGATGACGTCGGCCGGCTGCTCGAAGCGCTGCCGAAGTTCCGCGGTTTCAGCAGTACACCGGACGGGGGCTCGTATATTGGCAGGGACATCCGGGTGTTTGTGAAGCAGCTGGATGTCGAGGTGCCGCGTACCGGGACGGAAGTTGTTCCAGAGGAAGCGGACGGTTCAACAAACTCGGGTATGACATCGGAGGAAGGGGTCAGTTCAACAAAATCGAGTACAATGTCGAAAGAAGAGAGTTCGGAGTTGAGCGTCTTTATTGTCTCTTCCGTGAGCGAGATCATCGCGCAGAACGGCCGGCTGGTTCTCGATCTGCTGATTTCGATTGTCGTGATCTTGATTTTTGCAGCGTTTCTCATGATCGTCTGGATCTACACCGGCGTGCATACGCCGCTGCAGAAGCTCAGCGAGGCGACGCATCGCATCAAGGAGGAGGATTTCGACTTTGAGCTGGATGTAAAGGGCAAGGATGAGATCAGTGAGCTCTGTCGAGATTTCGATGAAATGCGGCAGCGGCTGAAAGATCTGGACGAAGAGAAGAAGGCGTTTGATCGCCAGAGCAAAGAGCTGATCAGCAATATCTCCCACGATTTGAAGACACCGATCACGGCGGTCAAGGGATATGTCGAAGGGATCATGGATGGCGTCGCGGACACGCCCGAGAAGATGGACCGCTATATTCGTACCATTTACATCAAGGCCAATGATATGGACAGGCTGATCAATGAGTTGACCTTCTATTCCAAGATTGACACGAACAAAATTCCTTACAATTTCAATAGGATCGACGTCGCGGAATATTTTGACGACTGCGCCGAGGAGGTCGGCCTGGAGATGCGCGAGAGGAGTATCGTGTTCTCCTACATCAACACGGTGGAGCCTGGCACGCTGATCATCGCGGACGCGGAGCAGCTCAAGCGGGTCATCAACAATATTATTGGAAATTCGGTCAAATATATGGACAAGGACAAGAAGTATGTTCAGCTTCGCGTGATGGACGTCGGGGATTTTGTTCAGGTTGAGCTGGAGGATAACGGAAAAGGCATCCCGAACCAGGAACTTGTCTCGATTTTTGATCGTTTTTATCGGACAGATCAATCGCGCAATTCAGCGCAAGGAGGCAGCGGCATCGGGCTGTCCATCGTGAAGAAGATCGTCGAGGATCACGGAGGCAGGATCTGGGCGACCAGCAAGGTCGGCGAGGGGACCGTCATGCATTTTGTAGTCAGGAAGTATGTTTCTTCAGTTTAGATAAAGAGATCTCTGCAGGAATCGTAAAAATTAAGGAGACTTTCAGAATATCAGGAGGAACTTTCGTATGAGTAAAATATTGATCATTGAAGACGAAACGGCAATTGCGGATCTGGAGCGGGATTATCTGGAGCTGTCCGGCTTTGAGGTGCAGATTGAGAATTCCGGCGACAGGGGACTTGCGCGGGCGCTGGAGGAGGAGTTTGATCTGATCATTCTGGATCTGATGCTCCCGGGGCTGGACGGATTTGAGATCTGCAGAAAGATCCGTGAGAAAAAAAATCTGCCGATCATTATGGTCTCAGCAAAAAAAGACGATATCGACAAGATCCGCGGTCTCGGCCTGGGGGCGGACGATTACATGACAAAGCCGTTTTCGCCCAGTGAGCTTGTCGCGCGTGTGAAAGCGCATCTCGCGAGGTATGAGCGGCTGGTGAACAGCAACGTCCAGGAGAATGATATCGTGGAGGTACGCGGCATCAAGATCGACAAGACGGCCCGTCGAGTCTGGATCGATGGAGAGGAAAAAAATTTCACGACAAAGGAATTCGATCTGCTGACCTTCCTTGCACAGAATCCGAATCACGTGTTCACGAAAGAGGAGCTGTTCAAGGAGATCTGGGATATGGAATCGATCGGAGACATTGCGACAGTCACAGTACACATCAAGAAGATCCGTGAGAAGATCGAAAAACAGTCCTCGAAGCCGCAGTACATCGAGACAATCTGGGGAGTCGGCTATCGCTTCAAGATGTGAAATACCCTGCCCCATTCGCGGCCGCAAATGAAAGGACGATGGGATGATGGATGATAGAAACAAAGAGCTGAGAATCTTATACGAGGATGCGGAGCTGATTGTCTGCCATAAGCCAGCGGGCATAGCGGTGCAGAGCGCGAGGGTCGGGCAGAAGGATATGGTCAGCATCCTAAACAACCATCTTGTCGAAGAGCAGATGAAGAGCGGGGATGCTTCTGCAGAAAGACATGGAAAAGAGGCCGCCCGGAAGGAAGTGCCGTCAATCTATGTCGTTCATCGGCTTGACCAGCCGGTAGAAGGTGTTCTTGTGTTTGCGAAGACAAAACAGGCTGCGGCTGGGTTGTCCCGGCAGGTTTCGGACGGAAGCATGAGAAAGCTCTATCAGGCGGTGTGTTGTGTGTGTGACAGGAATGTTTTTGAATCCGGCAGAGAGTACGTACTTGTTGATTATCTTGTGAAGGATGGGAGAACGAACACTTCCTCGGTGGCGGAGCCGGGCTGCCGCGACGCGAAACGCGCCGAACTCTCTTTTCGAGTGATTGGAGAGCAAGAAGCTGCGCCGGGAAAAAGCTGCCTCCTTGTTGAAATTGAATTAAAGACCGGCCGCCATCACCAGATTCGGGTACAGATGGCGCACGCCGGATTGCCGCTGTACGGAGATCGGAAATACAACGAACATTGGCAGGAATTTTTGACAGAAACTGACAGAACACATCTGTCCGAGTATGAGGAAGGAAAGATTCCACTTGCACTCTGCGCAGTTTCGCTCGTGTTTCGGCACCCTGCGTCAGGAAAACGGATGGAGTTTTGGACTACTGGCGCCAGCCTTAAGCCTGATGAAAAGGTTATTGCGCGCGGTGTATAAGAAAAAAATAATTTCTGCATACTAAACACGAAATGAAATTTGTTGTCAGGCAACAGATAAAACATGGGATGGTGCGAGGTATGGAGGAAGGAAAAAAGATACTCACAGTGACAGGGGTTACATTGGCGGTCTATTTCGTGTACCGATATTTGCTGCCGTATGTGATTCCTTTTTTGATTGCATATATTTTGGTACATTTACTGAATCCGGTGACGGAGGCGATACGAAAGAAACTGCCATGGAAAAAGGAAGTGATCGTGTCTGTTCTGTTGGTCATATTGCTTGCGAGTATGACATTTCTATTCTATTTTTTTTATTGCCTGCTGATGGGACAGATTCGAAAAATCGCGATGAATTTTGATTACTATTACAACTGCTTCTGCGGGTGGGTGGACGGTTGCTGCCATATGGCAGAAAAGAGCTTTGGAATACAGGTGGACGAGCTTCGGGACTTTGTCTATTCCAGCCTGGAGCATGCGACGGAGCAGATTCGCGTCTATATTGTGCCGGGCGTCGTAAATTATTCCGTTCGGTATCTGAAAAAGCTGATGGACGTCGGATTGTTCCTGCTGATGTTGTTCGTGGCGGTAATCTTGTTGATGAAGGATTACGACGAGATGACTGAAAGATTGAAGGAGTATACAATCTACCGGCATATCCACAATATCACGGATCGGATGTGGAAACAGGGCGGTATGTACATGAAAGCACAGTTCATGATTATTTCCGTGATCATTGTATTGTGCACAGCCGGGCTTTGGGTGATGGGAAATCCTTATTTCCTGGTGCTTGGCATTGTGATCGGGTTGATGGACGCTCTGCCCTTTATCGGCACAGGGACAGTGTTGATTCCGATGGCTGTATTTTTGCTGTTTCAAAAGGAATTTTCCCTGGCCGTCAGTTATCTGGGTTTGTTTTTGCTGACTTATGTTGTGCGTGAATTTCTCGAGCCAAAGCTGATCGGACAGAAGCTTGGCATCTATCCGTTTGTCATGATTGTGGTTGTCTATGCGGGATTATATCTCTACGGGCCTGCTGGAGTTCTGCTCGGGCCAGTTACCTTGCTGACTGTGATGGAGATTTTGCGGGAATTTCGTGTTGAGAAAAGAGAAGTAAGTTCTCGACAAACATATCGATCTTAACAAAAGTTGCAAACTTGTGATTTTATATAAATTAAAATTCGGTCTCAATTTTGACCCCAGACAGGTTTTGTAAAGATTGTTAAAATAATAATAATCAATAAATTCTGGACATATATGGCAAAATACATTAATATAAAGAAGTGGGTCTGGGAGAGATAGAGATGAAAAAGAAAAATGAGATCGTGCGATCTCTTGCGATGGTGACTCAGCTCGGCGTCAGTATGCTGGCTCCTGTCGTGCTCTGTGCGTTTGTGGGGAGCTGGCTGGACGAGCGGTATGGCTGGTCTGTCACGGCAGTTCTTCTAATCCTCGGGATATTGGCCGGGGCGCGGAACACGTGGATTCTCTTGAAACAGATACAGCCGTCGGCATCGAAGGAGAAGCAGAAGAATGAAAAGAAAAATCAATGACACGCTTCTGGAGCTGGTCTGCGGCATTGTGGTGTCAGGCGTTGTGATAGAGATCATAGACTTGATTGTCACTGGTGTTTATTCTCAGTTTTCCGGATTGCGGTTTTTGTTTGCCACGGGATTGTGGATTGGAATTGTCGTGGCGGTTGCACTGGCGGCACATATGTACCGGTCGATTGACCGTGCACTCGACATGCAGCCGAAGGATGCGGAGGGATATATGCGAAAGGCGTATCTTTTGCGTACATTGATTATCCTTCTGGCCGCGGCCGCAGTACATTATCTAAAGCTGGGGTATGTGATGGCGTATTTTGTCGGAGTACTCTGCTTGAAATTTGGGGCGTTCCTGCAGCCATTGATGCATAAGCTTTTGGGAAAATAGTTATAACATAGAGCATTTGGGAAAGGAGGAGGAAACGTGGAGACTGCGAATTTGCTGGCAGCTTCTGGATCGGATGTGGACTTCATGATCCACGGTGTCTTCAGCTACAAGCTGTTTGGGCAGACATTCTGGATCACGACGACGCACGTCGCTATACTGATTGTTATGCTGCTGATCCTCGCGTTTGCGATTGCGGCAAGGATTACGATCAGCCATGCGCAGAAGTATCCGTCCGGCTTTCAAAATGTTGTGGAAATCGTCGTCGAGATGCTCGACAACATGGTGGAGAGCAGCATGGGTGTGCATGCGAAGAAGTTCCGGAATTACATCGGATCCATCTTTATCTTTATTTTTATCAGCAATATTTCAGGTCTGTTCGGACTGCGGCCGCCTACGGCGGATTACGGCGTGACACTCCCGCTCGGACTGATCACGTTCGGAATCATCCAGTACAACAACATCAAATACAACAAATTTGGTGCGTTTACCGGACTGTTCCAACCGCTGCCGTTTCTCTTTCCGATCAATCTGATCGGTGAGATCGCGGTGCCGTTTTCCCTGTCGCTGCGTCTGTTCGGAAACGTCCTGTCCGGTACGGTCATGATGTCGCTGATCTATTCGCTTCTGTCCAGGATTGCCATCGGCTGGACGGGCTTCTTGCACATCTATTTTGATGTCTTCTCAGGCGCGATACAGACGTATGTGTTCTGTATGCTGACGATGGTGTTTGTGACAGATAAGCTTCCGGGAGTGGAGGGGTAGACAGTCGCAGGAATAGCCGAAGTATTTTCGGGAAAAAGCTTGCCGTTGCGTCCAAAGCGCTTTGGCGACAGCAAGAGTGAAGGTTAGGAAAACACAGAAAACATAAATTTACAGGAGGTATTATCATGGAAGGTATTACAAACGAAGGATTGGTATTAGCTTGTTCGGCAATCGGCGCTGGTCTTGCACTGATCGCTGGTATCGGCCCGGGCGTAGGCCAGGGTATCGCGGCGGGTCACGGCGCGTCGGCAGTGGGACGCAATCCGGGAGCAAAGGGCGATATTACGTCTACGATGCTTCTCGGACAGGCCGTCGCGGAGACGACCGGTCTTTATGGCCTTGCGATCGCGTTTATTCTCTTGTTTGCGAATCCGCTGATCGGAAAGTTAAAGTAAGATTGGCGAATGCCCGCGACCGACACATTTCCTAAACTTTTTCGAGGGTCGGCACGGCGTAGAGTAAATATATAGGGAGAGGAGGCGAAATCTTGGAACGACTGTTTAATCTTGACCCGCAGCTTCTTCACGACGCGGTCCTGCTGGCGCTGTCAGTGTTTGTGATGTTCACATTCCTGTCGTACCTGCTGTTCAACCCGGCTCGCGATTTCCTGAAGAAACGGGCGCAGCGGGTGAAGGATAATATCGATTCCGCGGAGAAGGCGAAAGCCGACGCCGAGGCGCTCCGCCTCGAGTACGAGGACAAGCTTCGCAACATCCACATGGAGGAGAACGAGATCTTGAGTGCCGCTCGCAAGAAGGCGCTTGAGAACGAAGCGAAAATCCTCGAGGAGGCAAGGGCGGAAGCGGCGGCGATTATCGAGAGAGCCGACAAGCAGGCCGAGCTGGAAATGAGGAAGGCGCAGGACGATATCAAGAAGGAGATTATTACGGTTGCATCGATGATCGCCGGAAAGGTGGTCAGCGAGAAGATCGATACGGATATCCAGGATTCGTTGGTGGATGATACATTGAAGGAGATAGGTGAACAGACATGGCTAAGCTAGTGGCGGGAACCTATGGGGATGCGTTGTTTGAGCTTGCCGTGGAAGAGAACCGGATCGACAGTCTGACGGAGGAGATTGAGGCCGTCAGGACTGTGCTGAAGGAGAATGAAGACTTTGAAAAGATCCTGATGCACCCGGAGATCCCGAAGGAGAAGAAGGTCCGGGCCGTCGAGGATGTGTTCAAGGGAAGAATATCCGACGCCCTCACAGGTTTCATGACGATTGTGGTGACAAAGGGAAGATACAGCGAGTTACAGGATATTTTTGCATATTTTATTGCAAGGGTGAAGGAATACAAAAAGATCGGGGTTGCTGAGGTCATCTCGGCGGTTCCGCTTCGGGAGGAGCAAAGGCAGAAGGTTGAACAGAAGCTTCTGGAGACGACCTCCTATGAGACAATGGAGATTGACTACAAGGTGAACGAGGGTCTGATCGGCGGGATGACGATCCGCATTGGCGACCGCGTGGTGGACAGCACGATCCGCAGCAAGCTGGATAAGCTGACCTCCGGCCTGATGAAGCTTTCAATCTCCCCAGAAAGCGAGAAAGAAGGTGTGCAGACCTCATGAATTTAAGACCAGAGGAAATCAGTTCTGTGATCAAAGAACAGATTCAGAGATACTCCTCCGATATTGCGGTGTCCGACACCGGTACCGTTATTCAGGTCGCAGACGGAATTGCCCGCATCTATGGCCTTGAGACGGCCATGCAGGGCGAGCTCCTGGAATTTCCGGGGGAAGTGTACGGCATGGTCCTGAATCTGGAGGAGGACAACGTCGGCGCGGTGCTTCTTGGCGGAAGCAATGACATCAGCGAAGGCGATATCGTAAAGACGACGGGCAGAGTTGTGGAGGTTCCGGTTGGGGACGGGATGCTCGGGCGTGTCGTGAACGCGCTCGGACAGCCGATCGACGGCAAGGGACCGATCCATTCCGAGAAATACCGCAGGATCGAGCGCGTGGCGCACGGCGTGATTGCACGAAAATCCGTGGACACGCCGCTTCAGACTGGTATCAAGGCTATTGACTCGATGGTGCCGATCGGCCGCGGACAGCGTGAGCTTATCATCGGCGACCGCCAGACCGGAAAGACGGCGATCGCGATTGACACGATCATCAACCAGAAGGGCCAGAATGTGAAGTGTATCTATGTGGCCATCGGCCAGAAGGCTTCCACGGTCGCCTCTATCGTGAATACGCTGGAGGAGTACGGCGCGATGGATTACACGACGGTCGTGGCGGCGACGGCGAGCGAGCTGGCTCCGCTGCAGTACATCGCCCCGTATTCGGGCTGTGCGATAGGCGAGGAATGGATGGAGAGCGGCCAGGACGTGCTGATCATCTACGACGATCTGTCGAAGCACGCGGCGGCCTACCGTACCCTGTCCCTGCTCCTGAAGCGTCCGCCGGGACGTGAGGCTTATCCGGGCGACGTCTTCTATTTGCACTCCAGACTGTTGGAGCGCGCGGCGAAGCTCTCCGACGAGCTGGGCGGCGGTTCCCTGACGGCGCTGCCGATCATCGAGACGCAGGCGGGCGACGTGTCCGCGTACATTCCGACAAATGTTATTTCCATCACGGACGGACAGATCTATCTGGAGTCCGAGATGTTCAATTCCGGCTTTCGGCCGGCGATCAACGCGGGTATCTCCGTGTCCCGTGTCGGCGGCGCGGCGCAGATCAAGGCCATGAAGAAGATCGCGGCCCCGATCCGTGTCGAGCTGGCGCAGTACCGCGAGCTGGCGGCGTTCTCGCAGTTCGGCTCCGAGCTGGACGACGACACGAAGCAGCGTCTGGCGCAGGGCGAGAGGATCCGTGAGGTGCTCAAGCAGCCGCAGTACGAGCCGATGCCGGTGCAGTACCAGGTCATCATCATCTACGCGGCGACAAACCGCTACCTGCTGGATATCGCGGTGGAGGACATCCTGCGCTTCGAGAAGGAGTTCTTTGAGTTCCTGAACACGAAGTATCCGGAGATCCCGGAGAAGATCGCGAGTGAGAAGGAGATCTCCGAAGAGACGGATGCGGCGCTGAAGAAGGCGATCGGGGAATTCAAGGCCGATTTTTTAAAGGTATAAAACAAGCCGAAGCACTTGCTGCTGAGGCCGTAAGAATATGATGCAGGGGTGAGCAAATCCATCGGCGAAGTCGATTTTGCATGGATTTGCGAATCATATCTGTGAAGAATGAACAGATAGGAGGACGAAGTATGGCCTCGATGAGAGATATTAAGCGGCGGCGCAACAGCATCGCGAGCACGCAGCAGATCACGAAGGCGATGAAGCTGGTGTCCACGGTCAAGCTGCAGAAGACGAAAGCGCGCGCCGAGCGGTCGAAACCGTATTTCGACAAGATGTACAGTACGGTGACTTCCATGCTGGCCAAGTCGGGGACGATCAATCATCCGTATCTGAAAGCGAACAAATCCGCGAAGAAGGCGGTGATCCTGATCACCTCGAACCGCGGGCTGGCGGGCGGTTACAATTCCAACGTGATCAAGCTGGTCACAGGATCGGAGCTGGAGCCGGAGGAGGTTGTGCTGTTCGCGGTCGGCAACAAGGGAAAAGAATATTTCCAGAAGAGAAATTACCGGATTGAGAAGGAATACCCTGAGGTGATCGAGAATCCGATGTTTACCGACGCAAAGGAAATCTGCGACGAGGTCCTCAGACTTTTCTCGGCGGGTGAGATCGGGGAGATCTATCTCGCGTATACTTATTTCAAGAATACGGTGGTCCACGAGCCGCAGCTGCTGAAGCTGCTCCCGGTGGAGGTCCGCGAGGAGGATCTTGCGGCGGCGCGGGAGAAGGCGGCGGATCATACATTGATGAACTACGAGCCGGAAGAGGAAGAGGCTCTGGATGTAATCATTCCGAAATACATGACCAGCATTATCTATGGTGCGCTGGTCGAGGCGGTCGCCAGTGAGAACGGCGCCCGCATGCAGGCAATGGACTCCGCGACGAGCAATGCGGAAGAGATGATCGACAAGCTGACGCTGCAGTACAACCGCGCGCGCCAGGGCTCGATCACGCAGGAGCTGACGGAGATCATCGCGGGGGCGAACGCCATCTCATGAGGGAACAAAGTTCTCGCGTGTATGCGGCGGGTGCCGTTGTAAAATGAGACAAGGAGAGTGAACATGGCAAAGAAAGGAAAGATCACTCAGATCATCGGTGCAGTATTGGATATCAAATTCCCGGATGGGGAATTGCCGGCCATCTATGAGGCGATCCACATCACGCGGACGACGGGCGAGACGCTGGTCGTTGAGGTCGCGCAGCATCTGGGCGACGAGACCGTGCGCTGTATCGCGATGGGATCGACGGACGGACTGGTTCGCGGCATGGACGCGGAGGCGACCGGTTCCCCGATTTCCGTTCCGGTGGGCGAGCAGACGCTCGGCCGTATCTTCAACGTAACCGGAGATCCGATCGACAACAAGCCGGCGCCGGAGGGTGTGAAATATATGCCGATCCATCGTGAGGCGCCGACCTTTGAGGAACAGTCGACGTCGGCAGAAGTACTTGAAACCGGCATTAAGGTCGTGGATCTGCTCTGCCCGTATCAGAAGGGCGGAAAGATCGGCCTGTTCGGCGGCGCGGGCGTGGGCAAGACGGTTCTGATCCAGGAATTGATCCGCAACATCGCGACCGAGCACGGCGGATATTCGGTATTTACGGGCGTCGGCGAGCGCACGCGTGAGGGCAACGACCTGTATCACGAGATGCAGCAGTCCGGCGTCATCAACAAGACAACCATGGTATTCGGACAGATGAACGAGCCGCCCGGAGCGAGAATGCGCGTCGGCCTGACAGGGCTTACGATGGCGGAAAATTTCCGCGACGAGGGTGGAAAGGATGTTCTTCTGTTCATCGATAATATCTTCCGTTTCACGCAGGCAGGCTCTGAGGTGTCCGCGTTGCTCGGTCGTATGCCGTCGGCTGTAGGCTATCAGCCGACGCTGCAGACGGAGATGGGCGCGCTGCAGGAGCGCATCACCTCGACGAAGAACGGTTCCATCACTTCGGTGCAGGCGGTCTACGTGCCGGCTGACGACCTGACGGATCCGGCTCCGGCGACGACCTTCGCACACCTGGACGCGACGACCGTGCTGTCCCGTTCCATCGTGGAGCTCGGCATCTATCCGGCGGTCGATCCGCTCGATTCCACGTCCCGCATCCTCGACCCACGTATCGTGGGCGAGGAGCATTACAGCGCGGCGCGCGGCGTGCAGGAGATTCTTCAGAAATATAAGGAGCTGCAGGATATCATCGCGATCCTTGGTATGGACGAGTTGTCCGAGGAGGACAAGCTGGTCGTGAGCCGTGCGAGAAAAGTGCAGCGTTTCCTGTCGCAGCCGTTCTTCGTGGCGACGCAGTTCACCGGGACGGACGGAAAGTACGTGCCGCTCTCCGAGACAATCCGCGGTTTCCGCGAGATTCTCGACGGCAAGCACGACGACATTCCGGAGAGTTACTTCCTGAATGCGGGGACGATCGACGAGGTAGTGGCCCGCATGAAGTAGGCGCCGTTTGAACTTTGCGCCGGATAAAAGTTCAGAAAAGAAGTTTTGTCCGAAACAGGTGAAAGAAATGGAGACGTACTATGGCAGACGACAAATTTTTTGATCTGGAGATCATCACGCCGGATCGTATCTTCTGGAAGGGGCAGGCGTCCATGCTGGAGCTCAACACGAGCGAGGGACAGGTGGGCATCTACAAGAGGCATATTCCGATGACGATGATCCTTGCACCCGGCGTCATGACGATCCACCTCGAAGGGGAGAACAAGGAGGCGGCCGTACACGCCGGATTTATCGAGATCCTGCCGGATAAGATCTCCGTGATGGCGGAGATCGCCGAGTGGCCGGAGGAGATCGACGAAAACCGCGCGAGAGAGGCAGAACAGCGCGCCGAGCGTCGTCTGCAGGCCCACGATCCGAGGATCGATACCTCCCGGGCCGAGGTGGCGCTGAAGAAGGCTTTGGTGCGGCTGGAGCTTTCAAAAATGAAATAAAAGATTAACAGGAGGCAAGTATTTATGTCAGAAAGAACAGGAATCAAGAATCGTTTTTGGATGTTGGCTGTATCAAGTCTTATGGTTTTGCTTTGTATGGTATTTGCGAGACCCGTACAGGCTCAAGCGGCCGGTTATAAAATGGTCTACGAAAAACCGGTCAAGGTAGGAGCATATTATTACCGGATAAAAACAAGCTACGACGCTGAAGGCTATCCGTCCTATTGTTATCAGCGGTCAAAGAAAAAGAGCGGAGGATATCAGAATCTCGTTCAGAGTGAGGGTACAACTGACGGTCTGACAAATTCGTTTGCTACAAACGGGACGAAGCTCTATTATTGCAGGCGTGTGGATACGAAGTCGAAGCTGATTTGCTATACGATCAAAACAAAGAAAGAAAAGTCGCTGAAAACATACAAAAAAGTCCTGCGGGAAGTCAAACTGGAAGGAGTTTTTGGAAACAGTTTATATGTGATCCAGCTGGACGACAGAAACAAAGCGGTTTGTCTTGACAAGGTAAATCTCTCCAGCAACAAGACGAAGAGACTCTATAAAACCTTTATCGTATGGAACGCGTTGGATAATTCTGTGTATAACACCCGTTATCTTGCAATCTCTTCTGGTCAGAAAATAATGGATTCCCAAAATGGATCAAAGGTGTCGGATTTGATCGTTCTGGATAAAAAGACCGGAAAGACAAAGAAGATCAGCAAGACGCTCGTACGCGCAAATATGTATGCTTCCGGCGCTGATTCCAGTTTTTACAAATGGCTGACGCAGAACATTATATTTGCCGAATATAATAAGAAAAGCAAAACCTGGACATTCCGAAAATATACGTTTTCCAACGGAAGGGCAAAGACACTGAAGACTGTAAAAAACATAAAAACTCTTGACTCAATGTATTATTTTGGAAACGGTACGGTAAATATTTCCTATACGGATACTAAGGGAAAGAATAAGAGCATGGAAATTAAATAGCAGAAAAAAGAATTAAAAAGAGCTGCCTTGCGGCGTATCCGTTATGAAAATAATGGCGTTGGCACAAGGCAGTTTTTTTATGTTTTTGTCATATAATTCTGATGGTTTATATTTTCTTCCGCATCATTTCGACGTTCGTACAATACTGCAAAGCAGTGTCACGGGTGATACGGCCAGCCTTAAAGAGCTGGTACAGGCTGTTGTCCATCGAGATCATGTCCTCCTTCGCGGAGGTGTAGATAATACCCTCGATCTGATGCATCTTGTTGTCGCGGATCATGTTGCTGATGGCCGGGGTCATGATCATGATCTCGAACGCCGGGATCATGCCGCCGCCTACCGCCGGGACGAGCTGCTGCGACACGACCGCGCGCAGAACCATCGAAAGCTGCACCGCGATCTGGTGCTGCTGTGAGGAATCGAACACGTCGACGATACGGCTGATCGTGTTGGCTGCGCCGATTGTGTGCAGGCTGGAGAGCACGAGATGCCCGGTTTCCGCAGCCGTCATGGCTGTCTGGATTGTCTCGTGGTCACGCATCTCGCCCAGCAGTATGACGTCCGGACTCTGGCGCAGCGCCGCGCGCAGAGCGGTCAGGTAATTCTCTGTGTCCGTCGAAATCTCGCGCTGGCTGACGATGCTCTTTTTATGGCGGTGCAGAAATTCCAGCGGATCCTCCAGCGTGATGATATGGTCTTCGCGGGTGGCGTTGATGCGATCCACGAGACAGGCGAGCGTTGTGGATTTACCGCTGCCGGCGGGACCGGTCACGAGGACGAGACCTTTCGTGATATCTGTGAGACTGAGCACGATTGGCGGGATGCCGAGCTCCTCCGGACGCGGCAGCTCAAAGACGATCACACGGATCACCGCGGCGAGAGAGCCGCGCTGTTTGTATGTGCTGACGCGGAAACGCGACAGGCCGGGGATAGCGAAGGAAAAGTCGTCGTCGCCGTATTCGAGAAATTTTTCCATGGAACGGTCGCCTGCCAGGTGATAGATATCCCGGATCAGCGCCTCTGTGTCGGCCGGCATCAATCGTTCGCCCTCCGAGCGGATCTCTCCGTTTACCTTATAACTCAGTGCAAGACCGGCTACAATAAAAATATCGGAAGCCTTTGCCTGTGTCGCTGAGGTAAGGATCGCCGTCGCATTCGTCATTTCGTTCATAAGATCAGGACTCCTTTTTCTGTTTCGCAATGTATCTGCGAATGAAGTATTATTTTGTGCGTATACAAAAACAACCTATTGCGGGTTTTTTCCGCTGCGGAAAAGATTCATGCTGTTGTCCGCGTTCCAGTCGCCGGTGTTGACGATCTTCCAGGTCTGAATATGGTACAGCGTATCGTCGTCAGAGGCCGGATATGATATGTCAAGCTGAACCTGCAGGATCTGTTCGCTGTCTACATCGACAGAGAATGAGATTGTACCGCGATCGGCATTGCTTTCTTCACTTTCATCCCAGGTAACGCCTGACACGTCCTCGCTGATCCGGCTGCAGAGCTGAAGATACGCGGATTTCTCTGTTGATTCGGAATTCTCAGCCTCTTGAAGATATACGGCAAGCTGCGCGTCAATCTGCGAGAGTAATTCGTTCGCGGAGGTCACAGCGGCGTAGTATTCTTCTGTGCGATCCGCCGCCTGGCTGCTCAGAGTTTCGTCTGCGACTGCCCCGGACAGGGATAGCAGCGAGAAGATGAT
This sequence comes from uncultured Lachnospiraceae bacterium, assembly GCA_947627365.1. Taxonomy (GTDB): domain Bacteria; phylum Bacillota; class Clostridia; order Lachnospirales; family Lachnospiraceae; genus Choladousia. Next base: position 28,792 of record CANQVT010000021.1, on the reverse strand, counting down.
CAGGCACAGCGACAGGAAGATCAGAAGCATCAAAGAGACGCCGGAAGTCTTTCTCATTGCAGCGCCTCCTTTCGCGTCATCGGGCGGTACAGGGCGACTGAGAGCTCATAGACCGGGGCATGATCATAGTCCGTGACGGAGATGAAAAGTGTCTCTACTGACTTGCTTTGATCAGCTGGATTGCTCTGCTCATTTTGCTCAATGAGTCCGATTTGTTCATTCTGTTCGCTTGGTTCACTCTGTTCGTCCTGCCCGGCTGATTCGCCCTGTCGGTCCGGTCCGTTCGCCGACTCAAGTGTCGCGGTCAGCAGGTAGCGGGCCTCGTCCGCTGTGCAGGGCTGAAAATCTTTATCATAAAAGATCGAGAGACCTTCCTGTCCGGAAGAATTTTCCGGCAGGGTTGCCAGAGCCGCGCCTGGAAGACATTCTGCAGCCGACTGCAGAGTTATCATATTATCAGTTTCATCCGCCAGAATATCCTCCACGACCGCCGCAACGGACGCCGCCGCAGCCTGCGCGTGAGAGAGAGCGTCCGCCTGCTGTGTAATCCCGTGTGCGCGCGCGAACAGGCGCAGGCAGACAGTGCTCACGATCAGGAAGAAAAACAGCACAATGATAAATTCGATGAAGAACAGGTGCGAGCCTGTCCGGTTGTTTCTGTCCATAAGAGGCCTCCATGCCTTGCAGTCGGTGTAAGCTTTCTTTGGATCCGTCAGCTGTCGGCATTGTTGTTCATATATTTTTCAGACCGCCGGAAACGTGAACCAGCTCAGAGAGCGTGTTGCCTTCCTCGCCAATGGCAGTGATGGACAAAAGATTCGTTCCGGATACCGGTTCTATGGTGAGAGAGGACAGCTCGACAATGCGGCTGCCCATCGCGGCGTCCGGTGCTCGATCCTCCTGAACCATCAACTCACACAACGCGTTGTCATAGAAATATACATAAGTGATAAAAGCGGTTCCGTCAATTGTGTCGCGAAGTGCGAGAGCCGGTATCTCTCCCAAAGCTTCTGCATTGACTGAGGCCATAAATATAGCTCCTGCCTCATTGTGCTGACGTACTTTTTCTGCAACATATGCGACGGCGGTACGCGAGGTATAGTTTTCGTTCAGATAAGCTGTCCCGTTTCGATAGATCGTGGATCCCATTCCTGAAAGCATCAACGTGAACAGGCAGAAGATCAGGAGCAGCAGGAAAGAAAAAAGCGAATCAATCGAGTGTTTTTTCTGTTTAATCTGCATGCGGCGCCTCCTTGTTCGCGATCGGGAAGATGGTGACATCCGGCATCAGGTTGGCGCCAGTGATCTCATAGTCAACCAGGTATTTGTCAGGATCCCATCTGATACCGTAGTGTTCTTTTATGTAGTCGAGGCTCTCGGGATAACGTCCCTTCATTGCGTAACAATGAACCGCGCTGCGGAGAATGGCCTGTTGCAGGCTGTCGATCTGACTTCTGTCCGAGGACGTGCGCACAGCCGAGACTCCCCACAGCAGGATCGCTATGGCGAGGCACATTCCGGCGATTGATGTGATCGCACGGCGCAGCAGATGGGATGAAGAGTTTTTTTGCGAAAAACGATTCATGACAACCTCCGTTTTATCTGAAACTCAGCCAATGTTCGCCATCACGCCAAGAAGCGGCAGCATGACGGATACGAGAATCAATCCAGTGAGAATGGACAAAATCGCCGTCAGAGTCGGCTCCAGCATGTTGACTGCGGACTGGATGCGCACGTCGGCCTCATCCTGGCAGTTGTCGGAAATCTGGTCAAGCGCGATCTCGGCGGTGCCGGTACGGAAACCGATTGTGACCATGCGCGCATTCAATCCGGTGATAATGCCTGCGTCGCGCAGGGCCGTGGAGAGATCGTTTCCCTGCTCCATCAATTCGTTTGCCTGTTTGACGCTTTTCTCGAATTCGTCGTGCTTTGTCAGGGAGTTGGCGAGCTCAAAGCTTTCTCCCATATCAAGCCCGCTGTGCAGAGAGAGCGCAAGCGCTTTGCAGAAGCGCGAGGTCGCCAGCAGCCGGGCGATCCTGCGGCCGAGCGGAAGCCGAGTAACAGCTGAAGTGAGAATCGGGGCGCCCTTTCCCGTGCGCAGCATGACAAGGGAAGCGATCACCAGAATGACGACTGCGACAAGAATGACGGCCGATACGCGCTGCACAATCCCGGAGATTCGAAATACTGCGGCAGAGATGCCGGTCATCTCAATGCCAAGCTGGTCGAACACCTCGCGGAATACCGGCATAACTTGCGTCATCAGTACGATGAGCACCGCGAACAGCATGGTCAGCAGAATAAGCGGATACGTGAGCGCGTCGCGGATGCTGCGCATCAGTGTGGATTGGCGGCTATAATATTCAAAGAGAGAGGACATCACATCCTCGAGTGTGCCGCTGCGCTCCGCAATCTGCGTCATGCGGGTAAAATATTCCGGGAAGACCTCTGTGCTTTCGAGAGCGTCTGCCAGATCGCCGGTCTCCTCCAGAGACTGGTAGACGGCGTCGAGGATTTCTCTTCCCGGGCCCTGAGGGGTATCGTCCCGCATGATCATGACTCCCTCAAGCGTCGAAATGCCGGAGTGCAGGATCATGGCAAGCTGCTCCGCAAATGCGGAAAGTTCGCTGTCTGTCAACATTTTCTTCATTATTATACAACCTTTCCCTTGTTCGTGTAATGAGCCGCGCTACTTCGAAAAGCCTGCGGCTTTTCTCAGTTACGGGCCCCTCGCCGGGGCGGCATCGCCCTCTTTCAGAGAGCGATTGCGTCGCCCTATAAATACACTGTCTCGCGAAATGGCCTGCAAGCAGGCATTTCGCGTTCCACCGTATTTGCACGGCTCGTTGCTATCGTATATATTGTAACGAATAATTTTCCCCATCGCCGACATAATCGTTCGTCAGCTCGTCGTCGCCGAGCGCCGCGGCGAAGGTGGGATCCATCATTTCCCATTCGTTTCCGTTAAACTGGACGGCCTTGCGGACCCAGCCAACCGACTCGATATAAACGTCGACCCAAGCGTGGCGCACATCACCGCTGTACCCGATGTTCAGGCGCGCGGGGATCGACAGTGCGCGCAGCATGGAAGCCGTCAGCGCCGCATAGTCAAAGCAGATTCCCTTTCCGGTCTCCAGCGTCTCATCAATATCCGGGAGGTATCCGGTCTCAACAGTAGCGGCTTTCAGATCGTCGTATATGACATGCTCTGTCACATAGCTGTAGATTGCTGTCAGCGCGTCGAGATCGGATTCGCAGTCGGCGGAGAGCTCACCGGCCAGCCGGACGGCTTTGCTGTCCTGGGTGAAGTCGACATATTGGTTCGGATATAAAAAAGGAAGAAAATCGTTTTCAAGTTCTACCGTTACGGCATAAGCAAGCAAAGAAGCATACTGATCGCCGCCGATGTTCTGGTAGCCGAGGATTATGTAATCCCCGCTTCCCGCAGTGAAGGGGAATGCGGTGTTTACATTGGCCTCCTCCAGAAAATATTTGTATTCAATTCCGTCGGGGCCTGTCACCTGGAGATTGATTTTCTCCCCCTCTTCAGAGAGAACACCCATGAAATAGCCTTGATTCGCATGGGAAAAGTCGAGCTTGAGAGGCCCGGCCTCTGTCGTATTCTCCTGTCCGAATTCCGGTGTCAGCACATTGGTCTTGCCGGGGATGTATTCCGGCTTTTCCGTCAGATCAGCGGAGGTTTCGGATGACTGCCTGCCACAGCCGGAGCCGACAAGCAATACCAGAGCAAACAGCGCCACGGCAGTTCTGTGAAAACGATTTCGCTTCATAATAAATATTGCAGACTCCCTCTGTATATGGTATAGTATTCTAACCTGATACAAGTATAGCAGAATAAGAAAAAAATGAAAGTTTTTTTTACAAAAAGTATTGACAAATCCAAAGATATCCATTACTATGATGGTGGATAGAAATCTGATATAAGGGCAAACTTATCGAAAGGTAAGGACGCAAAGCCAAGGGTCTAAGGCTTATATTTCATGAGCTATGACAGCCGGTTGCCGCATTATGATCATGGGGCACAGCAAAATATATAGAAAGCAAGCCCAAATGATATGATGTGTATGTGGTAACCGCGGAGAATTTTTGAAGCGGTTATTTTTTTTCCTGGAAGATTATATCAGACGATTAATATTCAGGAGGAGGAATGGTTATGAGTAGGGAGAAACTGAAAGAGCTGCTGAAGAGGCGCTCCACAAAGGTAGGCAGTATTGTCATCGCGGCCGCTATCGTATTCAGCGGAAGCATGTGGGCGTGGAAGGATTCTCAGACGACGAAGATTCCGGAGCTGGTTACTTACGTTGATCCGGCAGAGACGGCCGAGATCGAGGATGAGGAGACGCCGCTCGCGAAGCCGAAGCTGAGCAAGAAGAGCGCTACGCTGGACGTCGGCAAGACGCTTACTCTGAAGCTGAAGAACAACAAAAAGAAGGTGACATGGAAGACCAGCAACAAGAAGGTTGCAAAAGTCACCAGCAAGGGCAAAATTACCGCTATTGGAGCAGGTAAGGCAACCATCACCGCTAAGGTAGGTTCCAAAAAGTATACCTGCAAGATAACGGTGAAGGCGAAGACGGTAACCGTCAATGCATCAAAGGCAGGCAAAGGTACTACAACGACGGCGACGGCAGCAGGTGCGAGGATCGGAGCCAGCGCTTATATCACCGCAAGAACTGGTGATTTTGCATGGGCGAAGGTTACTCCGAAGGTTGCCAATGCGTTCAATACACTGGGTATGAAGCTGATAGTCAATCCGGGAGTATCTGCTGATGGAGTGTTCAGGGCACAGACCGGTACAATCACAGTGAGGGCTCAGAATGGTACAGTGTATCATGAGCTGGGACACTTCCTTGCATTCATCACCGGAAACTATGACGAGAGTGCCAAGTTTAAGAGTATTTACAGTGCGGAGAAAGACAAGTATACAGAGCATAATAAGCTTTATGTCTGCTCCAGTGCTGCTGAATATTTCGCAGAGTCCTATTGCCAGTACATCCTTGCAAATGGCGAGCTGAAGGCTTCCAGACCGCAGACCTACGCGGCGATCGAAGAGGCGCTGTCGAAGGTGACGGATGCTCAGGTAAGTGGGATCAAAGCAATATATGGTAGATTATGGAAGTAAAATCAAAAGTTGTTTAGTGTAACGTAAATAAAATCCCTGCTTCACCGAATGGTGGGGCAGGGATTTCTTTGTCAGGAGTTTTCAATTGTTTTTACTTCATCCTTTTCTTCAAGCTCTCCGTCTGTATCCTCGTCTTTCTCTTCTGTACCGTCTGTGTCTGTCGGTATATATTTTTTGAAGATCTGCGTAAAGAAGCGGGAGTTCACATAGGCGATACATGAGAAACCCAGCATGATCCAGATCAGGATTCCGTACCAGAAGGTGAAACCATTGAGCAGTGTAATGAAAATGGAAAGCCCTGTGATCACCAGCATGATGACCGTGCGCGGAAAATCGAGGATCGACATGAACAAAGCGTTCTTCATCGTCGCGCGGACGGTGTTGTCAAACTTGGCCAGTGTCGGAAACACGTAGGTCATTGCCATGAAGTACACAACGAAGGTGGCCATGATGAAAACCCGCATGATCTGGAGTACCAGGCCGGGGGAATTTCGAAGGATCAGAAGATCAATCACCAGGAGAAAGCCGAGCAGGAGAAAGATCAACCAGATGATCAACGCCTGCCGGAAATTTTGCCGGAAGGACTTGAAAAATCCCCGGAGGATATAACCCTCCTCGTTCTCCACCATCTTCAGTGTGACATAATACATGGCGGTCAGCGCGGGCCCGATCGTCACGACCGGAATACAACACGCGACAAATATGAGGTTCAGGATCATCAGGTCTGCCACACGGCTGAGCGCGCGGAAAAACCCGCTGTCCATATCAAAGATACTTCGCAAAGGCATCACTCGCTTTCTGTATAAATAGTAATTTGTGTCTGCGCTTTATACAAAGCACGTAAGTTTATAGAAGAAAGTATAGTTGTTTTTATCCGAAAAATCAATAAAAAATTGACAATGAATATGTTTCTGGGCTATAATTATTGTTCGTGAAAGCCGAAGGTTTTTTGAGGTTGGGCACGGCTCATCATTTGATAAATATGAGGAGGCAGACGATGCTGTACGACAAAGTACCTACAAGTCTGAATTTTGTCGAGCGGGAAAAGCAGACAGAAAAATTCTGGAAGGAAAACAAGATTTTTGAGAAGAGTATGGCGAACCGCGAGGGCTGCGAGACGTACACATTCTACGACGGACCGCCTACGGCGAACGGAAAGCCGCACATCGGCCACGTCCTGACGCGTGTTATCAAGGATATGATCCCGCGTTACCAGACGATGAAGGGCAAGATGGTGCCGAGAAAGGCCGGCTGGGATACGCACGGACTTCCGGTGGAGCTGGAGGTGGAGCGCATGCTCGGCCTCGACGGCAAGGAGCAGATCGAGGAGTACGGTCTGATCCCGTTTATTGATAAGTGTAAGGAGAGCGTCTGGAAGTACAAGGGCATGTGGGAGGATTTCTCCGGCACGGTCGGTTTCTGGGCCGACATGGACAACCCTTACGTGACGTACCACGACGATTTTATCGAATCGGAGTGGTGGGCGCTGAAGAAGATCTGGGACAGACAGCTTCTGTATAAAGGCTTTAAGGTCGTCCCGTACTGTCCGCGCTGCGGTACGCCGCTCTCGGCGCAGGAGGTGGCGCAGGGCTACAAGACGGTCAAGGAGCGCTCCGCGATCGTGCGTTTCAAGGCGGTCGGCGAGGATGCGTACTTCCTGGCCTGGACGACGACGCCCTGGACGCTGTTGTCGAACACGGCGCTGTGCGTGAACCCGGACGAGACTTACTGCAAGGTGAAGGCGGCCGACGGCAGAACCTACTATATGGCGCAGGCGCTGCTGGATACCGTGCTCGGCAAGCTGGGCGACGAGGAAAAAGGAATCCCGGCGTACGAGATCCTGGAAACGTATAAGGGCAAGGACCTGGAATACAGAGAGTATGAGCCGCTGTTCGCAGCGGCGGGAGAGGCCGCGACGAAGCAGCACAAGAAGGCGCATTTCGTGACCTGCGACCGCTACGTCACGATGTCCGACGGTACCGGCATCGTCCACATCGCGCCGGCGTTCGGCGAGGACGACAGCCGCGTGGGGCGCGATTACGATCTGCCGTTCATTCAGTTCGTGGACAACAAGGGCGAGCTGACGAAGGAGACGCCGTACGAGGGCATCTTCGTGAAGAAGGCGGATCCGGTCATCATCGCTGACCTGGACAAGGACGGCAAGCTGTTTGACGCGCCGAAGTTTGAGCATGACTATCCGCATTGCTGGCGCTGCGACACGCCGCTGATCTATTACGCGCGCGAGTCGTGGTTCATCAAGATGACCGCGGTGAAGGACGACCTGATCGCGAATAACAACACGATCAACTGGATTCCGGAGAGCATCGGCAAGGGCCGCTTCGGCGACTGGCTGGAGAACGTGCAGGACTGGGGCATTTCCCGGAACCGCTACTGGGGCACGCCGCTGAACATCTGGGAGTGTGAGGACTGCGGCCACATGCATTCGATCGGCAGCCGCGAGGAGCTCTTCGAGATGAGCGGCAACGAAGCTGCAAAGACCGTGGAGCTGCACCGCCCGTACATCGACGAGATCACGATCAAATGTCCGAAGTGCGGCAAGACGATGCACCGTGTGCCGGAGGTGATCGACTGCTGGTTCGATTCTGGCGCGATGCCGTTCGCGCAGTACCATTATCCGTTTGAGAATAAGGAATATTTCGAGGCGCATTTCCCGGCGCAGTTCATCTCCGAGGCGGTGGATCAGACGAGAGGCTGGTTCTACTCGCTGCTCGCGGAGTCGACGCTGCTGTTCAACAAGGCGCCGTACGAGAACGTCATCGTGCTGGGACATGTGCAGGACGAGAACGGCCAGAAGATGAGCAAGTCCAAGGGCAACGCGGTCGATCCGTTTGAGGCGCTTGAGACCTACGGGGCCGACGCGATCCGCTGGTATTTCTATGTGAACAGCGCGCCGTGGCTTCCGAACCGCTTTCATGGCAAGGCCGTGCAGGAGGGACAACGCAAGTTTATGGGGACGCTGTGGAACACTTACGCGTTCTTCGTACTGTACGCGAACATTGACAATTTCAATCCGATGGAGCATACACTGGATTATGGGAAGCTTTCCGTGATGGACAAGTGGCTGCTGTCCAAGATGAACTCGATGGTGAAGACCGTCGACGAGTCGCTCGGAAGCTATAAGATCCCGGAGGCCGGGCGCGCGCTGCAGGAGTTTGTGGACGACATGAGCAACTGGTATGTCCGCAGAAGCCGCGAGCGTTTCTGGGCGAAGGGCATGGAGCAGGACAAGATCAATGCTTACATGACGCTGTACACGGCGCTTGTGAACACCTGCAAGGCGGCGGCGCCGATGATCCCGTTCATGGCGGAGGACATCTACCGCAATATTGTCTGCAAGGTGGATGCGTCCGCGCCGGAGAGCATTCATCTGTGTGATTTCCCGACTGTGGATGAGGCTCAGATTGACGAAGAGCTCGAGCGAGCGATGGATCAGGTGCTCAAGGTGGTCGTGATGGGGCGCGCGTGCAGGAATGCGGCCAACATCAAGAACCGTCAGCCGATCGCGCTGATGTACATCAAGGCGCCGGAGGAGCTGCCGGAGTACTTTACGGATATTGTGAAGGACGAGCTGAACGTCAAGAAGGTCGAGTATACGCAGGACGTCGGAAGCTTTATCTCCTATACGTTCAAGCCGCAGCTCAAAACGGTCGGCCCGAAGTACGGCAAGCTGCTCGGAAAGATTCGTCAGGCGCTCACGGAGCTTGACGGCAACAAGGCGATGGCGGAGCTCAAGGCGGACGGCGCGCTGAAGTTTGACTTTGACGGCGAGGAGGTTGCACTGGCCGAGGAAGATCTGCTGATCGAGACGGCGCAGACCGAGGGCTTCATCGCGGAGACGAACGGTGATATTTCTGTCGTGCTGGACACCAAGCTGACGCCGGAGCTGATCGAAGAGGGATTTGTGCGCGAGTTGATCAGCAAGATTCAGACGATGCGCAAGGAGGCCGGCTTCGAGGTGATGGACAAGATCCGCGTGTCCGTGAAGGACAACGAGAAGATCGACGCGATCCTGCGGAAGTTCGAGAAGGACATCCTCACCGACGTCATGGCGGACGAGATCGTGTACGACGCGGCGAGCGGATACGTGAAGGACTGGAACATCAACGGCGAGAATGTGACGCTGGGTGTAGAGAAGCTGTAAGGCGAAGTAATCGCTCTCTGGAAGAGGGCGATGCCACCCCGGCGAGGGGTCCGCGACTAGCACAGCGTACAATAGAGGCAAACAATAATCCATATAGGAAAGGATGATACGATGAGTAAACTGATTGACAAGGAAGTGTTCAAGGAGCGCGTGAAAGACAACGTCAAGACGCTCTACCGCAAGACGATCAAGGAGGCGGATCAGCAGCAGCTCTTCCAGGCGGTGGCCTACGCCGTGAAGGATGAGATCATCAACAACTGGCTGGCGACGCAGAAGCAGTTCGAGATCGACGATCCGAAGATGGTCTACTATATGTCGATGGAGTTCCTGATGGGGCGTGCGCTCGGCAACAATCTGATCAACCTGACTGCATATAAGGAAGTAAAGGAAGCGCTCGAGGAGATGGGCTTCGACCTCAACGTGATCGAAGACCAGGAGCCGGATGCTGCGCTGGGCAACGGCGGTCTCGGCCGTCTGGCGGCGTGCTTTCTGGATTCCCTGGCGACGCTGGGCTACTGCGCGTATGGCTGCGGTATCCGCTATCGCTACGGCATGTTCAAGCAGAAGATCGAGAACGGCTACCAGATCGAGGTGCCGGACAACTGGCTGAAGGACGGCAATCCGTTCGAGCTGCGCCGTCCGGAGTACGCGAAGATCGTCAAGTTCGGCGGCTACGTGCGCGTTGAGTATGACGAGAAGACACAGAGAAATCATTTCATTCACGAGGGCTACCAGGCGGTGCGTGCGGTGCCGTTCGACATGCCGATCCTCGGATATAACAACAACCTCGTCAACACGCTGCGCATCTGGGACGCGGAGCCGCTCACGGACTTCCACCTCGACTCGTTCGACAAGGGCGATTACCAGAAGGCGGTCGAGCAGGAGAACTTGGCGAAGAATCTCGTTGACGTCCTCTATCCGAACGACAACCACTACGCGGGCAAGGAGCTGCGCCTGAAGCAGCAGTATTTCTTCATTTCTGCGAGCGTGCAGCAGGCGGTCGCGAAGTACAAGAAGGTACACAAGGACATTCGTAAATTCCACGAGAAGGTGACATTCCAGCTCAACGACACGCACCCGACGGTAGCGACGGCAGAGCTGATGCGCATCCTGCTCGATGAGGAAGGCCTCGAGTGGATGGATGCGTGGGACGTCGTGTCGAAGACCTGCGCGTACACGAACCACACGATCATGTCCGAGGCGCTTGAGAAATGGCCGATTGAGCTGTTTTCAAGATTGCTTCCGCGTATCTACCAGATCATCGAGGAGATCAACCGCCGTTTTGTCGCGGACATCCAGAAGCTCTATCCGGGCGATCAGGAGAAGCTGCGCAAGATGGCGATCATCTACGATGGACAGGTGCGTATGGCGAACCTTGCGATCGCCGTGGGTTATTCCGTCAACGGCGTGGCGAGGCTGCATACCGAGATCCTGAAGAATCAGGAGCTCAAGGATTTCTATGAGATGATGCCGCAGAAGTTTAACAACAAGACGAACGGTATCACGCAGAGAAGATTCCTGCTTCACGCGAACCCGCTTCTTGCGGACTGGGTGACGGCGCACATTGGCGACGAGTGGATTACTGACCTTCCGCAGATTGCGAAGATGAAAATTTATGCCGACGACAAAAAGGCACAGCAGGAGTTCATGAATATCAAATACCAGAACAAGCTGCGTCTGGCAAAATACATCAAGGAGCACAACGGCATCGACGTAGACCCGCGCTCGATCTTTGACGTGCAGGTCAAGAGGCTGCATGAGTACAAGCGCCAGCTGCTCAACATCCTGCATGTGATGTATCTCTACAACAAGATCAAGGATCACCCGGAGATGGAGTTCTATCCGAGAACCTTTATTTTTGGCGCGAAGGCGGCCGCGGGCTATCGCCGCGCGAAGCTGACGATCAAGCTGATCAACTCGGTGGCTGATGTCATCAACAACGACCAGTCGATCAACGGCAAGCTGAAGGTCGTGTTTATCGAGGATTACCGCGTGTCCAACGCGGAGCTGATCTTCGCGGCGGCGGATGTTTCCGAGCAGATCTCCACCGCGAGTAAGGAGGCTTCCGGCACGGGCAACATGAAGTTCATGCTGAACGGCGCTCCGACGCTCGGCACAATGGACGGCGCGAACGTCGAGATTGTCGAGGAAGTGGGTGAGGAGAACGCATTCATCTTTGGCCTTTCCGCGGAGGAAGTCATCCGTTATGAGAATGAAGGAGGTTATCATCCGACCGACTACTTCAACAACGACCAGGATATCCGCCGCGTGCTGATGCAGCTCATCAACGGCGAGTATTCCTCGGATACGGAGATGTTCCGCGACATCTATGATTCGCTCCTGAACACGAACAGCAGCGACCGTCCGGACACCTATTTCATCCTCGCGGACTTCAAGTCCTACGCGGCCGCGCAGGAGCGCGTCGAGGAGGCGTACCGCGATGAAGCACGCTGGGCGAAGATGGCGATTCTGAACATGGCGAGCAGCGGAAAATTCACCTCCGACCGCACGATCCAGCAGTATGTTGACGAGATCTGGCATCTGGATAAGGTGGAAGTGAAGGTGGATCCGGAGTCGTTTGAGGTGTAAGGTTTTAAGCGTTGAGAAGAGATAAAAGGGAATAAGAGATAAGAAAGAAAGAAGAAAGAAGAAAGAGGCGGCTGTCGGTCGTCTCTTGCTTTTTAAAAAGCCCCGGGCCCGAAGGACACCGGAGGACAAACTGGCAACTACCCTGTGTAAGTATTGTAACACAAAAAAGCAGAAAGTCAACATCGATCAAGATCAATCAAGATCTACGGCGCCCCCAGATGTCCCGGATCCTCGTCCTCGAAGTCGAACACATATCGCCCGCAGGCGTTGATGACGTGTGTGTCGAGATATTTATCGTAGCGCTTGTGGGCCCGCCCGTAGGACAGGTGGACGTGTCCATGCAGGAAAAATTTGGGCTTGTATTTTTCCATCAGGGTCAGGAAGACCTTGAAGCCCTGATGCGGGAGGTCGCGGCCGTCGTTGAGCTGGTAGGCGGGGGCGTGCGTTACCAGGATGTCGAAGCCGCGACGCCGCAGAAGCTTGAATTTCAGCTTGGCGACCCGGCGGCGCATCTGAAATTCCGTGTACTGATAGTTTCCGGGGCGGTAGCGCATGGAGCCGCCCAGCCCGAGGATGCGCACGCCCTCGTGGACGTAGATGTCGTCGTCGATACAGATGCAGCCGTCGGGCGGAACCTTGTCGTACTTTTCGTCATGATTTCCGCGCACATAAAGAACCGGCGCGGTGGTGAACGTCGCCAAAAACGAGAGGTAGTGCGGATCCAGATCGCCGCAGGAGATGATCAGATCGATCCCGTCCAGTTTGCTCTTTTCAAAATAGTCCCACAGATAAGGGGATTCCTCATCTGCGATCGCGAGTATGCGCATCGTTTCGTTTTCCTTAAATAAAATTTACTTTGCCTGCAGCCCCTGCTGTGATACGACCGGCTGGGCGTGCTCGCGCAGGTCTTCCTCCTTCGGAATAAAGCCGACGATGTTCTCCGCCAGCCAATCCATTTTCATGATCTCCTCAGGCGTCAGGACGGCGTCCGGATTGCCCTCGATGATGCCGGTCTGCGAGTAAAGGACGCCCGCGAACGGGTTGAATTCTCCGGCGGTGATCGTATGCTTCAGCAGCTCGACGAGGCGCTTTGTCCCGACCGGCAGGTTCTTCGAGCAGATGACGTCGACGACGCCCGACGACATGCCCCACCAGTAGTTGATCGCTTTCGCGGTGTTGTCGTCGTGCTTCCAGCTGCCGTCCATGATCGTGCGGATCAGGCGCTCGTAGAATTTACCCCAGTGGCACAGCGGCATGGCCAGATTGCGCGGGCGGCCGTTGTCCATGTGGTAGATGCCGAAATAGCGGGAGGCGTCCTCCGGGATCACGATGTCCCGGGCTGAGACGCAGTCTGGATGGGTACGCTGGAGGCTCTCGGTGACGTCGTAATCCTTCAGCGTGGACCACTCCAGATAAACCTTTACCCGCGGGTTGATCATCTTTGCGCCGAGCGCAAAGGCGTTGATGTTCGCGATGTTGCCGAACACCGGATAGTCGGTGATATAGGTGAGGACATCGTTTTCCGCCATTGCGCCCGCGATAGCGCCCATCAGGAACTTCGCCTCGTGCATCCGCGCGTAGTAGGTGCGGATGTAGCGGTGCGAGGTGTTCAGCGAGCAGTTGAGGATCTTGACGCTCGGGTGCGCGATCGCGGCCTTTACGCTGGCAGGAGCGAAGATCGGCGTTGTTGTGAAAATAATATCGCAGCCCTCTTCAATCGCCTTTTCAATGTATTCATCCGCGTTTTGCTCGGTGACGTTGTCGAAGTAGATCGTGCTGACCTCATCCGGGAACATCTGCTCGAGATGGAGCCGACCCAGCTCGTGCGAGTAGGTCCATGCGGAAGAGGTGATCGTCTTCTCGTATAGAAACGCGATCTTCAGCTTTGTGTTCTTCAGCTGTGCGGCGTTCAGCGGCAGCAGGCGGCTTAAGCTGAGCTTTTTCTCCGGTACGGGATTCATCTTCAGCTCGACCTCATCGCCCTGTGAAAGCATCTTGAATTCTTCCCAGCTTTTCGTGACGAGCTCTTTGATCTCATTGGTGGTCTTGCTCACCAGCTCCTGATAGCCGTACAGCTTTATAAAGGAAAGAAACGCGTCGCCGGGTGTGATGGAAGCGAGCGCGCCGCCGCCTTTCGCCTCGTAGGCCGCGGTGAAGCGGTTGTACAGGGAATTGAAGTCGATCCGCTCGTCGTCTGTCCACATATCCTCCGGATTTTTTCCGACGATCTTCTGCAGTTTGGAGAAGCTGCCCTCCCTGGAGAACCAGATGTAATTGATTTTTGCGACCTTGTAGAAGTCGAGGAATTCAAAATAGATCTTGTTCTCTTTTTCTTCCGTGCGCTTCGGCAAGATGCGGGTCACGTTTCCGGGAATGGAGACGGCCTGAAAATATTTCATGACGCTGACGCGCTTGTTGCCCTCTTCTATATAAAATTTGTTCATGTACTCGTATGCTTTGACCGGCTCGCGGATGCCCTCCTCGGCGTGGGCTGTGCTCAGGTTGATCCACTTCTGCGCGAATTCGGAATTCTCGCTGAGGATGGGCATGAAATTGCCTGAAAAGACATTGCTGCGGCCCTCTGTCATGGTGCCGGCGATCTGATCGATCGGGATCTGTACCAGACCGAGGGGAACCATGGAGTGCACTTCATTCGAGGGAATAATATTCTCCAGCGCATCCAGGATCGGCCGCTGCCCGTGCATCATACGTGTCTGGTAATCCTTTTTTCCGAGTTTGTATGCCTTTCTGTAATCTTCCAGTGACATTAGAGTCCCCCCTTATAAAATTCCGCTTATTTATATTGTTGACCTATTATAATCGCTGGCATCGGGAATTTCAAGTTTATTATTTTTTTTGAATAAGCTGCGATATTCTGGCAATCCTATCATTGAACCGCAACAGGGCCGTGCTTCTGCGCGGGAAGAGGAATCTAATGGACGAGGTGAACGATATGAATAAGAGAGACTTTAAGAATTTCATCACGAAACGCAGCAGTATCTGGACACTCAGCCTGTGCATCACGGGCATTCTTGTGCTGGGTGGCATCGCGGCGCTGAACGGCGCGCGCAGGACGAAAGAAGGGGAAACGCAGATGGAGACCGAGCTCGGACAGACCGCGTATCTGGACGGGGACGCAGCGGGCGGGGTCAATGACGACGAGCTGTTCCCGACATTGAACAAGGACGACGAGGAAGATTTGGCGCAGGCCTCCGGCAACACGGTGGATGAGGATGTGTCGGGCGCGAACGCAGATACGGATGCCGCTTCGGACAATACGGCCGGGGAGGCAGATGCGGGAAATGTAAATGACGACGCGGCTGCAGGCACGGATAATCCGGCAGGAACGGAGGAGGCTGCGGCACAGGGAAATACAGCCGATACAGCGGAGGCGGCCTCCGGGGGCGTGATCTCCCAGCAGGCGCTGCTTGACGCGGGCGTCAATTTTACGGAGCAGGAATCTCTCCTGTGGCCGGCCGCAGGCACGATTCTGATCGACTACAGCATGGACGGGAGCGTATACTTCCCGACGCTGGATCAGTATAAGTACAATCCGGCGCTGATCATCAGCAGCGAGGTCGGCAATCAGGTACTGGCCGCCGCGAAGGGCATTGTCGAGACGATCCGTGTCGAGGATGAGACCGGCATCACGCTGGTGCTGAATATCGGCAACGGGTACAAGCTTACCTACGGACAGCTCAAGGAGCTGGCGGTGGCCGAGGGCGACGTCGTCGATGCAGGCGCGGTGCTCGGGTACGTCAGCGAGCCGACGAAATATTATACCGTGGAGGGCAGCAACCTCTATTTCGGCATGACAAAGGACGATGCGGCGGTTGATCCGGTGCTGTATCTTGAATAGGAAAAAGGCAGCCCGGCACAGTATACCTCCAGGGTACATGGGATGACGCAGAGCAGCGCATCCCCGGGTGTGGCCGCAGACTGCAGAAATCAAAGCTTTTTATGCGGATAAAAAATTCGCACAGCTGAAAAAATGAGGAGTATAATATAGTATACAATCTGCAGTCGGCGTTTCACTTGAGGTTTGCAATTTTCTGGGTGAGGTACTAGCTTGTGCCGGTTGCTTCAAATACAGGGGATGGTTCGCCATCCCTTTACATAGAAGGCAATGTGTGTCGGGGTAGGTTAAGGTGTTCGGCAGCATATACGGCAGAGGGTAGTATATAACAGGAGGAGGAATATGAATTATACATATATCCTGCGCTGCGGCGACAGCTCGCTCTACACAGGCTGGACGAACGACCTGGAAAAGCGTGTCCGGGCGCACAGCGAAGGGCGAGGCGGGAAATATACGAGGAGCAGGCTCCCGGTGGGGCTTGTCTATTATGAGGAATTTGAGACGAAGGAGGAGGCCATGCGCCGGGAGTGGGAGATCAAGCAGCTGACGCGGGCGCAGAAGGAGAGTCTGATCCATTCGGAAAGGAGAAGCGATGCGACTGATACATATAGCTGATCTGCACATAGGAAAATCGCTGGGCGAATTCAGTCTGATCGAGGATCAGAAATTAATTCTGGATCAGATTCTGGAGATTGCCAGTGAGCGCGCGGTGGACGCGGTGCTGATTGCGGGGGATGTGTACGACAAGCCGATTCCGAGCGAAGCGGCGGTAGGTTTGTTCGATTCCTTTATCTCCGGACTGGCGGGCAGGAAGATAAAGACATTTGTCATCAGCGGCAACCATGATTCGGACGAGCGATTGAATTTTGGCAGCAGTCTTTTTGAGACAAACGGATTGTATATTTCTTCCAAATACAATGGGACGCTCTACCGGCAGGAGCTGGAGGACGAGCATGGGAAGGTGAACCTGTACCTGCTTCCGTTTGTCAAGGCGTCCCAGGTAAAGCATTTTTTCCCGGAGGAGGAGATCGACTCCTACGATCAGGCGGTTCGGGTCGTGTTGAAGCATGCGGATATAGACCCGAGTGAGAGGAATATTCTGGTGGCTCACCAGTTTGTGACGGGAAAGGGAGAGGAGCCGCTGATGGGAGGCTCAGAGAGTGCGGCTGTCCTGAATGTGGGTCTTGTGGAAAAGATAGGGGCGGATTGCTTTCAGGCGTTTGACTACGTTGCGCTGGGCCACATCCACTCCCCGCAGAGGGTGGGGAGAGACGAAATCCGCTATTGCGGCTCTCCGCTGAAATATTCTCTGAGCGAGGTGAAAAACGACAAGTCTTTCCCGATCGTCACACTGGGCGAAAAAGGCGAGATCTCTGTCGAGCTTGTGGCTTTGAAACCACTTCGGGATATGCGCCATCTGAAAGGAAGGATGGAGCAGCTGCTGAAGAAGGAGAATATTGTTTCCCCCGACGACTTTATCTACGCGACCCTGGCAGACGAGGACACGGTCAGCGACGCTATGGGGATTTTCCAGCAATATTATCCGAACACGGTAAAAATCGATTACGACAACGCTCATACCAGGGAAATCGGGCAGGTAGATTTTTCCCGGGTTACGGAGGACAAGTCCTTTTTTGAATTGTTTTCCGATTTTTATCGTTCGATCTACGGCTGTGAGATCAGCGAGGAAGAGATCAGCCTTATGGATGAAATCGCGAGAGAGGCGGGTGTGACGGATGAGACCGATTAAGCTGATTGTGAGCGCCTTCGGGCCTTATGCGGATACGATGCCTGCCATTGACTTTGAACAGTTTGCGGAAAAGGGGCTGTTTCTGATCTCCGGGGACACCGGCGCCGGCAAGACCACCCTGTTCGACGCGATCTGTTATGCGCTTTACGGGGAGACCAGCGGAATCTACCGCGACACCCGGCATCTGCGCAGCGAGTATGCCAAAAACACCGTGGAGAGTTACGTTGATTTTTATTTTTCTCATCAGGGGAAAAATTACCGTGTGTACCGGGAGCCGGCCTACGAGAGACCCAAGCAGCGCGGCGAGGGCATGACCGCAAAGAACGAAAAGGCGGTATTCTACTGCGAGGGGCAGCCACCGCAGGAGGGGGTTCGGACCGTGAACACGGCGGTGGCGGAGTTGCTTCATATCGACGTCAAACAGTTTAAGCAGATCGCGATGATCGCGCAGGGGGAATTTTTTCATCTGCTGAACGCGAAGACAGAGGAGCGGACGGAGATTCTCCGGAAGATATTCCGGACAGAGGGATACCAGAAGATCGAGTTTAAGCTGAAGGATCATGTGGATGCTGCTTATCACCTGAAGGCGGAAACCGAAGGCAGTATCATCCAGTATTTCGGCGATGTGATGGCAGAGGGAGAGAGCGAGCTGTGCGAGGAGCTTTCCCTGATCCGGGCAAAGATGAGAGGAAGCCGCAGCGCGTGGAACACAGAGGAAGCTCTGCGTGTTTTGTCCGGGCTCATCGAGGCGGACAGACGGGAGCTCGAAAGCAGAACCGGGGAGACAGAAAAGGAAGAGGCTTTTCTTGAGAAAAAGAAAAGCGCCGTTGCGACTGCGAAGATCAACAACGACTTTATCTGTCGTTATGAGGAATTATCAGAGGAAAGGAGAAAGCTCAAAGACCGTAAGGCAGAGATAGGAGAGTGCCGCAAGCGTGTGGAGCGTGAGCAGACTGCGACGCGCGAGATCAAGCCTGTGTATGACCAGTGGACGGGTAAAAAGGCGGAAACGGCGGACAGCAAGAGCAGGATAGAGAAGAATGAAGAACTCCTTCAACAGACGGCGGACAGAGTCAGGAAAGCAGAGACAGCGGCAGCGGAAAGCCTGAAAGAGGAGTCCAGGGCAGAGGAACTGAGGGGTCAGATCCTTAAGCTCAACGAAGAGAGGGAAAAATATGAGCGGAGAGCTGTATTGACTTCTGAGGTCAAAGAGCTGGAGCGGGCGAAAGAATTGCTCGAGGAAGAGGCACGCCGGCTGGACGAGAGACAAAGGGAGTTGAAGCGGAAGATCAGTGTCCTCGAACAGGAGGCACAGGGACTGGAAGAAGCGCAGGAGAGACTTGGCAGGATCCGAAGCGCAGGAGAGAAGCTGGGTTCCCTCAGGGAAAAGATCGACAAGGTCGTGGAACAGAGGATTCCGGAACACGACGGGAAAAAGAAGCTTCTGGAAGAAAAACAGGAGGATTTTAAGAGGAAGCAGGAGAAGTACGAAAGCGCTTCGAAAAAAAGGCTTGAGGCGGAGGGTGTTCTGGAGAGATGCCGCGCCGGAATTTTGGCACAGAGTCTGACGGAGGGAGAGGAGTGTCCTGTCTGTGGCTCGGTTCATCATCCGAAGCCGGCTGTTTTGCCGGCGGAATCTGTTTCCGAGGAAGAATTTAAGCGGCTTCAGGCCGAGGAAAAGAAGGCGGAACAGGCCAAGAACGCGTCGCTTGTAGATGTTGAGAAAAGGAAAACTGACTTCGAGGCGGTGGAGAGACAGCTGAAGAGTGATCTGCTGGAGTGTCTACGGGGCGTAAGCCTGACAGCGAGAGACTATGGGGAAGAAGCTTCAGCAAAGACAGGAGCACCAGCGGCAGCGGACGATAGCGACGGAACATCGACAGCAGCGGATTATAGTGGCAGCGCTTCCGGTGTGACAGATTCGGGAGGCGGGTCAGTGGAAGAGGACTTCACGGGCAGGCCGATCGGGGAGCTGTGCGGTCTGGTTGCTGAGTCCGGGAAGAAGATCCGGGAGCAGATCTCTGAGAATACGCGGGAAGAAGAGTTCGCGGAAAAAGAGTGTGGCAGACGGAGGAAGGCGCAGGAGGATCTCGCAGAAGCCAGAGGCAAAGAGACGGAGAAGTTGGAGGAAAAAACGAAGGAACTTGCCGGGCGCAGGCAGGAGAACCTGACAAAGCTCACCGAAAAAAATACGGAGCTTAAGTCCTTATTGACATTGCGATTTGACAGCTGGGACGCGGCGCGCGCAGAACGCGACAAGTTTCAGGCGGAGGCGGATAAGATCAATAAGAAAATTGCAGATGCGAAGGAAGAAAAGGCAGAGGCGGAAAAGGCGGAAGCGGGGATCAAAGCCGCACTGACTGCTTCGAAGGAGACGTATGAAAGACAGCAGCGTGAGGAGACAGAGCTTCAGGAAGCGTTTTCCCGGATCCTGAAAGCAAAAGAATTTGCGGATGCGGACGACTTCCTTGCCTGCGTCGCGACAGAGGAGCAGATCGCGGAGGAGGAGCAGATCATCCGGCGCTACGATCAGGCGGTACATACGAATGCCGAGCAGCTTAAGAAGGCGGAGGCTGACGCGAAGGATAGAGTATTGATCGATATCAAGGAGATTCAGGGGGAAATCGCCCGTCAGGAGGAGAGGGTAAACCTGCTCCGTCGCCGGAAAAATGAGATCGGCTACAGGATTCAGAACAATCAGGACAGATATCACAATATTTCCGATCTGAAGCCCAAGCTGGAGAAGTATGACAGGGATTACAAGCTCTGTTCCCGGCTGTATAACCTGGTGAAGGGTCTGACCGGAAAGGGCAGGATCACGCTTGAGCAGTATATCCAGGCCGCCGGGTTTGACGCTATTATCGCGGCGGCGAACCGCAGACTTTATCCGATGAGCGAAGGCCAGTATGAGCTGTTCCGGCAGGAAGATTCCCTCGGAAAGAGGAGCAATACCTTCCTTGACCTGGAGGTGCTCGACAATTTTACAGGGCATAGAAGACCGGTGAGCAGCCTGTCCGGCGGCGAGAGCTTCAAGGCTTCCCTGAGCCTTGCGCTGGGGCTTTCGGATACGGTTTCCTCCAATCTCGGCGGGATACAGATGGATGCCCTGTTTGTCGACGAGGGCTTCGGGACGCTGGACCGCAGATCGATCGAAAGTGCAATGGACATTCTGATCAATCTGTCCGGAAAGAACAAGCTGGTCGGCATCATCAGTCATCGGGAAGAGCTGATGGAGAACATCCCGCAGCAGATCCGGATCAAAAAAGGCAAAAACGGAAGTCAAATTGTGATCGACACCGGACTTTGAGGTGGAAATCCGAGGAACGGAATGATAATGAAACGGATGGCGAAAAAGTACTTCGCCGAGGGCAATCCTGCCGGGTCGCGCTGCCGCCGGCTCTTGACAGAAGGAATGGTAAATGCTACAGTTATAAAAACATTTTAAACTAGTGGGAGGTAACCTCAATGAAAATCAGATTAGACAAGGCAATCGTTGAATTCGTACCGGAGAATCTGGCGGAGACCGCCGAGCTGCAGGCTCTCTGGGTGAGAATGGGCAACTGCGTCGGGAACAACAAGAGTCTGGAGCCGATCGGCATCTATGTTCCGTCCGAGAAGAATGTCGCCCAGTTCCATATCAGCGGTCTGACCGCTGAGGAGGAGAAGGCCGTTCCGGAGTTCATCGCTCCGTATGACACCGATGTATACTGCTCAACCTGCAACAAGACCGTTCACGTGAAAAAGGGTGAGCAGATTCCGATCTGCTGTGGCAAGCTGATGGAGATTCTGGATTGATTCTGCGACCATTTTGTAAAAAACTCCGCCAGGATTATCCCGACGGAGTTTTTATATGCGGTAGAATGATCTGTTGCAAAGGAAATTTTACTTAACTGAAGTATCTGTCCAGCAGGCCCTTGAACGCCTTGCCATGTCTCGCCTCGTCCTTTGCCATCTCGTGAACGGTGTCGTGGATCGCGTCGAGGTTCGCAGCCTTTGCCATCTTCGCCAGCTCGAGCTTGCCTGCGGTAGCGCCGTTCTCAGCAGCCACGCGCATCTCAAGATTCTTCTTCGTGCTCGGGGTAACGACCTCGCCGAGGATCTCAGCGAACTTCGCAGCGTGCTCAGCTTCCTCGTAAGCAGCCTTCTCCCAGTACAGGCCGATCTCCGGATAGCCCTCTCTGTGTGCGACTCTTGCCATAGCCAGATACATACCAACCTCTGTGCACTCGCCCTCGAAGTTTGCTCTCAGGCCTGCGATGATCTCGTCGCTGACGCCTGCGGTGATGCCCACCTCATGCTCACACGCCCAGGTGATGCCTTCCTGCATCAGCTCGAACTTCTCTGCCGGTGCCTTACAGATCGGGCACTGCTCCGGTGCGGAGTCTCCCTCGTGAACATAGCCACATACCTTACATACATACTTTGCCATAACAAATTCTCCTTTTCTTAAATATATTTATTTTAATTTTCATTAAAACCATAAGATGTGCCAGAAGCCCTAGAGTTCAAAAACCAACAGGCTTCAAAAGCGAATCAAGCCTTGGAAGTAGTGGCGCACTGCTCACAGATTCCGTAAAAATTCAGGCGACAGGACTCAACCTTGCCAGGAGCCGTCTTCTGCGCGTCGTCCAGAAGCGTGGCGATCCTGTCGATGCGGATGTCATAGATCCGATGACAGCGGGAGCAGATAAAATGCTGGTGCGGTGTGAGGTCGCCGTCGAAATGCTCTGCTCCGCTGTCGGATGAGATCCGCCGGATTTCCCCGAGGTCCGAAAGGAGCGTGAGATTGCGGTAAACCGTGCCGAGGCTGATGTTCGGGAACTCTTCGCGCAGGCAGGTATAGACCGTGTCCGCGGTCGGATGATCCCTGCGGGTCATCAAAAAGTGCCTGATGGCTTCGCGTTGTCTGCTGTATTTGAGTGCAGGCATGACAGCCTCCTTACAAAATAAAATCAGTAATCGTTATTGTTTCTATAAATATAACAGACAAAATTGCGCTTGTCAAACCTTTTCAAACAAATCTTTTTTTGGTATACTGAAACTGTACTTAAAGAAGTCTACGGCGGATAAATATGGGCGGGAAAATTCGGACAGAAAGCCGTCCAAATTTTAAAATAGGACAAGGAGGCAGGATATGATCTATGATCTGATTATTGTCGGTTCCGGCCCTGCCGGACTGGCGGCGGCAATCTACGCGCAGAGGGCGAAGCTGTCCGCGCTTGTGCTTGAGAAGGAGTACATGAGCGGCGGGCAGGTTGTAAATACGTATGAGGTGGACAATTATCCGGGACTGCCGGAAATCGGCGGATTTGAGTTGGGGATGAAGTTCAGGGAGCACGCGGAGAAGCTCGGGGCGAGCTTCCTTAATATAGAAGTGAGGCACATCGGACTGGAGGACGAGGGACACGTCAAGGTCATCTACACCGATCAGGAGGAGTACCGCGCCCGCGCGTTGATTCTCGCGATGGGGGCGAAGCACCGGATGCTCGATCTGCCCGGAGAGAAGCGGCTGACCGGGATGGGCGTCTCGTACTGCGCGACTTGCGACGGCGCCTTTTTTAAAGGAAGAGCGACGGCTGTGGTCGGCGGAGGGGATGTTGCCGTGGAGGACGCGTTGTTTCTGGCGCGCGGATGCTCAAAGGTGTATCTGATTCACAGGAGAGACGAGCTGAGAGCGGCCGCTGTTCTGCAGGAGCAGCTGAGGAAATGCGAAAATGTGGAGTTCGTCTGGAATACAGAGGTCGCGGGCATCGAGGGAGACGATCATCTGGAATGCCTGAGGCTTAAGAATAAGCAGACGGGAGAGGAGCGGATGCTCGACGTGGACGGCCTGTTCATTGCAGTCGGAACGGTGCCGAACACGGCATTCATTACAAATTTATTACAACTTGATGAAAACGGATACATTGTCGCAGGAGAAGATGGGAGGACAAATGTTTCCGGAATCTTTGCGGCCGGAGACGTGAGAACCAAACAGCTTCGACAGATTGTGACGGCGGTATCCGACGGAGCGAACGCGGTTACGTCGGTTCAGGCGTACCTGAATACTATGTAAAAAACCAATTTATTACAGCTCATTGCTTATTCCTTATAAAATTTTTAAAAAATTATTTAAAATGCTTGACAGGACAGTTCATATTTGTTATGATGTGCGTGTAAAAACGTAACAATTTCGTAACAACTACGAAAAGGAATGTTTTGGAGGAAGGGATAAGTAATGAGAAAAGGAGTATGGAAAATTACAGCCTGCGCGCTGGCAGCCGGTATGACATTTTCAGGAATGAGTACGGTTGCATTGGCGGAGATACCGCTGGCAGGGTTTGGAAGCACAGCAGTCAGAAAAGAAGCAGACGTCAAAGATCAGGCGGCGGAAGCTTCCGCGGAATCGGGGGAGTCTTATACAGAGAACGAAGCTGTTCCGGAGACGGTGGATACGTATACGGAAAAAGAAGTGATTCCGGAGGCGTCGGCGCTTGCGGAGACTGAGGCAATTGAGACCGAGGCTCCGGAGCCGGAGACCGAGCCGGTTGTGGACACGAGCAGGAGCGGGGAGATGGCTTTTGCCCAGTGTGACGATTATATCAATATCAGAAGCGGAGCTGACGTTGACAGTGAGGTAGTCGGTAAGGTTTATAACAACAATTCCGTCACGATCCTGAGTCAGGTCGGCGATTGGTTCGAAGTACAGTCCGGAAACGCGACCGGTTATGTGAAGGCGGAGTATTTTGCAACAGGCGAGGCGGCGCAGGAGATTGCCGAGGAAGTGGCCTACAATGTCGCTACCGTATATGCGGACGCGCTTATGGTTCGCGCGGAGCCGAGTGAGGATGCCGCGGAGATCGGTACGGTCTACAGCACAGACGAGCTTGAGGTTGTAGAGTACGACGGCGACTGGATGAAGGTTGCGCTGGGCGGAGATGTATATGGCTACGTAAATGCATATTATGTGGGATATGATACATACTACGCAACCGGCGAGACGCTCGAGGAAGAGCAGGAGAGATTAGACCAGGAATGGCTTGATTATCTGGCGCAGCAGGAAGCTGAGCAGGCAGCGGCGGAGCAGGCTTATCTGGATGCGATCGCAGCAGAGCAGGCGGCAGCGCAGCAGGCAGCCTGGGATGCAGAATATCAGGCGCAGCAGGCAGCGGCAAACGCGCAGTATCAGGCAGATGCAGCGGCACAGGCGACGGCAGACGCGCAGGCGACGGCAGACGCCGAATATCAGGAATATCTGAATGCACAGGCTCAGGCAGACGCCGCGACACAGCAGGCGGACGAGCAGGCTGTCATCGATGCGGCGGCGGAGGCTCAGGCAGCTTATCAGGAGTATCTGAATGCACAGGCGGCGGCAGACGCGCAGGCACAGGCAGAGGCGGATGCACAGTATCAGGCGCAGGCGGCGGCAGAAGCAGCGGCACAGGCAGAGGCAGACGCAGCGCAGGCGGCAGCGGACGCAGCGGCACAGGCAGCAGCAGACGCGGCGGCGCAGGTCGATACGACAGCGGATGCGAGCTATACAGACAGCAGCTACACAGATACTTCTTCATCGATCGGTCAGCAGATTGTAAACTACGCGACACAGTTTGTCGGCAACCCGTATGTATGGGGCGGTTCCAGCCTGACGAACGGAGCTGACTGTTCCGGATTTACGATGTCCGTCATGGCGAACTTCGGCATCAGTCTTCCGCACAATGCGGCGGCTCAGTCCGGCTGCGGTACCCCGGTCGACTTAAGCGCAATTCAGCCGGGCGACCTCCTGTTCTACAGCAACGGCAGCGGAATCGGACACGTAACGATCTACATGGGCGGCGGTCAGGTGGTACACGCGAGCAGCTCGACGACAGGTATCATCATCTCTGACATCGGATATCGCACCCCGGTGTGCGCGAGAAGATTCGTGTAGGATCAGAACGCGGGAATACCGGAAACTGAATACACATGGTAAAACGGGAGTCCACTGGAAACAGTGGGCTCCCTTCCTGTGTGCGTTCCGCACACAGGAAAAGCGATTTGTGCATGCAAATTCGCTTCGCGAAGCCCAAATCGCCTCTTGAATCATTTTCTCGCGGTCTCAGCAGCAAGTGCTTCGACCTGGTTGAGGGAAGGAAACCTTTAAAATTTCTTGCGAAGAGGGGGCGAAGGTGATATACTGAACCCAAATGATTTGAGGAGAACGTGCGATGGAGAAGAATGACTGGTACGAGGCCGGGGAACAAATCGTTAAGCTTGTGCAGGACGCTGTTGACAGCAAGGATTTTTCGCAGCTGGGCACCACGATCTCCAATGTGGTGAACGACACCGTAAACGGGCTCCAGTCAGCGTTGAAGGTGAATATAAACGAGGCGTTCCGGGACGAGAGCCAGAAGAAGACGGAGCGCAGCGCCTACGAATATACGAACCGGGCCGCGGCCGAGCAGATTCGGAGGAATATCGAAAAGAGGCGCAGGCAGCAGGAGGCTGAGAAAGCAAAAGGAAGCGTCGTTCCGGTGAAGACAGCGCTGAGCGTGCCGGGAGAGTTTAATGCGAAGCTGACGAAGTGGTTCGGCTACGGAATGAGCGGGATCATGGGTGTTTCGCTGGGAATTGTCGTTCTTGTGTGGGTTACCACAGGACTGAATCTGCTCTTGCCGACGGCGATTTTGGCTATGCTGACTGGAATCAGTTACGCCATCGGTTCCAATGGAAAAAACCGAGTTGGCATAGCGCAGCGCTTCCGCAGATACAGGGAGCTGATCGGGGACCGGAAGTTCTGTCTGGTCGAGGAGCTTGCGTCCGCGATTGGAAAGAGCAGTAAGTTTGTGCGCAAAGATTTGACCCGTATGATCGAACAGGGCTTTTTCAAAGAAGGATATCTGGATCGTGAGCAGAAGATGCTCATTACGGACAAGGCCACCTATCAGCAGTATTTGACGACGCAGACAGAATTTGAGCGCAAAAAGCTGGAGAGCGGAGCAAAGAGCAAAGCCGGATCAGGGACAGAAGGCGCCGGGCAGAAGGAAGGAACCGCCGGGGCAGAGAAGTCCGCAGCTAAGCTGTCGCCGGAATGCCGGGAGCTGATCGCGGAGGGACAGAGTTATATCCGGCATGTACATGAGTGCAACGACAAGATCGAGGATCTGGACATGTCGGCCAAGCTTGACAGGTTGGAGCTTGTGACTACAAGGATCTTCTGCGTGGCGGAGCAGAATCCAGAGGTGGCCGGCGATCTGAAGAAGATGATGAGCTACTATCTTCCGACGACGAAGAAGCTGCTCGACGCATATTGCGAGATGGACGAGCAGCCGATTCAGGGGCAGAACATAAAGACGACACAGAAGGAGATCGAGAAAGCCCTCGACACAATCAACACGGCGTTCGAAAATTTGCTGGACAGCTTTTTTAAGGACACCGCGTGGGACATTTCGTCGGATATCACGGTGCTGAACACAATGCTCGCACAAGAGGGGCTGACCGGAAAGGCGTTTGAGCGCAGCGATTCAAATCATTCAAAAGTGTGATTGACAGGAGAGCTGTCAAAACAACAGAATCGGGAAAACAGGAGCAGAGAAACCGTATCAAAAAGCAGGAGGAAAAAAGATGAGTGACGAACTGAAAAACTTTGCAGAAGCACCGACTCCGGTACTGACATTTGGGGCAGCCGTACCGCAGGAGCAGGAATTACCCGTGGCTACGGATGCGCAGGCAGCAGCCGCAGGCCCGGAGACTGTAGCGTCCGATTCGAAGAAGGCGGGCACAGATGCGCAGGAGCAGAAGAAGGAGCTGCCTCCGGTCGATCCGCAGCTGACGGAGGACATTCTGACAGAAGAAGAGCGCAAGATGGTGAATGATTTCAGCGAGAAGATTGATCTGCACGATTCCAACGGGATCATCCAGTATGGCGTCGGCACGCAGAAAAAGATGGCCGATTTCTCAGAGAGCGCGCTGAAGACCGTCAAGACGAAGGATCTGGGCGAAGTGGGCGATATGATCTCCGGCCTTGTGACGGAGCTCAAGAGCTTCGATGCGGATGAGGATGAGAAGGGTTTCCTCGGATTCTTCAAGAAGCAGGGGAATAAGCTCACCGCGATGAAGGCGAAATATGACAAGGCAGAGGTGAACGTCGGGAAGATCTGCGACGCGCTGGAAGGACATCAGATGCAGCTCATGAAGGACGTCGCGATGCTGGACAAGATGTACGAGCTGAACCTCGTGTATTTCAAGGAGCTGTCGATGTACATTCTCGCGGGCAAGAAGCGCCTCGAAGAGGTGAAGGCGACGGAGCTGAAGGAGCTGGTCGACAAGGCGCAGAAGAGCAGTCTGCCGGAGGATGCGCAGGCGGCGAAGGACATGGAGGAGCTCTGCACGCGCTTCGAGAAGAAGCTGCATGACCTGGAGCTGACCAGGATGATCTCGATTCAGACTGCTCCTCAGATCCGTCTCGTGCAGTCGAGCGACACGCTGATGATCGAGAAGATCCAGACGACGATCGTCAACACGATTCCGCTGTGGAAGAGCCAGATGGTGATCGCGCTCGGCGTGGAGCATGCGAATCAGGCGGCCGAGGCACAGAGGGAAGTCACCGATATGACGAACGAGCTTCTGAAGAAGAATGCGGAGAAGTTGAAGATGGCGACCGTGGAGAGCGCAAAGGCTTCCGAGCGCGGCATTGTGGATCTGGAGACGCTCAAGGCGACGAATGCAGCTCTGATCTCCACTTTCGATGAGGTGATCAAAATTCAGGAGGATGGACGTCAGAAGCGGCGCGCTGCAGAGGACGAGCTGAATCGGATGGAGCTCGAGCTGAAGAACAAGCTGCTTGAGATTAAGGCGTAAGAGCTGCGCAGCTGTACCCGGGCGCGCAGGCCGTCCGGTGCATAGATTGTCTGGGCGCGCGGTTTGTCCGGGTGGATAATATAGAGGAGGCAGGGAACCTCGAAAGGAGAAAGCCATGGGAGTTTTTCTGGCGGTTTTGATTTTGTTTGTCGTGATCGTCGCGGTGATCGTGGCTGTGAGCACCATAAGTTCGGTGTCGGGCGTGATCGCGGAGGAAGAGGATGACGACGAATAAGCATCGGCTTTGATTCGGTTCACATCGGACGAATGTCAATAAGCCGACGTCTTGCTCTGGCGGCGTTTGCGGGGATGGGCGGCGGCTGTGAAGGGATGGAACGGCTGTGTCGTTTGAGGAGTTTGAGACAGCGACATACGAAATTGCAGAAACATTCCCGGAGGATTTGCTGATGTGCGATAAAGAAGTAATAGAAGTGTAAAAAATTTTGCCGTTCCTATCCGGCACTTGGCCATTGTGTC
>CANQVT010000020.1 GCA_947627365.1 uncultured Lachnospiraceae bacterium | reverse complement strand
TGATCGCGCGCTGCGCGACCTATCAGGAGATCGCCTCGACCCAGCCGACGGAAGAAGCGGAGGTGAGCGCATGAGTACCGGAGAAGCGAAAACACCGAAAAAGAAAGCAAAGAAGGGCATGTTCCGAAAGCTGCTCGGCCTCTTCGGAGGATACAAGGCGGCGTGCACGCTGATGCTGGTGATGCTGGTCGTGGCCGGCATCTTCACGGCGATCGGACCGCGCATCATGGGAAATGCCACGGACGCGATCGTGGACGGACTCGCCGCAGGCGGCATCCGCTGGAAGACGTTCATCTTATGGGCGTGTGCGTCGATGGCGGTCTACATCTTTCAGTTTGTCGCAAAATGGATAGCGGGCCGGACCTCTGCGGGGATCACCTCGCACATCGCGATGGACCTGCGCAGCAAGGTCGAGGAAAAGCTGTGGACCCTGCCCCTCAATTTCTACGATACAAACCAGCGCGGCGACATCATGAGCCGGACGTCCAACGACGTGGACAACGTGGTTCAGACGCTGAATCAGACCGGCGGTGACTTCGTCTACTACCTGCTGATGCTGATCGGCATGGTCGCGATGATGTTCACGCTGTCCTGGCAGCTGGCGCTCGTCACTGCTCTGCTGATCCCGCTCTCGGGCGTGATCGTGAAGAAGATCACGACGGCCTCGAAGCCGGCGTTTGCGAAGCAGTGGCAGTATATGGGACAGATCAACGCGAACGTGGAGGAGAGCTTCAACGGTCACAACATCATCAAAGCGTACGACCAGGAGGAGCCGTTCGGCGAGACGTTCCGCGCACAGAACACGGAGCTCTACAATGCGACGATGAAGGCGACGATCATCTCGAACCTGATCCAGCCGCTGTCGCGTCTGCTCACCAACTTAAACTACGTCATCGTGGCGCTGTTCGGCGCGTTCAAGATTATAGGCGGACAGATGAGCGTGGGTGACGTGCAGGCGTTCATCCAGTACGCGAGACAGTTCCAGCAGCCGTTCAGCAACCTGGCGCAGATGATCAGCACCCTGCAGTCGGGCCTTGCCTCCCTGGAGCGCATCTACGACATGCTCGAGAGCGAGGACGAACCGGCGGACGCGGACGACGCGTACGACGAGTATCAGCTCAAGGGGCAGATCGAGTTCCGCGACGTATCCTTCAGCTACACGCCGGACAAGAAGCTGATCGAGCACATGAACCTCACCGTAAAGCCCGGCCAGACCGTGGCGATCGTGGGCGGCACGGGCGCAGGCAAGACCACGCTCGTCAACCTCATCGAGCGCTTCTATGAGATCAACAGCGGACAGATCATACTGGATGGAAACATTGAGCTGCACAAGCTGAGCCGCAAGGCGCTGCGCCGCAACATCGGCATGGTGCTGCAGGATACCTGGCTGTACAACGCAACGCTTGCGGAGAATATCATATATGGAGTCCCGAAGCTGAAAGAGATCACACGTGAAGACTTCTTCGGCGCCTGCGAGGCGACCTTTGTGGATCGGTTCGTGAAATCGTTGCCGTTAGGCTACGGGACGATCCTGGACAACGAGCAGACGGCAGTGTCCGCCGGTGAGAAGCAGCTTGTGACGATCGCCAGAGCGTTCCTCACGAAGCCGAACATCCTGATTCTCGATGAGGCGACGAGCTCGGTCGACACCAAGACCGAGGCGCAGATCCAGGAGGCCGTGAACCGGCTGCGCGAGGGCAGGACCAGCTTCATTATCGCCCACCGTCTCTCCACGATCCGCGGCGCGGATATCATCCTCGTCATGCAGAACGGGCACATCGTGGAGCAGGGCAACCACGAGGACCTCTTAAAGCGCGGCGGCGAGTACGCGAGACTTTACCGTGCGCAGTTCGCGAACTGAGACAGATCAAATATCCGATAGGAAAGTATAGAGGAGGAAGCTATTATGAAAATCGTATTCTACAACACATCGTCATCTGTTATGGAGAACCGCAAGCTGTCGCTGCTCTATCCGCAGCGCGCCGAGCTGTGGGACGGCCTCGCGGCGCACTATCCGGAGCATGAGATCTGCTTCGTGGCGACCAAGGGCGGCGATATCCTCATGGACGCCGACAACGGCGGGGAGCTTCCGCGCCCGAAGAACGTGCAGTATATCCTCACTGAGGCGACGGACAGCGCAGATCAGATCGTAGATATCATCGTTGACCAAAAGCCCGATGTGGTCATGGGAATCTCGACCGGCAACTATCCGATCGACTGGAACTTTATTAAGGACGCAGTGATCGCCGAGGAGCTTCAAGAGAAAGGGATCCGCACCATCGCGCATCCCGTGTCGACGGCCATGGCGTTCTACGATAAGTGGCGCTCGTCCATGGCGCTGCGCTACTACGGCTTCAAGGTCGCAGGGAGCATTTTTGTCCACAACGAACAGTTCTGGGCGGAGAAGACTGTCGGGAACATCAAGTGCAATATCTACAAGGAATATATCCTGTACCGGGTGAGCCAGTTCAACTACCCGGTCATCATCAAGGAGACAGTCAGCGCCGGCTCGATCGGGATCCAGACCGCGGACACTTTCGAGGAAGCCGCCGCGATCCTGACCTCCGAGAACAACAAGTCCGACGTGATCGTAGAAGAACTCATCAGGGGCGAGGACTTCAGCGCGGAGGTCTACGGCGCAGATGGAGTGTACCACGCTTCCTACCCAATCCGCCTGTACATGGGCGATTCAACTCCGTTCACGGGCGTGTCGGACTCCTTCCAGCGTGTGAAGTTCGGTCCGGTCACATCGGAGAAGTACCATGTGAAGGAGCTGCGCGAGATGCTGCTTAAGATGGCGAAGGATTACCAGTTCGGCGGAGGAGCCAACCTCGACCTGATGTACAAGGACGGGGATTGGTACGTCATCGAGGTCAACCCGAGATTCTCCGGCCTGACGAACACGGTGGCAGTGACCATGGACAACAGGAATCCGCTGATCACCTACGCGGAGGGCATTTTCGGCGGTCCGAAGGAAGATTTGTCGGACCCGGCTAAGCTCAAGTATGTGCTCAACTTTGAGATCTGCAAGGTTGACGAGGAGACGTACAAAAAGATCGGCGAGCGCGAGAGCGTGAAGCATATGTTCCTGAGCGTGTCGCAGTACGGCGAGAGGCGCTCGGAGCACTTCGAGGTAGTCATCGGAGGCTTTGCCACGGGCGAGGAGCTTCTGGCGGAGCTTAAAAGCATAGCCGAGGACTTCCCGGGCCTTGTGTCCGAGAACGCGATCAAGAACACGGCTTATCTGGTAGAGCAGTGCAAATAAGGTTCGGAGGAGGTATTTGTTATGCGTGATTTTAAACAGCCATGGATGCTGTGTGCGAATGTGGACGACCTGATCGAGAAGTACGGGATCGAGATGCTTAAGACGGATACCCCGGTCTTCAAGGTGCTAGGAAAGGACGGCAAGGAATATGTCCACAAAATGGAGGCTACGATCTTCAAGAAAGTCGTCCTCGAATATCTGGATCTCAGCATCGATCCGGGTAATCGGCTCAGGGCGCGTTATCTGGGCGAGGAAGTGGAGCTGCCGGAGTATTTCCTTCCGGCGATCTCGAATACGGACGCGCTTGTGGCCGAGCATCTTCTGATTCAGGCGGGTTGCAAATGCATCCTAAATCTGGAGGAGTTCTCCGCAGCGCGCAGCAAGATCATCACCTACGGCCGTCTTGCCGCGAACGGGATCCGCGTGCCGCGCACGCATGTGATTTTCAAGCACAGCGACAGGGATTCGATCGTGAAGGAGATGGGCTTCCCGTTTGTCATCAAGCCGGACAACGGCTACGGCGGCGTCGGCGTGGAGCTGATCCATTCGAGGGAAGAGCTCGATGCGTATCTGGACCATCAGGAGCCGGGCGTCGCATATATGGCGCAGGAGTACATCAGCACCTCCTTCGGGCGCGATCTGCGCGTCGTCATGCTGAAGGGCAAATACTTCTATTCCGCGACGCGCAATTCCAACAATACCGAGGAGTTCCGCTCGAACGTCCATCAGGGCGGCTCGATCACGGAGTGCCCCATTGACGACAAGGTGCTCGCGCTGTGCGAGAAGGTCGCGGGGCTGTTCGACCTGCCGCTTCTGGGGCTCGACCTGCTCTTCGGGGATGGCGAGTATGTGATCGTCGAGGTGAACGCGATGCCGGGTCTCGACAATGCGCGCACGGAGCAGGTCCATCGGGCAATCCTGGATGATTTTTTGAAAAAGAATCAATAGAAGAGGGGGAGAAAAATGCTTCAGAAACGGAACATTCCCGAAAACGTTGATCCGAAGGATCCACTATACGCGCAATATCAGGTGTACAACGAGACGGTGGACATGTGCATGGACGCGCGCCGCTACAGCCATGAGCTGCTGATGCAGATCGTGCGCGACAACGAAGACACCGAATATGGGAAGAAATACGGCTTCAAAGAGATTCATTCGGTGGAGGATTACAAGAAGCGTGTGCCTTTTACCATATACGATGATTATGCCGAGGCGATCGAGCGGATGCTGAAGGGCGAAAAGAATCTCATTACCACCTATCCCATTGTGCACTATGCCCTGACATCGGGCAGTGTGGACAACCCGAAAAATATACCGGTATCCGATCGCACGATGGATGCGTATATGAAATATGCCTCGGATCTTTCCAACTGCATTTTTGATTTTGGCATACGCGAGAGGAAGGGACGTCCTCCGAAGCAGGGCAGGCAGTTCCTCACGGCGGTCGTCAAGACTGACTGCACGCCGGACGGGACGCTGCGCGGGCCGATCTCATCGGCGATCTACCTGCAGAATAAAAAGTTTATGCACTATATTCTGCCCTGGCCGGTGGAGGTGATGTACCCGGAGGGGCACTCGCTTAACCAGAAGTACCTGCGTGCGTTCTACGCTCTGAAGGAGAGGGGCATCACGCGCATGATCGCGCCGTTCATGACGGCCCTTGTGGACAGCATGTACTATATAGAGAGCAACTGGCGCACACTCGTCAGAGACATCGAGGCAGGCAGGCTGGACGATGACGTCAATATGGACAGGGAGCTTCGGGAGAGCTTCAACGCGCAGCTTGCGCCGGATCCCGAGCGGGCCGCTGAGCTACGGGCGGTCTTCGAGGCGGGCTTTGAGGAGCCTGTGATTCCGAAGATCTGGCCGGACTGTGATTTCATTTCGGCGATCGGCGGCGGCGGATTCGCGACGTATGCCAAGAAAATGAGACGCTATTCCGGGGACATCCCTATGTACTTCAATTGTTACGGGGCGTCTGAGGGTCCGATTGCGACCACCATGGATTTTGAGACCGTCGAGAACACGCTGATCCCGGCCAACGGTTTCTTTGAGTTCATTCCGGTGGAGGAGGACGGCAGCGATCCGACGAGGACGCTCGGCCTCGACGAGCTGGAGGTCGGGCATGAGTATGAGATCATCGTCACGAACCTTGCCGGCTTCTACCGTTACCGTCTGGGGGACGTGGTCGAGGTGGCAGGCTACGATGGTCAGTCCCCGCGGCTTCTGTTCAAGTACCGCAAGAACCAGATGATCAGCATCGCCGGGGAGAAGACAAACGAGACGAGCGTCGCCTGGGTCGTGCACGAGTTTGAGAAGGAGACCGGGGAGTCGATCATGGACTTTAGCATCTATGCGGACACGGACGATCTCCCAGGGCGCTATGTGCTGTTTATGGAGCCGGAGCGGCATCTTCCGCGCGAGGAGTACGAGCGGTACCGGGCCATCTGCGATGAGAAGATGGGGATCGCGAATCCGTCCTACGGCTCGAAGGTGAAGGAGAAGCTGCTGCTGCCTCTGAAGCTCAATTTCCTGCAGCAGGAGACCTACTATCTCTACCGTGATATGATGATGATGATAAAAGGCATCTCCGAGAACCAGATCAAGCCGGTGCGGGTGCTCGATACGCCGCGAAAAGAGAAATTTTTCTTCGGACTGATCGACAAGGAGTAGGAGAATCCGAAAGAGCATTTGGCTGCACAAATGTCAATGTTTTACGTGAAAAAGCATGCATACTGTGATATAATGAAAAACGACAGAATTTTGAGCCCTTATCGTATGGGGGGGGGTAAACGCCATGCGTATCGCGATCTGCGACGATGAGCCGAGAGAACAAGAACAGTTTGAGGAAGCGCTGAAGGGCTGGGACCCGACGAGGAGCGCGGAAAAATTTTTAGACGGGGCATCCCTGATCGAGGCGGCAAAGCGCTTGCCGCACTTTGACCTCGTGTTCCTTGACATTTATCTGCCCGGCGAGAGCGGGGTCGACATTGCCAGGAGCTTGCAGGAGGTATCCCCCGGCACAGGGATCGCATTTGTGACGACCAGTACGGAGCACGCGGTGGATGCTTTCTCTCTGCATGCTTTGCATTATCTGGTCAAGCCGGTGACGACCGAGGGGATCGTGGAGTCGTTTCGCAGGCTGACCGAGCTGCGCAGCAAGCGCAGAGAGAGCATCACGTTCATGGTGGGCTCGGAGTGGAACACCGTGTACCTGGACCAGATCAGCCTCCTCGAAAACGACGGGCATGCGGTGAACATCTCGCTGTCTGACGGACGGCGGCTGAAGATCTGGCAGAACTTCGGCGAGCTGCAGGGAAAGCTGGACGGGAGCTTTCTGCAGATCAACCGCGGCCTCATCGTCAATATGGACTATATCGTGCGGATGGGGGCGGACACCTGTACTCTGGAGGATGGGAGCTGTCTACCGATCGCTGTGCGGCACAGCGCAGCGATCCGGGCGGCCTACGGCAACTATGTGTTCGACCGGCTGTCCAAGCGGAAGGAATTACAGTAAAGAATTACAGCAAAAAGTGTTTCAACAGAACAACAGAAAGAATCACAAGATAATTACAGTACTTTAAGAAATATCAGCGAAAAGAATCGAAGGAAAGGAGGCTCGTCATGGTGATCTATCTGCAGCAGGCGCTGGGCTTTTTCATACAGCTCTACCCCTGTGCACTGATGATCTTCCTGCCATTTCGCGAGGAGGCGTACCGTTTCCGGCGCGGGATGATCTATCTCTGCCTGACGCTTGCGTCGGCGGCGTTTGCCTGTGGGTATGCGGCGCTTGTGTGTCTGCGCGACATGCAGAGATACCGGAGCCACATCGCCATATCGAATCCTTGTATGCTGACCGCGATGCTGCTTATACTGGCGGCGTATGTCTGGCTGGTGCGGGAATCGCTGCTCAAGAAGCTGCTGGTTTTCTTCAGCGTACTGTTCTACGCGATCATCGTGTTTATACTGGTCAATACGCTTCGACTGTGCGTCCCGGGCGGGGGAGATGTGGTCTCGTACGCGTATAATCCTGAGATCCTGTCGCTGTATGCGGGCATCACGGTCGTATTGCTGCCTGTGATGATGTTCTTTGTGCTCCGTCCGCTCGGGGTGTATATCCGGGAGATCGAGCCGAAGAACATGAAGAGGGAATTTCTGATCCTGATCGTTTCGACGCTGCTCTTTCTCACCGTGACGTTCTACTGCGACAAAATCACAGGCAGCCGCGATTCATTAAAGGTGGAAACCCTCGTACTGCTTCGCTGCGTCTTGATGCTGGTCATTCTGGTGGACCAAGTCGCGCTCTACTGGCTGGTCTTTCGGGAATCGGTACGGCAGAAGCGGGACAACGAGCGTCAGAGGACGCTGGAGATCCAGCAGCTGCAGTATGAGAAGATCGTCAGCGACATGGAAAATACCCGGCGCATGCGCCACGACCTGCGGCACCACTACAACACGCTGAACGACATGTTGAACCGGGGGCAGACGGAGGAGATGAAGGAGTACCTGTCCGGATTGATCGATACCACCGCCAAGCGGGACACGGAGCTGTATTGCAAAAACCTGACGGTCAACGGCCTGCTGCAGTACTATGTCGGCCTTGCCAGAGACGAGGGGATACGCTGTAGGGTTCAGGCCGAGTGCGGAGATCTGACGGTCGAGTCCTCGGACCTGACCGTGCTGTTCGGCAACGCGATGGAGAATGCGATCAACGCCTGCCGGAAATATCCAGGGACGCGTTGGATCGATGTACAGGTCGGCGCGATGCAGGGCTCGCTCGCAATCGAGGTCTCGAACTCCTGCAAGGGCGTGCGCATAAACCGCCATTACCAGACGGAGGACGGATTCTCGCCCGCGGAGGCGTTTCTGAGCGACCACGGCGGCGGTTACGGCCTGCGCAGCATGGCGAACACCGCGCAGAAGTACGGCGGCAGCGCCAGCTTCCGCTTCAATGCAGAGAAGGAGACCTTCACGACGAGAATCTGGCTGAATATACAGGAAAAATGAGCCGCGCCGGACGGCGGCAAAAGCATGCCGAAGTGCGGGGTTCATCATATAAAAGCAAAAACAAAAAATGGAGGATGTAGCTATGACAATCAACAAAAAGCAAGAGGGAACAACACTTGAGATCGCGGTCGAGGGACGTCTTGACACAACGACCGCACCCCAGCTTGAGGCTGAGCTGAAGCACAGCATCGACGGCATCACGGCTCTGACGATGGATTTTGCGAAGCTGGAGTACATTTCATCCGCGGGGCTGCGCGTGCTGCTGTCTGCGCAGAAGGTGATGAACAAGCAGGGCACTATGGTGGTTCGTCATGTCAACGAGACGATCAGCGAGATCTTTGAGGTGACCGGTTTTGTCGATATCCTGACGATCGAGTAAGAGAGAGCGACAGGGCGCAGCGCGATCCGGAAAAGCATTGATTGAGAAAATGGCACAGAGAAAGGAATGAACCTCATGAACGACGCGAACAAACCGATGGTACCGCTGGAAAAGAAAGTATTCCGTGCGATACTTCGCCTTTTGCTGGTCACACTGCTGGTGGTGGGGGTTGTGATTGTTTTCCAGCTTCTGCAGCTTCGAAAAGGCATGATCACTGCGAACGTGGAGACAGGGCAGGAGGTGGAAGCGCTTTCCTCACAGGCAATGGAAGAGACGATGAAGGAGAACCTCCTGCGTTTGACCACGGAGAAAGCGGCGGCAGCGGATAAGGTATTCTCGGATCTGGGCCAGACAGTCTCTATTCTGGCGAAGAATGCGGAGTATCTGTATGAGAACGACGCAAAGATCGAAGGAGTCGACATTCATCTGCCTGACCGGAAGAACGGCGACGCCCTGGACGTGTATGTCACTTACTCGAAAGAAGCGGATCAGTCTTCGAAAGAGTTTCAGGCGGAGCAGGAGCTGCTCGGCAATCTGCAGTGGGATCTGCTGGCGGTCACATCAGAGCACAAGGAGGTCAACTCGGACTATTTTGCGGCCGAATCCGGCTTCATGCTCCAGGCGGACAATATCTATCAGGGACAGTTTGACGAGGAGGGAAACCTGCTCACGTTTGAGGCGAAGGAGCGCCCCTGGTATCAGGGAGCGGTCAAAGCAAACGGGCTCTATTTTACAGAACCCACGCACGACGCATCCACTGGGGATTTTGCTGTCATGTGCAGCATTCCGGTTTATCATCAGGACGAGTTGAAGGGTGTCGCGGGGGCAGGCATGTATCTGACCAGCCTGAAGGAGACTGTGTCGGAGGCCGTGATCGGAGAATCCGGCTCCGCCTGCCTGCTTGATGAGAATGGAAACGTCATCTTCTCCACCAGGAAATCCGGGGAGCTCTCGGCCGGCGATGAGGAACTGGCGAACGCCCTCGATACGACGGAGGGGGATTTGAAGAAGTTCCTCGCCGAAGCGGTCGACGGCGCGCAGGCGGTCTCACTGACCGCGGTCGACGGGGAGAATGCTTATGTCTCCTGCTCGCCGCTTGGCACGGTGGGATGGACGCTGATCTCGGTGTTGCCGGAGGATATCGTCACTGCGCCGACCCAGAGCCTGACAAGCGCGCTGGCGAGGAAAAACAACGAGATGCTGCAGCGGTCCGACCGGAGGTTTCTGGCCGCGTTTGTCACGCTGCTGGCGGCGGTGGTGGTGCTGATGCTGGTTGCGAACCTGGTCTCCAAGAGGCTGTCCTCGCGTCTGACGCAGCCGATTGTGACGCTCACCGACAAGGTGAGGGAGATCGAGGGAGACGACCTGTCCTTTACCTGGGATCAGCATACGAACGATGAGATCGATGTGCTGGCTGGCTCCTTTGGCACCATGACGAAGCGCATCGAGCAGTATATTGTAGATATCACGGCGATCACGGCGGAGAAGGAGCGCATCGGCGCGGAGCTCTCCGTGGCGAAGCAGATCCAGGCGGATATGCTGCCCTGTATTTTCCCGGCGTTTCCGGAGAGGGATGATTTCGATATCTACGCGACCATGTGTCCGGCCAAGGAGGTGGGAGGAGACTTCTACGATTTCTTCCTGCTGGACGACGATCACCTCGTGATGGTGATGGCGGATGTGTCGGGCAAGGGAGTGCCGGCCGCGCTGTTCATGGTGATCTCCAAGACGATCATCAAGAATCAGTCGCAGTTTTCGGATTCACCGAAGCAGATCCTGGAGACGGCGAACAATCTGCTGCAGGAGAACAATGCTGAGGATATGTTCGTGACGGTCTGGCTGGGCATTCTGGAGATCTCTACCGGCAAGCTCAAGGCGGTGAATGCAGGACATGAGTATCCGGTATTCCGCGGGGCGGACGGGAAGTTTGAAATTTTGAAAGATAAGCACGGCATGGTGCTTGGGACGATGCCGGGCTTGAAATACAAGGAATACGAAGCTGAGATCGAGGAGGGCGGCTGTCTGTTCCTGTACACGGACGGTGTCGCGGAGGCGACCGACGCGAAGAATGAGCTGTACGGTACCGAGCGTATGCTGGAGGCGCTGAATCGTGATCCGATGGCGAAGCCAGAGCAGCTGCTCGTCAACGTGAGGGCGGACATCGACGCATTTGTGGGCGACGCCCCGCAGTTTGACGATATCACGATGCTGGCGATGGAGAGAAAGAAACAGTGAGAGCTCTAATACATAAAGGACTTTCAGAACACAGGGCAGGAAGCAAGGGATCTCAAAAGAGATTCGGAGGTCTCGCCGCGCTCGTGGCGGCTGCCGTTTTGGCTGCAGCTTCACTCACGGGCTGCGGCACGGCGGATGAACCGGGGAGCACGGCCCGCGTGGCCCGGCAGGATGTGAAGATCGGCTGTATCATCGCGGAGGAATACGGATTCTTCTCCGAGCAGCTCTCTGCGGCAGCGGAAAGCTTAAGCCGGCAAGGCTTCATCGGGGAATACGATCCTCCCGGGGGCGTACGCCCTGCGCAGGAGGTATGGAACGACATCTGCGAGGTGCAGCAGGTTGAGAACGCTGAGTTTGTGAAGGAGAGCTTCTACAACACGGATCAAATGGAAGAAAGTGAGATGGAGGACGTCTTTTTTCATGAGAGTGACGTCGACCTGATGCTGGTCTTCGGGACGGCGGCGGGCGTCTGGCTTACAGAGAATGCCTCGGAGCTTCCGTTTGAGTATATGGTCTTTGCGAGCGCCGATCCGATCTCGGGCGGAATCGTAAAAAGCGAGACGGAGCGCTTCAACGACATTTCGTTCGCCCATGTAGACCCGGGGCGGCTCGGCAGACAGACCGAGCTGGCCTATGAGATCATGCCGTTCGACTCGATTGGCGTGGTCTATGAGGATTCCGAGGCTGCCTACAGCTATTCCGGAATCGCTCAGCTCGAGGCTTTGAGTGAAAAGAACGGGTTTGAGATACACAGGCTGCATGTGGATGAGCCGTCGAAGGATAATGATTATGACCGTTACTATAATGAGCTGAAGGCCGCATATCACAAGCTGATTCCGGACATTGACGTCCTGTACATCACGACGGGAATGATCGAGGACGATAAGCTGCCGTGGCTGCTCGAGGAGGTACACGAGGCGGGGATCATCACGGTGGCGGAGACCACGGAAAGCCAGGTGGAGTACGGGGCGCTGATGCACATCACGATGACGGATGCGCCGGAGGAGGGCGGTTTCCTCGCACAGACGCTGAAGGATTACTTAGGCGGCACTCCGATCAACGAGCTGAATCAGGTATTTCTGATCACGCCACATATTTCCCTGAATCTGGACACGATTGAAAAGGTAGGGGCAAAGATCCCGATGAGTGTGTATCTGATCGCGGATAAGATCTACGGACAGGGGACAGACGGAAATGCCAGAACGGATCAGGGAAATGAAACCTAAGATTGGAAGAGGAACCATGCGCAACAGACAACGATTCATGATAGAGCTTTTGGCATTACTGCTGACGGTGATCACGCTGGCTTTGGGCGGGCTGATGTATTTCAGCAATCTCAAGAGTACCAGGCAGAATCTGATCGGCGTAGAGCTGGCGGATTTTATCTATAATACCGATTACAGTACAAAGTTTGGCAAGAGGATCGAGACGTTCTACGGGATGCAGGAAGACCTGCTCGAGCTGCGGGACTCGATCGACGACGTGGATCAGCTGCACATTCTCTCGGCGGAGAATCAGCTGCTGTTCTCCACCGAGCCTGCGATGCTTCCGGAACGCGTGTATTCCATGCCCGCGGGGAATAATATGAGTGACGGGAATCACCTCTACTGTATGTACACGGTGGGCGCTGACGCACGCATCCTGACGGTCAGCGGGGTCTCAGACATGCAGCGAGAGATGGGCGGCTATCTTTTGAAGCTCGTGGGGATCGCGGTGGCTGGGTTTCTCCTTGTGCTGCTGCTGATCCATCTGGTCTGGCGGATGGTCCCGGAGGAAAAGAGAGCGTACCGACTTGCGGCGGCTGTGTTCCTGCTCTGGATCGCGGCGTTCAGCGCGATGACAGGTGTGGATGCGTACCGCGATTACGCCGGGAGTTCCCGGGAGCTCTGTGAGCGCATTGGGGAATCGGTGCAGGCGGACATCGCGAGGGTGGAGGCGCTCGGCGTCGCGCGGGAGGACTTTTATGAGGTGGAGGCCTATCTGCAGCGCTACACGTATCTGATCCCGGAGGTGGAGAAGCTGTCCCTCGGGGAGGACGATGAGATTTCCTATGAGATGTCGGCGGATTACCGCCGCAAGATGGGGCTGGACTACGTCCTGCAGGCGGTGCTGCTTCTGACGTTTTCGCTCCTGATCCTGGCGGAGTATCAGTTTTTTGTCACAAATACGGGAACGCTGACGGAGGGACAAAATGGAACAGTCTGAATTCATGAAACAGAATGCGTTTGTCCGCCTGATTTTCGTGTTTGCGTTCTTCGCCGCGTCGATCGGCGACTCGTTCAATGTCGTCTATATCCGGCAGATGGCGATGGCGGTGCCGGAGGGGAATATGGATCTGCTGGTGAGTCTTCCGATCACCTTTCTCTCGGCGATGACGGCGCTTGGCGTGTTTGTCTCCGGCGGAATCTGCAGGCGGACGAAGCGCTTTGGCTCCTTTTTGAGTGTCGGAGTACTCGCGTTGATGCTCGGACTGATCGTGCGTGGAGCCGCGGTTGACTACCTCATGCTGTTCCTGGGTTTCGGCATCTCCGGATTCGGGAGTGGCTGCCTCTTCATCGGCATACGCTACTACGCGTTCCTCTTTGCGGACGGCAGGCAGAGGATGCGCGCGCTCGTGTATGTGAACGGCGGCGCGTTCGCCGGGCAGTGCATGGGAACGATCCTGGGC
Source organism: uncultured Lachnospiraceae bacterium (assembly GCA_947627365.1). GTDB lineage: Bacteria > Bacillota > Clostridia > Lachnospirales > Lachnospiraceae > Choladousia. Next base: position 30,800 of record CANQVT010000020.1, on the reverse strand, counting down.
GGAATATTGGCGAATCAGCTGGCCTACACGCACATTTATCTGGGCTCCGCCGTGCTTTTGCTGGTGCCGTTAGTGATGTCTCTGAGAGTGCGGATCGAGGGGAGAGTGGAGGCGGGAAGCTACGCGGACATCTTCCGGGTGCTGAAGAATGTGCACGCTCTGAAATTCCTGCTGTTTCTGCTGCTGCCGGTCTACACCTGTTCGGTCTTCATCTCGTACATTGTGCCTCTTTTTGTCAACGAATACGGGTATTCCGCGACGGTTGCCTCGGTGCTGATGCTGGTGAATTACCTGCTCTGCGCATACGTGGGGCCGTTCATGACCGACTTTGTCTCCGACCGGATGTCGTCTCTTAAAGCCACATACCTCTACATGGCGGCGAGCGCGGTGTTGATCGCGCTGTACGGCTGGGTAGCGGTGATGCCGCTGCTGGTGCTGGCCGTGGTGCTCTGCGGAGTGCTGGATTCGTTCGGCCTCTCGGTGATCATGGACGCATTCACGAAGACGAAGACCACACAGAGCTATTCCGACAACGACGCACTGATTATCTATATTCTGGTGTCCCGGGTGGGACAGATGATCGGGCCATCGCTGATTTTGGTGTCCGGAGGCGTAATGTCCCTGGGACTTTTTCTGTTTGTCGGACTTGGGGCGTATCTCGCGCTGGCAAGAATCCCAAGGAAGCCCTGATGGCTACTTTTCAGACAGAAAATAATAACGACGATATACAGGAGGTAGCGAGACATGGACTATGTGAGGGAGACAGATATCCCATTTCTGATGGAAATGTTCGACGAGAATTTCGGCGAGCGTTATATGACAGAGGAGGAGATGCGCTGGCATATCAGCGATAAAAATGAATTCTTTTACGCGGCGAGGCGGGAAGATGGTCGCCTGGCGGGGATCACGCTGTTCGGGGTGGAATCGGCGCAGAAGCTGCACGAGGAGACGAAGATCCCGCTCGAGGAGCTGAATCGGCTGGCGCATGGAAAGAAGCTGGTCAAATTTCGGAGCATGTGCATGGCCTCCGACTGTCAGGGGCAGGGGATCGGCTCCAGGCTGTTGGCTGACGCCCTTGCGGATCTGAAAAGCCGCGGGGAATTTGGCGCTGTCACCTCACTGATCTGGGCGTACGACGGCAAGGTTCCGGCGCGGGGAGCGCATCTGCGGAACGGCTTCCGCTATCTGCACAAGGTCTCCCGACCCTGGTATCATATGAAGGATTACTACTGCGTCTTTTGCAAGGGCCGCTGCAAATGCGATGGCGAGCAGTACGTTCTGGAGCTGGAGGATGAAAACGCGGGCGACGCTCCGGACGGCGAGGCAGGATGAAGGAGGGATTCAGATGAAAGAAATGACGATCGAGGCGAAGGTGGAAAATATCCCCGTAGTCACGGAGTTCGTGGATGAACAGCTCGAGGCGCATGGCTGTTCCATGAAGGCGCAGACGCAGATTGACATCGCGATCGATGAGCTGTTTGGCAACATCGCGAACTACGCTTACGAGTCGGGCGTCGGTGTCGCTACGGTGCGCGTGGAGCTGAAGGAGGCCCCGCTTGCCGTGGTGATCACCTTCATCGACAACGGCGTGCCCTACGACCCGCTCAAAAAGGAGGATCCCGACATCACGCTCTCCGCGGAGGAGAGAGAGATCGGCGGACTCGGCATCTACATGGTCAAGAAGAGCATGGACGGTGTGGACTATGAGTATAAGGACGGACAAAATATTCTAAAGATAACCAAGAATATATAAGAGATACGAAATTCCGGAGGCAGGATGTGAAGCAGGCCATATGTCATCCGTGGAAATAGAAAACAGGAAATGGGAGGAAAAGAGACATGGCAAATTCAATTTTCAGGGAAAAGAGTCTGGAGCGGGTGTCCTCACCTGAGCAGCTGAACGATTACATCAGGGTGACAAATCCCGGGATTTGGCTCACGCTCTCGGCGGTCATCGTGCTGCTCGTAGGCTTCATTGTGTGGGGTATCGTAGGCTCCCTTGAGACGAAGTTGTCCACGGTCGCCATCTCAGAGGACGGCACAGCCATCTGCTACGTAAAGGAGACGGAGATCGACGGAGTCGGGCAGAGCAATATCGTGCGTATCGGCAACAAGGAGTATACGGTGAAGGAGATCACCGCCGAGCCGATTGCCGTGGATGAGAGCTTTCCCGAGTACGCACTGCGCGTCGGCGGACTTTCCGAAGGCGAGTGGGTCTATCCTCTGACCTTGAACGAAACGCTTCCGGACGGCATCTATGAGGTGTCGATCGTCACGGAGCAGGTCTCTCCGATGTCATTCCTGTTTAACTGAGGTGAGCTATGGTGAAGAAAAAACAGAACAAACCAATCACAAAAGGCGTGGCGAAGGTTCCCGTCGTGATGCAGCTGGAGGCGCTCGAGTGCGGCGCGGCGTCGTTGACGATGATCCTTGCTTACTACGGAAAGTGGATCCCGCTTGAGCAGGTTCGCGCAGACTGCGGCGTCTCCCGGGACGGCTCAAACGCGAAGAACGTCCTCAAGGCTGCGCGCAGCTACGGCCTGCAGGCGAAGGGCTACCGCTACGAGCCGGAGATGCTGAAGGAAAAGGGGACATTTCCCTGCATCATCCACTGGAATTTCAATCACTTCGTCGTCCTCTGCGGGTTTAAGGGGGACAAGGTCGTCCTGAACGATCCCGCGAAGGGCAACTATACCGTCTCGATGGAGACCTTCGACCAGAGCTTTACGGGCATCTGCCTGATGTTCGAGCCGACGGAGAGCTTCGAGCCGGGTGGAAAGCCGAAGAGCGTGTTGTCCTTTGCGAGAAAGCGACTGGTCGGTGCGGAGGCGGCGATCGTCTTTGTCATTCTCACGACGACGATCACCTCGATCATCGGCATTATCCAGCCGGCATTTTCACGGATCTTCCTGGATCGGCTACTCACGCATCAGAATCCGGAATGGTTCTGGCCGTTCTTTGCCGCGCTGGCGTTTATCTCTGTCATGCAGCTTGTGGTGGCGTTTGTCCAGGCGAAGACAAATTACCTGATCCAGGGTAAGCTCGCCGCGGTCGGGAACACCTCCTTCCTGTGGAAGGTGCTGCGGATGCCGATGGAATTCTTCTCACAGCGCATGGCGGGCGACATCCAGCAGCGACAGGATGCGAGCGCCACCATTGCGGATACGCTCGTGAACACTTTCGCTCCGCTCGTGCTGAACGCGGCGATGATGGTCTTCTACCTCGTCGTCATGTTGCGCTACAGCCCGGTGCTGGCGCTGGTGGGCATCGCTTCGATCCTGATCAACGTGGCGATGTCGCGCGTCATCTCCGCGAAGCGTGTCAACATCACCCGCGTGCAGATGCGCGACGCTGGCAAGCTGGCTGGCTCGACGGTCGCGGGCATCGAGATGATCGAGACGATCAAGGCGAGCGGCGCGGAGACCGGCTACTATGAGAAATGGGCGGGCTATCAGGCCAGCGTGAACACCCAGCAGGTGCGTTTCGCGAAGTTGAACGAATACCTCGGGATGATCCCGACGGTGATCACCGAGCTGGCCAACAACATCGTGCTGATCCTGGGCGTACTGTTTGCGATCCAGGGACATTTCACGGTCGGTATGGTGATGGCGTTCCAGGGCTTCTTAAGCGCGTTCACGGGACCGGCGATGCAGCTGATCGAGGCGGGGCAGTCCATTCAGGAGATGCGCACCCAGATGGAGCGCGTCGAGGACGTCATGGAGTACCCGCTCGACGTCAATTACAACGATGAGAACAAGGACGGCGAGGATGCTGAATTCGATAAGCTCTCGGGCAATGTGGAGCTGAAAAATGTGACCTTTGGTTACTCCCGGCTCGCCGAACCGTTGATCGAGGATTTCAATCTGACGCTCAAGACCGGCAGCCGCGTGGCCTTTGTCGGCGGCTCAGGCTGCGGCAAGTCGACGCTCTCCAAGCTAATCTCCGGACTCTATCAGCCGTGGAGCGGAGAGATCCTCTTCGACGGCAAGCCGATGAAGGACATCGACCGCAGCGTGTTTACAGGCTCGCTCGCGGTTGTGGATCAGGACATCATCCTCTTTGAGGACACAATACGGAACAACATCAAGATGTGGGACGATTCCATCGAGGACTTTGAGATGATCCTCGCGGCGAAGGACGCCCAGCTCCATGAAGACATCATGCAGCGCGACGGCGGGTATGATTACGTGCTCACCGAGGGCGGGCAGGATTTCTCGGGCGGGCAGCGCCAGCGTATGGAGATCGCCCGCGTCCTGGCGCAGGATCCGACCATCATCATTTTGGACGAGGCCACGAGCGCGCTCGACGCCAAGACCGAGTACGAGGTGGTGAAGTCCATCAAGGACAGGGGCATCACCTGTGTCGTGGTGGCGCACCGGCTCTCGACCATCCGGGACTGCGACGAGATCATCGTCATGGATCACGGCAAGGTCGTGGAGCGTGGGACGCACGAGGAACTGTACGCAAAGAATGGCTACTATACGCAGCTCGTTTCGAACGAATAAGGAGGTGAGATCATGGGTTGGTTTGACGAACAGATAAAAGAGAGAAAGAAGCATGATCAGAACACCTTCGAGGAAGCGTTTCTCGGGATCTCAGACGCCGTCACGGGCGCGCGCGTATCCGCGGCTTTCGCGGACGACAGAAGCCGCGCGAAGGACGCGATTGACGCGATCCTTAGATTTTACCATGTGAAGTCGCAGGAAGTGCCGGAGACTATCACAGATATGAACGAACAACTTGAATTCCTCATGCGGCCTTATGGCATCATGCGCAGGACGGTTCATCTGGAGAAGGGCTGGTACAAGGACGCCATCGGGGCGATGCTCGGCGTGCGCAAGTCGGACGGTTCCGTCGTGGCGCTCATCCCGGGAGCCTTGAGCGGATATACCTTTTTTGACACCGAGACGGGAAAAACCGTGAAGGTTTCCAGGAAAAATGAGGAGCTCTTCGAGGAGGATGCGGTCGCCTTCTACAAGCCGTTTCCGCTGAAGAAGATCGGCTTTGCCGACTTACTGAAGTATATTGCCTCGATTCTCGCGCCCTCCGATTACATTCTGGCGGCGGTCGCTACCTTTGCGGTCACCCTCGTCGGAATGCTCGGCCCGAAGCTGAACCAGCTGCTTTTCGGGCTTGTCGTGGAGAATAAGGATCTCGCGCTGCTTGCGTCCCTCGGGATATTTATGATCTGCGTGACTGTCTCCCGGCTGATGATCGAGGCGGTGAAGAATCTCTTTATGGCCAGGATCCGCACGAAGATGAACGTCACCGTGGAGGCTGCGACGATGGCGCGCGTCATGTCGCTTCCGGCCGCGTTTTTCAAGAACTACAGCTCAGGCGAGCTCTTCTCGCGGACGCAGAACATGAACGCGCTGTGCACCATGCTGGTGGAGGCTGTGTTTACGACGGGACTTACCTCGCTGTTTTCGTTGATCTACATTACGCAGATCTTTGCTTACGCGCCTGCGCTGGTGGCGCCCGCGCTGCTGATCATTCTGGCAACCTTAGTTGTCACCGTGGTCACCGCGCTGACGCAGATCAGGGTGTCGCGCAAACAGATGGAGCTGGGCGCCAAAGTCAGCGGCATGAGCTATGCGCTGATCACGGGCGTGCAGAAGATCAAGCTCTCCGGCGCGGAGAAGCGCGCGTTCGCCCGCTGGGGAGATCTCTACGCAAAGCAGGCAAAGGTATGTTACAATCCGCCTGCGATCATCCGCTACAACAGTGTGGTCACCACGCTGATCACGCTGGCAGGGACCTTCGTCATGTACTACATGGCAATCGCAAGCAGCGTCTCTGTAGCAGATTACTACGCGTTCAACGCGGCGTACGGCATGGTGAGCGGGGCGTTTCTGTCCCTCGCGGGACTCGCGCTCACCGCGGCGAACATCAAGCCGATCCTTGACATGGCGAAGCCGATCATGGACACCGTGCCCGAGGTGTCCGAGGGCAAGCAGGTGATCACACGGCTCTCTGGCGGCATCGAGCTGAACAATGTATCGTTTCGCTACAACGACCAAATGCCGAACGTGGTGGACGATCTCTCCTTGAAGATTCGTCCGGGCCAGTACGTGGCGATTGTCGGCGCGACGGGCTGCGGCAAGTCCACGCTCATGCGCATCATGCTGGGCTTTGAGACGCCGCAGAAGGGCGCGGTCTACTATGATGGCAAGGATCTCTCCGGCATCGACCTGAAGTCGTTGCGGCGCAGGATCGGCACCGTGATGCAGGCCGGCAAGCTGTTCCAGGGCGACATCTTCTCCAACATCACGATCTCCGCGCCGTGGCTGACGCTCGACGACGCGTGGGAGGCGGCGGAGATGGCCGGCATCGCGGACGACATCCGCAGGATGCCGATGGGGATGAACACGATGATCTCTGAGGGCAGCGGCGGCGTGTCCGGCGGACAGCGTCAGCGTCTGATGATCGCAAGGGCGATCGCGCCGAAGCCGAAGATCCTGATGTTCGACGAGGCCACGAGCGCGCTCGACAACCTTACGCAGAAGAAGGTGTCCGAGTCCCTCGACGGATTGAAGTGCACGAGGATCGTCATCGCGCACCGTCTCTCCACGATCCGACACTGCGACCGCATCGTCTACCTCGAGAAGGGCAGGATCGTCGAGGACGGCACCTACGAGGAGCTGATCGCGAAGAACGGGAAGTTCGCCGAGCTCGTGGCGCGCCAGCGCCTGGACGCTCCGGACGAGGCGGATCAGACGACGGCGTAAAACTTTTTTTGCACACTCCTAACAGAAACGTTTGCCTGACGTATAAAGATGTGAAAGGCAATAAGATAAAACAAATTCTAACGATTAAGGAGGTCATGGTATGAATCAGAAGGAAATCATGGAGAAAGTGAAAGCGGCGAAGTCCGCGGAGGAGATCATGGAGCTCTTTCAGGCTCAGGGGCAGAAGCTCACGCAGGAAGAGGCGAAGAATCTTTATGACGCGGCGCATACCGCCGGAGAGCTCTCAGACGCGGAGCTGGGCGCAGTCGCGGGCGGCGGCAAGTATACCGACGACGGCTATCTGATCGTGTCGCCGTTTTACGGCTGCAAAAAATGCACCAACGGCTTGAATTGGTGTACGCTCTGCGGTTACTCGCATACGCACCACGATGGTTGGATGTACTGTGAAGTGAACAAGCAAAATACCGGCGGATCCGGGAGTTCCGGTCGTGTACAGATGCGATAAAGGCGGCGCACGGCGCTGCGCCGTAAAAAATGAAAGTATCAATGCGGAAGGGGACTGCGAGGGGACTGCCCTATTCTGGGGCAGCCTCCCTTTCTTATGCACAGACCCTCGAGAGGAAGACTTGCTGCTGTCGCATTTGCTGCTATTGCGAGAAGGGGCCGCCGATTACACAAACGTCAGCTCTGATTGCACAAACGTCAGATCGGCGGGCACAAATGCTCTTCTGATCTATGGTATAATGAAAACAAGTTTAAAAAATCCAAACAAAACTGCATGTCCGGCGTATCAATATACAAAAGGCAAAAGGAGGAGCCGATTCTATGGACAGAACGGAACAGATAGTGCGGACGCTGTTTGACTTTCAGCGCTTCGCCGGAAACAAACGGCTGGATCGGCTGATCCGGGCCGCGCAGGAGGCGGGGGACGGCATGCTGCTGGACGACAGCGAGCTGGAGCTGAACGCTGCCGGGGATGCGGACGCCTGGCGGACCCAGACGAAAGACGAGGATAAGCCATGAGCACCGCGATCACGCCCGAAGCGCTCTACCGGGATTATCACGAGAAGGTAGAGCGGTACATAAGCTCCCATGTGTCGGACATGCAGGACAGGGCGGATTTGAAGCAGCAGGTTTTTGTGAACGCGATCGCAGCGCTGGATGGCTATGATCCCTCGCGGGCTGCGCCCGGGACCTGGCTCTACGCCATCACACGCAACGCGGTGACCGACTACTACCGCAGGCGAGGGCGCTCTCCGGAGCCGACCGAGCTGGAGGAGCTGGACCGGATGGAGCCGCAAAATGGTGTTTCCTCGTTGTCCGGGGATGTGGACAGCCGGCTGTTGAGGCAGGAGCTGTTGGAGGCGCTCGCCGAAGCGCTGGAGCAGCTTCCCGAGCGGGAGCGCAATATTGTGATCTTTCGTTTTTATGACGGGCTTTCCGCTCAGGAGACCGCGATGCGCGTCGGCGTCAGCTACGCGAACGTCCGCGTCCTCCAGCACAACGCGATGAGAAAGCTGCGGCGCTGTCTGGCTGAAGCTGGAATTTTTTGAAACTGTAGCAAGAGGGGGTGTGCGCGATGGGCGTGAAAAAGATATGTCTGGTGACGATGCCTTTCTGTACAGCGAAAGCCCCTGTGATGGGCTTGAGCCTGCTGAAAGCGGCCGCGAAAAAGCGTGGCATAGACGCGCGTGTCGTCTACGCGAACCTCCGTTTTGCGCGTCTGATCGGGGCGGAGGCTTATTTCCGGCTGGATGAGATCGCGGCTATGTATATGCAGCTGATCGAGGCAGTATTTTCGCCCTACGCCGGCTACGGCCATGTGCCGTCCAGGCAGGAGACCATGGAGTATTTCCGGGGCGCCGGATACGAACGGATCACGGCGGAGTTCTTTTCGCTGGTCCAAAAGTGCGATTCGCTGATCCCGGGGTTCCTGGACGCGCTGTCCGATGAGATCCTCGCGGAAAAGCCTGACGTCGTCGGCTGCACCTATACCTTTGCCCAGTGCAACGCCGACCTTGCGCTTCTGAAGCGGATCAGGGAAAAGGCGCCGGGGACCGTCACCGTGATCGGCGGCAGCTCGGTCGGCCCGGAGAGGGGGCAGGCGCTTGTGGACCGCATGGGGCAGGTGGACTACGCGTTTGTGGGGGAATCGGACGACAATTTCTGCGACGCGCTGGATCTGATCGCGGAGGGCAGGACCGAGGAGCTGTACGCGCGCTTCCCGGAGGTGCTGCACAGGGGCGGGATCCCCGCTGTACACGCCGTCCGGGACCTGAACGCGGTTCCTTATCCGGATTTTGACGATTACTTTGCGGAGCTCTTTGCATCGGGACTTGCAGAGAGGGTGAGTGTCGACCTGCCGGTCGAGGCCTCCCGGGGCTGCTGGTGGGGTGAGAAGCACAGGTGCTGCTTCTGCGGGCTCCATCCCGATTCCGAGCTGCTGTGCTACCGCAGGAAGGAAAGCCGGCGTTTCGCTGATGAACTGGCGTATCTGGCGGAGAGATATCAGGTGCGCAGCTTTTTCCTGACAGACTGCATCCTGGCGCGGGAGCACGTCAGAGAGCTGCCGGAGCTGCTGGCCGGAAAGGGATATTCCCTCTTTTCCGAGGTCAAGACAAACATGACGAGAGAGGACGTTCAAAGGCTGAGAAGGGCCGGCTTCACATCCTTCCAGCCGGGGATCGAGAGCCTGAACGATCATCTGCTCCGGCTGATGCACAAGGGGAACCGCGGGATCAAACACGTGGAATTTTTGAAAAACGCAAAGGAGGCGGGGATCTACCTCGCATGGAACCTGCTGTATTCGTTCCCCGGGGAGAAGGCGGAATGGTATTACCACGACATGGAGTTTTATCCGCTGCTGTTCCACCTGCCCGCGCCGCAGCTGAACCCGCACGGTTATCAGCGGCAGAGCATCTTTACGCAGCGGGCGGCGGACTACGGGGTGACGCTGAAGCCCGATGGGTATTACCCTTATCTCTTTGGAGAAGAGCTTGCGGGGGACAGCCGCTTCCACGAATTCTTTCTGGCCGATCCGCCGCAGAGCACGCCGTATTTTGACGAGCTCTTAAAGCTGGTCCTGGAATGGAAGCGTGCCAGCCGAAAAGGCTGTACCCTCAGCTACAGACTGCAGTACGGTCTTCTCGCGATCTACGACGGACGGCCCTGCGCCCTGCAGGAGACCTATGTGCTTGACGGCCTTGAGAAGGACGTCTGTCTCGCGGCGGACCAGGCGGTCAGGATAGACCGGCTGCTGGAAACCTGTGGGAAGCAGGAGAGAGGCAGGGCGGAGGAAGTCCTGGAAGAGCTGATCCGAAAAAAGCTGATCCTGCGGATCGGGGACGAGGTGCTGTTTTTGGCCGTTCCGGAGAAGCGGAAGGTTCTCTGAACCGGCGGGACATACCAAAAGGATACACTTTATGTATCAAATAAATACCATATGTAGGAAAGGAGGTATTCTGTATGGAATGGACACAACAGAAACTGGAGGAGCTGTACGTCAGCGTGCAGAAAAAAGCGATGACCGACGAGGCGTTCCGCAAGGAGCTTCTGGCCGACCCGACAAAGGCGATCGAAGCGTTCACAGGCGAGAAGCTGCCGGACGGCTTTAAGCTCAAGGTGATTGAGAATGATCCGTCCTACACGGCGACCATGGTTCTCCCCGATATGATCGGGAGAGAGCTGACGGATGAGGAGTCCGAGACGGCGGCGGGAGGTCTGAGCATGCTCCTGATCGTCTCTGCCTGCGCGGCGGCTGTGGGCGTGGGACCCGACGTGGGAGCATGCGCGGCAAAGGGCTGTGTGGCAGAATTCGTTTGCGGCGGGGAAGCCTGCGCCGCAGCGGGAAGTATTATCTGAGCAATTGCGCATCCCCCGGAGGGACTGCAGCAAACGGAAAATATATTTGACGTTTGCTATAGTATGATGAAAAAAGAAAAGAGGAGGAAAAGAACATGGCATGGACAGCTGAAAAGATCAACGAGGTATACGCGCAGATAAAGGAAAAGGCGGCACAGGATCCGGCGTTCCGCGAGGAATTCTGCAAGGATCCGGTCAAGACCGTAGAGGAGTTTACAGGGCTTGCCGTCCCGGAGGGATACTCCATCCAGGTGATCGAGAAGGGCGACGGCATCGACGCAGTCTACACCAACGGCGCGCCGCTGAGCGACGAGGAGCTCGACAATGTGGCGGGCGGCAGCTGCGGCGGCAATGCCTGCGCCGCGCAGGGCACCGGCGTCAGCCTCGACAAGTAAGCATGCGCTGGTCCAGATACAGCCGACTGTTCCGCTCCAGGCGGAACGGCTGGCTGCTGTACAACTCAGCGTCCAACTCCTTCCTTCAGGTAGAGGAGAACCTGGTTCCGGCACTGGAGGCGATTCAAAGGGACGCGGACGGCTTTGATTTTTCCGGGCAGCCGCAGCTCTATTTCCTGCTGCGCAGCCACGGCTTTCTTGTGGAGGACGGACAGGACGACGCGCTGTACAATATCCTGAAGATGCACCGTCTGACCGAGACCTACGCCACCCAGACGCTGCTGCTGACCGTGGCGATCACGCGAAACTGCAACTTCGACTGTTCCTACTGCTACGAGGGGAACCGAAGCGGCGTCCCGATGTCCGACGAGACGGCGGATAAGCTGATCGAGTTCATCCGGTTCCACACGGGGCTTAAGAACGTCGGGCTTGTGTGGTACGGCGGCGAGCCGCTGCTCGCGATCAATACCATTCGCCGCATCACGCGGGAAGTGGAAAAAATGGATAAGAAATACGGAGCCAGCATGATAACGAACGGCTATCTGCTGACCGGGGAGATCGCGGACGAACTGAACGACCTGCATGTCAGAGCGATCCAGATCACGCTGGACGGCAGGAAGGAGACGCATGACAAGCGGCGTTACCTGAAAAACGGCGGTCCTACCTACGACCGCATCCTCCGGAATCTGGAAGGTCTTCTGAAGTCCGGCTACGAGGGGCAGATCCACATCCGCGTGAACGTGGATACCAGAAATGAAGACGAATTCATCGATGTGTACCGGCAGGTCATGGCGCTCTGTCCGGAGGACAAAAAGAAGCAGGTGTCGGTCTACCCGGGCTTCGTGAAGGGGGACGACCATCCGGATGTGAGCTGCTTCTTCGACCCGGAGGACAAGGGCCGGTTCATCGCCGAGACCCACGAGAAGTACGGGATCGATCCGTTATCGCTGTTTCCGAGAAGGGCACGCGCCGGCTGTACGCTCACAAAGCGCAACGCCTATGTGGTGGGACCGGACGGCGAGCTGTACAAGTGCTGGGACGACGTGGGGATCGAGTCCCTTGTGGTCGGCCATATCGACCGGTTCAACGACTGGAACATGGGGCTGATCGCGGAGGGCATGACCGGATGCTCCTATCTGGACTCGCAGGAATGTAAGGAATGCTTCTACTTTCCCATCTGCGACGGCGGCTGCCACAAGGTGCGCATGAACCACCGGCGTGACGGAAAGACCGGAAGCTGCTGTTCCTATTTCAAGGGGCATCTGGAGGAGCTGCTGGAGCTGCATTACGAGGAGAAGATAAAGAGAGAGGCAGAGCAGAAGGATGTATCGGTATCAGAGCATTGACGATCCTGACAGACAGCTCAGGCTTCTGAGAAAGCTTGGTTCCAAAGAGCCGGCGGCAAATGCCGCGGGCTCCTTGGAGCATCTGTTTTTGTCTGTGGCAACGGACGAAGCGGAGATTGGAGTGATACGCGGCTGGTTCATTCCGGAGAATGCGGAATTTCAGATATTGATGCTTCTGGTGCTCCCCGAGTGGAGAAGCGCTGCGCTGCTTCAGGAGATGATTGCTGAACTGCTCGCGCAGGCCCGGCGCCGCTACCATTCGAAGCTGTTTTTCTGGCGCTATACAGTTGGAGCCGGCAGGACGGATTTGATAGAGAGACTTGCGCAGGGGATACCGGGAGCCACGGCGCACGCAGAGCCGTCTTATCACAGATACCATGTGCATCTGCCTGGCTTTCGCACCAGGGCAGAGTATTATCCGGACGAATATCTGGCGAGGAGGGGCTATCGCATCCTGCGAGCCTCAGAGCTGACTTCCGAAATGAAGACCCGGCTGATGGACCAGATCCGCTCGGCGGATGAACGGGACGAGCTGAAGGGTTTGCAGCCGTTTGTCGAGGAGTTCGACGAGGACACCAGCTTCTTTCTGCAGGAGCAGGAGAGTGATCTCCTGTGCGGCTGGGTGATCTGCCGTCTTATGGATCCCACGGCGCTGGAGGTGAGGCGCTGGTACGCTTTCCCGAGCCGGAGGGCGAAGATGGCGGGAGCCTGCCTCATCGGACGATGGATCGACTACGTTTCCACGCGGTACGAGGACATAGAGTTCATTGTGCGTGCGGACAACAGGACGATGCTGCAGTTTTGCCGCCGGTATTTCAAGGAGGCTCTGAGAGAGCTATATGTCGGAAAGACACTCCGAATAGAGATTGAAAACAAAGAAAACCTGCCGGGGAAAAATACGGACAATTAAGGAGGAGACCGCGCTATGAAGACAGGCTCCCGATCAGATCGATCCGGGCAGAGCATCGCCTCGCCTGGTCAGCTCAATGAATATATTAAGGTTGCGACTCCGGGGTCATGGCTTGGCCTGATGGCGGTATTTCTGCTGCTGTTCGGGCTGTTTGCCTGGGGTATTTTCGGGAAGATCGACACGAAGGTTCGCGCTGCGGTCGAGGTGGAGGACGGCGTCGTATACGCATACGTCCTGGACGACGATGCGCAGGAGATTGAGCCCGGCAAGACGTTGCTTTTTGACGACGGAGGCTGTGAGATCAGCGCCGTCTCCGACTCTCCGATCTGTGTTGACGGGGACTTTGAAGAGTATATCCGCTACGTCGGCGGTTTCGAGTACGGGGACTGGATTCGGAAGCTTGAGGCCGGAGCGGCGGAGGAAGGGATCGCGGACGGGATCTACCGCGCGCAGGTCGTGACGGAGAGCCTGTCGCCATTATCCTTCCTCATGCCATAGTTCCCTGCTTTCATCTTTCATAAAACATCACGAGGTAATTGGAGATGAAGAGACGAAACAAGGAGCCGGTCCGCGCGGGCGTCGCGTCGGTGCCGGTCATCATGCAGATGGACGCCGAGGAGAGCGGCGCTGCCAGTCTTTCCTCTGTGCTTGCCTACTACGGGCGGTGGATTCCGCTCGCGCAGGCGAGGATCGACTGCGGCATCTCGCGCGACGGTTCAAAACTGAAAAATATTGTCACGGCCGCCGCATCCTACGGCCTGGACGCGGCTATGTGCAAGGGTGATCTCGCGGCGCTGAAGCAGGATTGCTATCCCGGTATTGTCAAGTGGAAGGAGGGAAGGTTCGCCGTCCTGTGCGGATTCCGCCGGGGACGTGTGTACCTGTGTGATCCGGAGAACGGCTCCGTCTGTCTTTCGGAGGAGGATTTCCTTGCGCAGTACGAGGGGGAGTACATAAGGCTTGCGCCTACCGACAGGTTTGTGCCGGGTGGGAAGCAGACCAGCATGATCTCCTACGCGGCGAAGCGGATGAGAGGTACCTACGCGGAAATAGCCTTTATCATGCTCTCGGCTTTCGCGGTCACGCTGACCGTGATTTTGTTGCCGATCTTCAAGAGGGTGCTGACGGACCGCATGCTGACCGGTTCCTACGAAGAGTGGACGGTTCCGTTTCTGCTGCTGTTTTTGCTGGTGGCTGTAGTTCAGATCGTCGCGATGGCGATCCGCGAGAACCATCTGGTGAAGATCCGCTCCAAGATGTCGATCCTGAGCAACAGCAGTTTTTTCTGGCATGTTCTGCATATGCCCATGGAATTCTTTTTCCAGCGCACGCCCGGGGATCTTCAGAACCGGCAGGAGGTCAATGCGGAGATCGCGAACACCCTGGTTCTCGTGTGCGTCCCGATCCTGCTGAATGCCGCGATGGTTGTGTTCTACCTTGTCGTCATGCTGCGGTACAGCGCGCCGTTGACCGTGGTCGGTGTGATCAGTGTGCTGCTGAACATTTTCTTTTCCCGAATGATTATGAAGCAGCGCGTCAACCTGTCGCGCCGGGCGGTACAGAGCAAGGGTCGGCTTTCGGAGGTGACCACCTCCGGCATCCGCATGGTCGAGACGATTCAGCTGCTCGGCGCGGAGGACGGCTTCTACAACCGTTGGTCGGGTTATCAGAACAGCCTGAACAACGCCCAGGTCGGATACACGAAGCTGTTTAATTATTTCGGCTTCCTCCCGGAGCTCGTCGTCCAGTTCGCCAACGCGCTGGTCGTTGTGCTCGGCATCTGGCTCGCGATGAGGGGAAAATTCTCTGTCGGCATGATTATGGCGTTTCAGGGCTTTCTCGAATCGTTCCTGACTCCCGCCGAGGCGCTCGTGAGTTCCGGAGAGAGCATTCAGGAGATGCGCGCCCAGATGGAGCGGGTGGAGGATGTCATGGCCTATCCGGAGGATGCCCTGATGGCGTCCCAGAGAGGACGGTACTCGGACGATGATCCGCGCAAATATGAGAAATTAAAGGGTAACGTCGAGCTTCGCCACGTCACCTTCGGCTACTCCAGACTGGAGGAGCCGATTCTGAAGGATTTCAGCCTGACGCTTCGCGCGGGAGAGAGCGTTGCGCTTGTCGGACTGTCGGGTTGTGGGAAATCTACGATCGGAAAGCTGATCACGGGACTGTATCAGCCGTGGAGCGGCGAGATTCTGATCGACGGCATCCCGATCGCGGAGATCGACCGCGACACCTTCTGTGCGTCCCTGGCGGTCGTGGATCAGGATATCACGATCTTTGAGGATACGATCGCGAACAACATCAAGATGTGGGACGATTCCATCGAGAATTATGAGATGGTGCTTGCGGCGCGGGACGCGCAGATCCACAGTGATATTGTCAGCCGTCCCGGGGGCTTTAATTACGTTCTCACCGAGGGCGGCAGGGATCTCTCCGGCGGACAGCGGCAGAGGCTGGAGATTGCGCGGGCGCTGGCTCAGGAGCCGACCCTGCTGATCATGGATGAGGCGACCAGCGCGCTCGACGCGGTGACAGAGGATCAGGTGGTCCGGGCGATCCGCGAGCGGGGAATCACGACGATTGTCATCGCGCACCGGCTTTCCACGATCCGCGACTGCAATGAGATCATTGTCATGGAGCGGGGGAGGATCGCAGAGCGGGGCACGCATGAAGAGCTGTTGGCGGCGGGCGGGCTGTATCACACGCTCGTGAATACGGAGTAGGAGGAGACGCGCTTGGGAATCTATGAGGAACAGATACGCGGCAGGCTGAAGAATGACGAGGAGAGATTTCAGGAAGCGTTCGCGGGGATGGTCGGCGCCGTCATGGGGAAAAAGATCACCGAGGCGATGAACAACGAGCGTCAGGTCGCGAAGAATGCGATCGACGAGATCCTGAAATACTACGGCTTTCAGACGAGGGAGCTGCCCATAGAGATCGAGGATATCAGCGAGATGCTGGAATATCAGCTCCGCCCGTCCGGGAGCATGCACAGCACCGTCCGCCTGGAGAAGGGGTGGAGAAATACCGCCGTGGGGCCGATGATCGGGATGAAGAAGACCGGCGGCGTCGTGGCGTTTCTGCCGTCCCTGCTGTTCGGATACCGCTGCTACGACAGGGGTGTGTGGAAGAAGGTGACGCGCGCTGGTGAGGCTCAGTTCGAGAATGAGGCAATCTGCTTTTACCGTCCTCTGCCGAGGGAGCGCATCACCCCGGGGAAGCTCCTGCGCTTTTGCATGGAGGCTGTCTCGAGGTCGGAGTTTCTGATGATCGTCGGCGTGACGGCAGCTTTCACCATATTGGGGATGCTGCTGCCGCTGCTGAGCAATTTTATGATTGCCGAGGTCATTCCGGGGGACAGCTTCAGCCTCTTCGCCTCGACGGCCATCTTTTTCCTCTGCATCACGCTCGCCATCCCGCTGATCAAGTCCGTGAACCGGCTTCTGATCTCCAGGGTGAGCAGCAAAATCAACACGGCCGCCACCTCGGCCGTCTACATGCGGCTTTTGAATTTGCCGCTGTCGTTTTTCCGGGAGTACAGTCCGGGTGAGCTCTCGAGCAGGCTGCAGAGGATCGGGGATCTGTGTACCCTGCTGACCTCCGCTGTCCTGACCCACGCGCTCACGGCGGCGCTGTCGCTCGCCTATGTGGTGCAGATCTTTACCTTCGCGCCCGCGCTGGTTCTGCCGACGCTTGCGGTGATCTTCGCCGGGGCTATCTTTTCCGGTATGACCGCCGCCGCGAAGATCCGCCAGATGGACCGGCAGCTTGAGTACCAGGTGAAGTCCTCCGGACTGGAATTCGGGCTGATGTCCGGCATCCAGAAGATCAAGGCGGCCGGGGCGGAGAAGAGGGCTTTCGCGCACTGGGCGGACAGCTATACGAAGGTGGAGGAGATCTACAACCGTCCCGGACCGATGCTGCGGTATCGTCAGGTGATCTCTTCGGCTATCCTGCTGCTCGGCACGCTGTGGACCTACGCCGCCGCCATAAAAAGCGGCGTCAGCGTCTCGGAGTACTATGCGTTCTGCACGGCGTACGGCATGGTGTCCGCCGCGTTTCTCCGGCTTTCGGATGTGTCCTTCCTGCTGGCCCAGGTGAGACCCGTCCTGCGCATGGTCGGACCGATCCTGGAGGAGACGCCGGGAGAGCAGCAGAACAAGGAGATGGTCCGCAAGCTCAACGGATCGATCGAGCTGAACCATGTATCCTTTCAGTACAGCAGCGATATGCCGCTCATTCTGGACGACCTGAGCCTGAAGATCAACCGCGGCGAATACGTAGCGATCGTCGGCAACACCGGCTGCGGGAAGTCCACTCTCATGCGCATTATGCTCGGACTGGAAGCTCCGCAGAAGGGGGCGGTCTATTACGACAGGCGGAACATCGCGGACTTTGACCTGCGCATGCTGCGCAGACGGATCGGCGTCGTCAACCAGAACGGCGACCTCTTCGCGGGAACCATTTTTTCCAACATCGCAATCTGCGCGCCTCATCTGACGGAGGAGGAGGCCTGGGAGGCGGCTGAGATGTCCGGGAGCGCGGAGGATATCCGTAGCATGCCGCTGGGGATGTACACGCACGTTACGAGCGGTTCGGGAGGCCTTTCGGGCGGTCAGCGTCAGCGGATCATGATTGCGCGGGCCATTGCCCCGAAGCCGGGAATTCTGATGCTCGACGAGGCGACGAGCGCGCTGGACAACATCACGCAGAAGCAGGTGGCGGATACCATGAGAAAGCTGGACTGCACCCGCATCGTCATCGCGCACCGGCTCTCCACGATCCGGGAGTGCGACCGCATCATCGTGCTCGACCGCGGGCATATCGTGGAGGACGGGAGCTACGACGAGCTGATCGCGGCGGACGGATTCTTCGCGAAGCTGGTGGAGCGCCAGCAGCTGGAAAGCCAAAAGAATTCCTAACGAATACAAAGACAGGGGCGAAGAAATGCACAGAGATGTTCCATACATAAAATATTTTGTGGAAAACTATACCGCGGATCCTTCCTTCCGTGAGCAGATGCGGACGCGGCCGCTGGAGACCCTGCAGGAACGCGGCATCCCTCTTGATGCCGAGTTGGCACTGGAAGCGTGCGATATTTTGCTCGGGCATACGCGGGAGCTTCGTGTTCCGGAAGAGCAGAATCGCTATCTGAGGGAATACCGGGAGCACCAGAGGGAAGCCATGGAGGAATATGAGGCCAGGATCGCGGACGACGCCTATGCCGACCGCGGGATCCGCCTTTGGAGCCGGCAGGTGCACAGAAGATGCTGCATGGAGAGCCGTCTGATCCGGAAGCACGGGGCGGTCTATTATTACCCGCTTGTGTTTGAGCTGAGCGACGGATGCAGCGTGCAGTGTCCGTTCTGCGGCGTGGACGCGCCGCGATGGAAAGGCAATTTTGCCTACACGCCGGAGAACGCCGCGCTGTGGAGAGAGATTCTTAAGGCCGGCGTCCGCTATCTGGGGCGTATCGGGGGCGCGGGCGCCTGCTACATGGCGACGGAACCGTTCGACAATCCGGACTATGAGAGATTCATATATGATTTCCGCTCGGTCACAGGGCTGGTTCCGCAGACGACGACGGCCATAGCGGAGCGGGATCCAAAGCGCATCCGCGCCTACATGAAAGAGCTGGGGCCGGACGCCATGCAAAGGGCGGCGCTGCGTTTCAGCGTACGCAGTCTGCGCCAGCTGGAGAAGATACAGGAGATCTACAGTCAGGATGAGCTGAAGAACATTGAGCTTCTGCCGGGCAACCCGGAGTCGATGACGAAGTATTCCCTTTCAGGGAGGGCTTTCCGCCTCTGCGAGCGCATGGGTCAGGAGGGCAGAGAGAAATTTATCCGTTACGGGATCGGCTGCACCGCAGGGCTGCGGGTGAATATGGTGAGAAAGACCATGGAGTTCATGGAACCGGAGCTGCCGTCGGCGGAGTATCCGAATGGATATTCCATCCGTGAGACACTTACATTCGCGGACGCTGGCGAGTTCGAGGCAGGCATGAGGCGTCTGTTCGGGACGTGGGCGCGCGCAGAGCTACCCGAAGACAGAGCGCTGTACTTCAACGCGGCGTGCAGGATCGCGGAAAAGGAAGACACCCTGGAATTCTGGGGAGACGGCGTGGGCTGCAGCCTGGCGAAGGACGAGGACTTCCTGCAGGCAGTCCGGCTCGTCCGGGAGGCGCCGGTCACATTTGCAGAGCTTTGCCGGACGCTTTCTGCGCAGGATCGCCGCGCGCTTCTGCTCTGGCAGAAATTTCAGTACCTGTATGAGAGAGGCTATGTGCGGTGGGCGTGAAATTATAATCGCAAAAAGGGATGGTACCTGATTTTTTATCCTAACAGAATGCACGCTGCGGCGTATCAATAAACAGGAAAGCAAAAATCAGGATGAAATAGAATATTAAATAAGAAGGAGGAATTAACATGAGTGAAGAGACAAACAAAAAAGGGAATGAGGAGCTTTCAGACGAGAAGACGGAGAGCGCGGCGGGCGGATACGGAATGTACAACAAGACCTGCCCGGTCTGCGGGAAGAGATTCGCAACCTACGGAGAGACGTATTGCAGCAAGGCCTGCAAGGAAAAAGGGAAATTTACCGTCGGTCTTTTGCAGGAGAGGCCGTTTTAGAGGCGCGTATTGCGGCGTATCAATATCAGGAAAGCAAATTCAGGGAAACGATGCAAGCGCGTTTCATATAAATCAGGGCAGGGAGGGATCACTATGGACGAGAAACTGGCAAGCGAGATGGTGGCGAAGCTGAAAGAGGCAAAGTCCGCGGAGGAGCTTATGGCCATTGTCAAAGAATATGGCGGGGAGGTGACCGGGGAACAGATGAAGACCCTGGCCGAGCAGATGGGTGCGCAGGGCGGGCTTGCCGATGACGAGCTGGAGGGCATTGCGGGCGGAAAGATTGACTGGGGTTACGTAGATGAGCAGATCAGGAAGTATGGACCCGGTGTAGTGCCGGCATTGTGTGCGTATTATGACATTTAATCAGGAGAAGGAAAGTCAGCTTTTTACAGCAGAAGCCGTTTCAGGATTTTGGAGGGCTGGCAGGAGACGGGAGGAAACCAGATGGTGCTGGAAGCTTTGGCGGAGTGCTATCCGCAATTATACCTGAGACCCGGGGAGGGCATGGAGGACGCGTACAAGGACGCGGCGCTGCGGGGAAACAGGCCGGAGAATCCCTCCCTGGAGCTGTTCAGGGGAAGCGGCAGGGATCTGCTGACGAAGGAACAGACGCCGGCGGGTCCGGTGAAGGTCTTGTACCTGTACCGCAGGGAGGACTTTGAAAACGCGCTCCGGCTGCTGGTCTACCGCTGCCGGCCGGAGGAAATCCCTTTCACGCTCGGGGCGATGACGGTCGACGGACTTGCCAACTGGAAAAAGATCAACGATCACAGGACGGCGTATCTGGCTGCCGGACATACGGACTGGGCGGAGGAATGGAAGCGCTTCACCTCGGACCGCGGGAATTATCGGGACACCCTGATCATTTTGAGCGACGGGCCGTACAGCGGGGTATCCGCCGAGCGCTCGGGCATGCCGCAGGGGGACTGGCTGGAGATTTCGAGAAAGATCCGGCTGTACCACGAGTGCACGCATGTGATCTGCCGGAGGCTGTTTCCGCAGCAGAAAGAAGCCGTCTGGGACGAGATCGTGGCGGACGCGATCGGCATCCGAAAGGCGCTGGGGCATTACGATGCGAAGCTGGCGGGCTTGTTTCTGGGCGTGTCAGAGAACGGGTACACGGGCGGCAGACTGGAGAATTATATTTCGGAAGAGGAGAAGGCTTCTATTCCCGACCTTGCGGCGAAGGTGTACGGCTTGCTGAAGTGGATTGAGCAGGAGTCGCTTGAAAGGCGGGAGATTGACAGCTGGGATTTTCTGATGTATCTTCAGGAGAGGCAAAAAAATATATAAAATTTATTTTTAAGGAGGGTTACCATGAACGAAGAAATGTTCAAGAAACTGAAGGATGCAAAGTCGGCGGAAGAGATGATTGCCATTGCGAAGGAGTATGGCAAGGAAATGACGAAGGAAGAGGCGGAAGAGATTCTCGCGTTTTCCGGCGCGCAGGGCGAGCTCGATGATGATGCTCTGGACAGCGTCGCAGGCGGGATGAACATACCCAGCTGGCTGAAGTCATACGGGCCGAATGCCGTAAATCTGATGAAGTTCTTATTCTAAGCAGTGGAGCCGGCGACTGAGACAGAGGCAAAAATTTTATGGAAACGACGCGTGTGCGTTTCAAATAATCTTTTCATGAAAAGGAGAAAGAGAACATGCAAACAAGAAAGAGAAGTTTAGGCAAGAAGCTGATGGCGGCGGTGCTGAGTGCGGCAATGCTGCTCGGAAGCTGCACCTGCGCGTTCGCGGAGGAGACCGCGGCTGCGACGACGGAGAGCATCAAACTGTCGAACCTGCGCATCACAAGCGGCGAACAGGTCATTGATCTCACGGGTGTGAATCTGGAAGTGGACGTCACTGCCACAGAAGATGAGCTGGCGGCGATCAGTCTGCATCTGGATGTGGATGGCGAGACAGCTGCCGTGGTGTGCTTCACCGGCACGGATACGCTTGCAGCGCTCCATCTGGAGAGTCCAACCCTTGGCGTTAAGGATTATCTGATTGATCCGGCGGTCGTGATGTCGCGCTACATGGACGAAGGGATTCAGTCGCTGATCGGCATCCTCCAGAGCATCGACACGAAGGCAGTTGCGGACAGCATCGTACAGGGTATGAATATACCTGCCGAGTTGCCGGCAGAGCCGGAGACAGAAGCTGTCGTGGAGCCGGAGACCGAGGCTGTTGTTGCGGAAGAGGAGCTGCAGGAGGTTACCGTGGAGGGCGACATCGCGGCTGTGATCGAAGAGTGCATCACCGGTCCGGAGACCGTCGAGCTGGGCGGCGTACTGACCGGCATCAACGGCGAGGAGATCAGCGTTGCCGACGGTACTTACAACAAGACTGAGTTCAGCTTTGGCATTGACACGCTCTGCAAGATCCTGGATATGATTTATGTGAACGGCGAGCCGGCCAACCTGAGCGAGGAGCTGCTTGGAGAGGTCAACGCGCTTCAGATATCCGGAAGCGTCACCAAGGGTACGGTTGACGGCCTGAACAATCTGGCGGACGTCTATGTGAAGGTTGACGACGGCACGCCGGAGAGCGGCGAAGTGCATGTGGCTGCAAACAAGAGCTTTGGCGAGAGCGGAGATGCGGTGGATGTCGCTATCACCGGCGTGAGCATGGGGATGCCGTTTGGCGTGAGCATAAGTGCGGCCATGGGCACGCATGAGGGCGAGGCGTTCACCATGGATTCCGTGGATATGGACAGCGCGATCATGCTGAGCGATATGGATGAAGACGCGGCGGCAGAGGAGCTGGGCACTTCGTTCAGCACACTGGGGATCGACGCGATGGGCATTGCCCTCAGCCCGGTATTTGCGGCACTGATGGACACGAGCGAGATGGAGACGGAAGTCACACCTGCCGCGTAAAGACAGATACAGATAAGCAAAGCGATAATAAAAGAGGGTGTCCCAAAAGTCATTTGAAATGACTTGAGGGATGCCCTCTTTGTATGCAGATCCGCGAGAAAAAAATTTGCTGCTTTAGATTCCAGCCATCTCGAGCAGGCCCGGGATCTTGGATTCCCAGCCGAGCGCCATGATATGTACGCCCTGGCAGTACGGCTTGCATTCCTTGATGATGCGTGCCGTGATCTCGGTGCCGGTGATGCCAGCCTTGGTCTTTTCCTTGTCGGCCTTGAGCTCCTCGATCATCTCGTCCGGAACATGGATGCCGGCGACGTTGTTGTTCATGTACTTCGCCATGCCGGCGGACTTCGGGATTACGACGCCAAGCTGTACCGGCTTGCCGAACTGCTTCGCCTTCTCCATGAACTTGATGAACTTCTCCGGCTCGAAGACGGCCTGCGTCTGGAAGTAGTCCACGCCTGCGGCCACCTTGCGCTCCATCTTCGCAAGCTGCGCGTCGAGAGAGTCACTGCACGGAGAGACAACCGCGCCCTTCGCAAACTTCGGCGGCTCGCCGACCAGCTCGTTCCCGCCTAAGTCCACGCCGGACTCAAGCAGCTTCACGGTGTGGATCAGGGAGACGGAATCCAGGTCGAAGACCGGCTTCGCCTGCGGGTGGTCGCCCATCTTCGTGTGGTCGCCCGTCAGCAGCAGAAGATTCTCGATCCCGAGCATCGCCGCGCTCAGCAGATCGGACTGCAGCGCGATACGGTTCCGGTCGCGGCAGGTGAGCTGGAAGATCGGGGTAAGTCCCTCGTCCAGCAGAGCCTTACATGTCGCCAGAGATCCGAGACGCATCACGGAGGACTGGTTGTCCGTCACGTTCACTGCTGTGACGCCCTTCAGATATGTTTTCGCTTCTTCGAGAAGACCCTCGATGTGACATCCTTTTGGCGGCCCTACTTCCGCAGAAACTACGAATTCGCCGCGCTCAAACAATTCAGTAATTTTCATTCTTTTATGCTCCTAATCATATTTTTTATTTTTATTTTACAGCGTCGTCCGTCGCGAAATTGCGGATCTGGGTCGGGCACTTCAGCACGTCCAGACGTCCGATCTTCTCGAGGCGCCGGTAGATGCGCTCCCAGCCGCAGTCCATCTCGCAGTCGACCTCGCACTTGCCGTTCTTGGAGCCGCCGCACTGGCCGTTTATAAGGCTCTTGGAGCAGGCCGTGATCGGGCAGATGCCGCCGGTCAGGTTCAGGTAGCACTCGCCGCACTGACCGCAGTCGTGCTCGAGCGGTGTCACGCCCTGGAAGCCCGGCAGACGGTAGGTATCGCAGGCAGCGCAGACCTTCTTGGGCTCCAGATACTCAGCGACGGTCTGTACGCCGACGCCGCAGGAGAAGACGAGCACCACGTCAGCCGCCTCAATCTCGCTCATGTGATGCTCGAGGCGCAGCTTTAGATTCTCCGGGTTGCATATGTAATCGGTGGTGATGCATCCGGTCACGTTTCCGTCAGCGGATAATTCCTTCTGTAATTCCGCAGCTTCCTTTTCCGGGAACCGGGTCTCCTTGCAGCCGTGGCAGTTGATGATGAAGACCTTCTTGCCGTCCGCCAGTGAGAGGATCGTTTCTTTGGATTTCAATTCGGTAATCAACATATCACTTCATCCCCCTTACTGCATTTTTTCCGGCCTTGATCCTGGAGACCAGCGGGATCTTGGAGGAGCAGATGTACTCACAGCACCTGCACTCGACGCAGTCCATGACGTTCATGTCCTTCATGCCCTGCCAGTTCTCCTCGTCCGCGTACTTCGCGAAGTAGAGCGGCGAGAGCTCCATCGGACAGACGTCCACGCAGCGCCCGCACTTGATGCACGCGACGGTCTCGGTGTGGTCGGTGTCGATGGCGATGATGCCGTTCGAGCCCTTCAGGATCGGGACGTCCAGATCGTTCAGTACAAAGCCCATCATCGGGCCGCCCATCTTGACGGTTACATCGTCGCCGACGATGCCGCCGCAGTGCTCGATGAGCTCGCGGACGTTCGTGCCGATCTTTACGATGTAGTTGCCGGGCTTCGCGATGTGCTCGCCGGTCACCGTGACGACGCGCTCCACAAGCGGCATGCCGGTACGGATCGCGTCTGCGATCGCCTTCGTGGTGCTGATGTTGCTCACGACGACGCCCACATCTGCGGGAAGTCCGCCGCGCGGCACCTGTCTGCCCATGACGCGCTTGATCAGCGTCTTCTCAGCGCCCTGCGGGTATTTCGTCTTCGCCACGACAACGTCGATATTGTCGATATCCGCCACCTTGGACTGCATCAGCTCGATCGCGTCGGGCTTGTTGTCCTCGATCACGATGAGGCCCTTCTCGGCGCCCACGGTCTTGAGGATCGCCTTCAGGCCGTAGATGATGTCGTCCGAGAACTCCAGAAGCACCCTGTGGTCCGCGGTCAGAAGCGGCTCGCACTCGCAGCCGTTCAGGAGAATGGTGTCGACCGGCTTGTTCGGCTTCAGTTTGACCGAGGTCGGGAAGCCAGCGCCGCCCATGCCGACGATGCCGCTCTCGCGGACGATCTCGATGATCTCGTCCGGGGTAAGGCTCTCAATATCACCGTGCGGCTTTACGGATTCGTGCAGAGTATTTTTGCCGTCCGACTTGATGATGACGGACATCATCTGGTCGCCCCTGGTCGGGTGCAGTCGCGGCTCGATTGCGACGACGGTGCCGCTGACGCTGGAGTGGATCGGGCTGCTGATGAAGCCGGCGGACTCGCCGATCTTCTGGCCGACCTTAACTTCGTCGCCTACCGCGACGACAGGGGTCGCCGGGGCGCCCGCGTGCATGGACAGCGGGATCACGACGGTCTCCGGCTCTGGGAAGCGCTCAAGGGCGATATGCTCGGAGTACTCCTTGCGCTCCGACGGATGCACGCCGCCGTAGTAGCCGTCGAGACGGTTCTCGCGGATCGACTTCACATAGTCGGCCACGAATTTGTGGCTGGTCCTTGAGTAGTCGCGCAGCTGCACGGGCTGATTCAGGAATTCTTCCAGACGTCCCTGCTTCGCGAGCCGTTGGTAGATTTTCTCCCACGCGCAGTCCTTGTTGCTGTCGACCTCGCACTTGCCGTTCTTCGCGCCGCCGCACTGACCGTTGACGAGGCTTTTGGAGCAGTCGACGATCGGGCAGATGCCGCCGGTCACGTTCAGGTAGCACTGCGCGCAGGCGTCGCAGCTCTTCTTCGTGAGAGCCATGCCGTGATGTCCCGTATAGTTCAGCGAATTTGTGGCTGTGTATACGGGAAGTTCGGCGAGCTCGGCGATGGTCTGGACGCCCAGTCCGCAGGAGATCACGAACACATTCTGTGTGCCCTCCGGGATCGCGTCTACCAGCTTTTTCGCCGTCTGGGTCTTGTTGCACAAAAAGTCGACCTTCATGCTGCCTGTGACCGTCTTGCCGCACTCGGCTGCGATCTTCGCGAACTCTTCGCATTCAGGCTCGTCCGTGGTCTCGAACTCTTTGAAGCATTTGTTACAGGCGATGACGAACAGATGGTCTTTGTCGGCAAGTACCGAAGCCAGCTCGTCATGCTCTTTCAACTGATACTTGGTATAGTTTTCCAATTGCTCACCCACCTTCCATGAGGAATATTGTATAATCAAGTATAGCATAGAACCTTTTTATTATCCAGTCTAAATATAGGAGGAACGGAAATTTTTCTGTATTATTTTGACAGATGCGCAAAGCGGGTTTATAATACGCCTAGTAAGTAAGTTGTCAGATGAAGGAAAAATTGTGTTTTTAGGAATGTGAGGGTGTATATATGAACAGCGCCAGGTTCAGAAATATAGCTGCGATTGCGTGGGCGTTCGGTATTTTTATGTGCGCAGGATTGCTGGTCGGAAGAGCTGCGGAACCGGAGACAGAGACGCTTTCTGGCGAAACTGCAGCGACGGGCACAGATGTCGACGGAGTTTTGGCGGACTTCACGCAGGAGGAGCGGGAGCGCAACGGAGAATTCGGTGTTCTGAAGGTCGGATACGTCGGCGACCGCAATCCGGTTTCTTTTAAAAATAAAGACGGTGAGTTCGATGGCATCTCCCGAAAGATCTTTGATCATATGCAGGAGATCAGCGGACTACAGTTTGAGTATGTAGAGCTGCCGAGCGGCCCGGTGACATACGATTACCTGCTGGGAGAGGGCTTCGACTTCGTGACCAGTGTGGAGTACAACGAGGAGAACAAGAAGGCCCGCGGAATCCTCATCAGCCATCCGTATCTCACAAGCAAGAAGGTGGTCGTGGGGCGGCCGGATCTCGTGTTCGATGCAAACGCGCAGCTGAGGGTGGCGGTCTCGACCGGATCACAGACGCTCAAGAAGGTTATGGCGTCCATGTACCCGAATTTTGAGTTGGTCGATTATGAGACGATGGAGGACTGTTTTGACGCCGTGAACAACGGCAGTGTGGATCTTCTGATTCAGAATCAGTTTGTCGCGGAGCGCTATCTGTACAAGCCTGTGTACGAGAAACTGATCGTCGTTCCGGTGATTGGGATGGACGACGAGCTCTGCTTTTCTGCCGTGACTCCTCTGGAGGAGAAGGAGGGAAAAGCGTGGGAGCGCTGTGAGGAGCTGATCGAAGTGATTGACCGCACGATCAGCCTGCTCACCGAGGACGAGGTGACGAGCTATATTATAGAGGAGACGATGGAAAACATCTATGATCTCACTTATGGGGATCTCTTTTACCGATATCGCTATGCACTGCTCGCGCTGGCGGCGGCGTTTGTTCTGGTTCTCTTTATGATCGCGATGATTGCCCGCTATCGTCTGCGGACGGCGGACGCACAGGCAGAGGCAAAGGCGAAGGGCAATTTCCTTTCGACGATGAGCCATGAGATCCGCACGCCGTTAAACGGTATGATCGGGCTTAATTACCTGATGGAGCAGAACATTGACAATCGGCAGAAGCTGAAGGATTATCTGCACCAGTCGTCGGCGACGGCGAAGTATTTGCAGTCCTTGATCAACGATATTCTGGATATGTCGAAGCTTGAGATGAACAAAATGGAGCTGGTCAGCAGTCCGTTTTCCCTGAAAGATGTGCTGACGATGATCGAGACGATCGAGAAGAGCCGTATGGCGGACAAAGAGATCGATTTTCAGATGGATATGGACATCCCGCACCCGTTCATTGTGGGGGATGAGATTCGTCTGGAGCAGATCGTGCTGAACATCATTGACAATGCGTATAAGTTCACGCCGGTGGGCGGAAGTATCCGTGTGCAGGTGCGCCAGACGCCGTCCGGAGATGGACAGACGTCCACAGAGATCAAGGTGTCTGATACGGGTTGCGGGATCAGCGAGGAATTCCAACAGAAGATCTTCCACTCGTTTACGCAGGAGCGGAACACGGTCTCCAAGGGCAACCAGGGTACGGGGCTTGGCATGTCGATCAGCTATCTGCTCGCCCAGCTGATGGGAGGAAGCTTGAGCGTTGAGAGTAAGCTCGGACAGGGAAGCTGCTTTACGCTTTCTTTCCCGGCCGAGATCGTGCGTGAAGAACTCAAAACCGCGATTCAGAGCGCGGAGGCGCGCGGTGGAGAGATCCCGGAGGGCTGTCACATTCTCATTGCGGAGGACAACGAGCTGAACGGGCAGATCCTCACGGAGATCCTGCGGGAGGAGGGGTTCCAGACGACTCTCGCTGTGAACGGGCAGGTGGCGGTCGATCTTTTCGCGGCTTCCGCGGAGGGCGAGTACCGCGTAATCCTCATGGACCTTCGAATGCCGGAGAAGGATGGCTATGAGGCGTCGAAGGAGATCCGCGCGCTGCCCAGGGCGGACGCGAAGACAGTCCGGATCTTTGCGTGCACGGCGAACTCTTTCGAGGAGGATCGGGAGAAAGCGATCGAGTGCGGGATGGATGATTTTGTCGCTAAGCCGGTCGATATCAAGAAGCTGTTGACCTTGCTGCGATCATAGGGGCTTGCCAGAGCGGAAAAAATGGGATATACTCTTCGCGAAGGCAGTCGGCTGTGAAATCGCGGGCAGCAGAAGGAGTGCTTGCAGATGGATTCAAAGGGCGAGGACGCCGCGGCTTGGCAGCCAAGATTATAACGACAGATTTGATAAAGGATGGTAGAGTAAAATGGGATTGTTGGAGGCATGGAGAGAGACAGCCTATTCACAGGAAGCGGACAAGAGGCAGCTGGAGCGGTTCTGGGCGGATTATTTTAAGCAGGAGAAGGGCGTCTACGAGCAGCTTCTGGAGAACCCGGAGGAGGCTGTTTCCGGCACGGTGAAGGAGCTGGCGGAGAAGTACGGACTTTCTGTAATGACGATGGTCGGTTTTCTGGACGGGATCAACGACAGCCTGAAGCAGCCGAACCCGATCGAGGAGATGGAGGAGGATACGGTCGTCAGTCTCGATTTTGATAACGAAAGCCTGTACAGGAACATGGTCGACGCGAAGGCAGAGTGGCTTTACGGGCTTCCGGCGTGGGAGAAGATCTTCGACGAGGAGAAGCGCAAGACGCTGTATCTTGAGGCAAAGAAGATGCACACGATTGTCAAGGGACCGAAGGTGGGGCGGAACGATCCGTGCCCGTGCGGGAGCGGTAAGAAGTACAAGTATTGCTGCGGACGGTAATGTACCTGTCAGAGCGATCTGGAAATCATGCGCTGCTGCGATTGAAAGAGCAGTGCCGCAGATCGATCCTGGCATTGTAGTCCCGCGATGGCAGACGGGCTTTCCTGAATCGAAACTGTCGTCTGGTTTGCAGGAGTACATGGAGGACGAAATGAAACATGTGTTGCAGACGGGATGCCTGGTGCTGGGCATCCTTTGCTTTATTTACTATATTGGAATCACAGCGTACGCAGGGATACGAACAAGCCTTTCCTGGCTCTGGGTGCTTGGCGGACTCTTTTTTCTGTTGCTGTGGCGGCTGCAGATCCGTGCGGCGGCACAGCCGGAGGCGGCGATGCTTCGGTATGTGATCAGAGGGATGTTTGCTCTGCTGATCGCCGGAATTGTTGTGCTGGTGCTGGTGGGAAGCCGTATTGTGGCATCGATGCATGTACAGCCGGAGGCAGGGCTGGATTATGTGATCGTGCTCGGAGCGCAGGTGCGCGGAGAACGTCCGTCCCGGGCACTTCGCAGGCGGCTGGACCGGGCGGCGGAGTATGCGCGGGAGAACCCGGATACCATGCTGATCCTCTCGGGCGGTCAGGGACCCGATGAGGGCATCAGCGAGGCGGAGTGTATGCGCCGTTATCTGACGGAGCAGGGGATCGAAGAGGAACGCATGCTTCTGGAGGACAAGTCGACGAGCACGCGGGAAAATCTCAGCTTCTCGGCAAAATTTCTGAATCCGTCTGAGGACAGGGTCGGAGTGCTCACAAACAGTTTTCACGTATACCGTGCGATGATGCTGGCGGAAAAGCAGGGATACGCGCATGTGTCCGGAATCCCGGCGTCGGCCGATCTGGGGATGCAGCCGCACAATGTCCTGCGGGAGACCTGCGGGGTGTTGGCGGAATGGGTGCAAAGCCTGCTTTGAAGTGCCCAAAGGACCCAAAATGATTCTGCAAAATTTCTGATAAATTCTTGACGAACTCGAAATCATTTGTTATAATACCAACGAATAAAAAGTAGAGAAGATACTGTACGTTAAGTGTCACACGATGGGAAGGTCTTTATGTGAACGAAGGGAATCTCCCGCGTTATGGTATCGCTTCCGCTACTGCGTGAAATGGCATTGGCTATTTTTGCGCAGTTTTTTTGCGCGTAAACAATGAGCCGTGCCAGATGGAACGCAATCGGCTGAAGGAGCTTGCTCACAGAAGCCGATTTGCGTGACAGATGATAGGGCGAAGTAATCGCTCTCTGAAAGAGGGCGATGCCACCCCGGCGAGGGGCCCGCGACCGAGGAAAGCCGAAGGCTTTTCGAGGCTGAGCACGGCTCTGCATTACAGCAAAATAATAATTTTATTTAAAGAAAGGAGTTTGACACACATGGGCTACAAATCAGACATCGAGATTGCACAGGAGACAACTATGTCGCCAATCACCGAGATCGCCGCGAAGGCAG
>CANQVT010000019.1 GCA_947627365.1 uncultured Lachnospiraceae bacterium | reverse complement strand
GGAAAAGAGGCTGCAGGCCAGACGATCGAGGTAAAGATGACGGACAGGAAGGTTCCTAAGTCGGCCACCTATTCCCTTACGGTGACGAAGAACCTGCGTCTGGACGGCATCACCAGCGACATCGGCATCAGGGATGCGATCTTCTATGTGGCGCTGTTTTCCGACGAGGCAAAGACACAGCGTGTCAGCAGCGTGAAGCAGATCGTGTTCAAGAACCAGATTTCGAGTTCGGCGACGTTCGACAACCTCAGCGCGGGCACATACTACGTGGGCGAGACGGATGAGAACGGTACGCTGCTCATCTCGAAGATGGTGAACGACAGAATCATCTTCTATCCGGAGTACACCGGGGAAGGGAAGGTTCTGCTCGAAGGAGACGAGAAGAATGCGGTTGCGGACTTCACGAACGTATATGTAGAATTTACAGACGACCTTTACCTGTCAGGCCAGCTTAAGATTACGAAGAAGATCCTGATAAACGGTGAGGAGGGCACATCCGATGCGACGTACTATGCGGGCGTGTTCAACAGCCCGGATATGAGCGAGCCGCTTGAGATTGTACCGCTTGAGCTGGGAGGCGGATCGAGCACAAGCTATACGGTGACGAACCTTCCGATCGGCAATACGATCGGCAGCTCGATGACGTACTATGTGACAGAAACGGATGAGAACGGCGTGCCGCTGGATCCGGAGGAAGTGACGGAGTTCGAGGTATCGGTGGACAAGAGCGAGATCATACTGGATGCGAACAATTCGAGGCAGGAGGTCGTGATCACGAACAGCTTCACGGAGGAAGAGACGGAGACCGAGACGGAGGTGCCGAAGAAGGAAGCGCCGAAGACGGGCGACGACACGAACTTCATGAGATACCTGCTGATGATGGCACTTTCCGCGGGCGTATGCGCAGCAGCCTTCGAGGAGAAGCGCAGGAAGGCAAGACGCGTGAGAAAGTAACACGGCGCGGGAAAGCCGGACGCGTGAGAACGTAATGAGACACGGAAAAGGCCGCGAGAGACGGCCGGAAAATGTGAAAAACAATAAGTAATAAGAGGGACTGCTGCAGGGCCGCTTCCGGTCGGATCGGAGAACGGTTCTGCAGTAGTTTTTTCTTATCAGTTAACGACAGGGTCGCCTGTCGCTGTTTTGCAGGCTTCAGACTTTGCTTTGGAGACGAAGTAACGTATAATTTCATAACACTGGCAAAATTTAGGGCGTCGGCGTGTTTATGCTTGACATAATTTATAAAACAGTATAAAATTGAAGTGTTGTTTACGGACAATGAAAATTGAATAAGGAGGTGCTCCTGTGACTGGAATAGTGCCGCTCGTTATTGCTGTAGTGGTTACTTTGATCATCGCGGTTCCGATTTCGGTGCTTGTCGCAATCAACTACAGGAAGAGAGTAGTGGAAGCGAAGCTTGGCAGTGCCGAGGAGAAAGCGCGGCAGATCATTGATGAGGCGCTGAAGGTTGCAGAGACGAAGAAGCGAGAAGCACTTCTGGAAGCGAAGGAAGAATCTTTGAAGACGAAGAATGAGTTGGAAAAAGAGACGAGAGAGCGCAGAACAGAATTGCAGCGCTTCGAGAAGCGCGTCTTATCGAAGGAAGAGAGCGTCGATAAGAAAGCGGAGGCTCTGGAACGCAGGGAATCAGGTCTTACAGCGAAGGAAGATGAGCTAAAGAAGAAGAACGCGGAAGCTGACAAGCTTCTCGGGCAAAGAATCCAGGAACTCGAGAGAATCTCAGGACTTACCTCTGAACAAGCAAAAGAATATCTTTTAAAAACTGTTGAAGATGAAGTAAAGATCGACACTGCCAAGCTCTACAAGGAGCTTGAGAGCAGGGCAAAGGAAGAAGCAGGCAAAAAGGCAAAAGAATACGTGGTCACGGCGATCCAGAAATGTGCCGCGGATCACGTTGCAGAGACGACGATCTCTGTGGTACAGCTTCCGAATGACGAGATGAAGGGAAGGATCATCGGACGAGAAGGCCGCAACATACGGACTCTTGAGACGTTGACGGGCGTGGATCTGATCATTGATGATACCCCGGAGGCAGTCATTCTGTCAGGCTTTGATCCAATCAGAAGAGAGGTAGCGCGCATCGCGCTCGAAAAGCTGATTGTGGATGGCCGAATCCACCCGGCCAGAATCGAGGAAATGGTGGAAAAGGCACAAAAAGAAGTAGAGGCAATCATCCGCGAGGAGGGCGAAAATGCTACGCTGGAGGTCGGCGTGCATGGAATCCATCCGGAGTTGGTACGTTTGCTTGGCCGCATGAAGTTCAGGACAAGTTACGGTCAGAATGCGTTGAAGCATTCGATCGAGGTGGCGCAGCTTTCCGGGCTGCTTGCCGGCGAGATCGGTGTGGATGTCAGGATGGCGAAGCGTGCCGGATTGCTGCATGATATCGGCAAATCCATCGACCATGAGATCGAAGGATCACACATTCAGATCGGTGCGGATCTCTGTAAGAAGTACAAGGAGTCTCCGATCGTTGTGAATGCGGTGGAGTCTCACCATGGCGATGTTGAGGCAGAATCACTGATCGCCTGCATCGTGCAGGCCGCGGATACGATCTCCGCAGCCCGTCCGGGTGCAAGACGTGAAACGCTCGAAACATATACGAACAGATTAAAACAGTTGGAAGATATTACGAACACCTTCAAGGGAGTAGAGAAATCTTTTGCGATTCAGGCAGGTAGAGAGATTCGGGTAATGGTAGTTCCGGATCAGGTCAACGATTCGGATATGGTGCTCCTGGCCAGAGATATTGCGAAGCAGATCGAGGCCGAGCTGGAATATCCGGGACAGATCAAGGTAAGCGTGATCAGAGAAAGCAGAGCAGTCGATTACGCGAAGTAAGGACAATAGAGCTGGTGTCAGCGATGGCAGCAGCTCTTTTTGTCTCGTTATCTGCTTTTTGGCGCGCGGCGAAAATTTTTTGATGATTTCTATGAAGAAAATTAAGAAAACCTTTCGTGACAAATTAATAGAATGCGATTATACTTGATGTACGAGAGAAGCACAGATTTATGCGAGACGGATTTGTGAAAGATGAATTGAGAAGGACAGATCTGTGAGAGACGGATTTATGAAAAGATAGATTGGGAGATGACGCGATGAAGAAGAGGTCGGTTTACACGATCGGGAAAAGAATAGCGACGCAGGCGGCTGCGGCATTGTGTCTGGCCGGGTGCCTGTCCGGTTGTCTGGGAAACGTTTTGCGGGCGGAGGAAGGCTCCGGCTATTACGACGAGGCCGGGTATTGGTTTGAGGACACGGGTTCT
The DNA here is from genome assembly GCA_947627365.1 of uncultured Lachnospiraceae bacterium. Taxonomy (GTDB): domain Bacteria; phylum Bacillota; class Clostridia; order Lachnospirales; family Lachnospiraceae; genus Choladousia. The sequence continues at coordinate 42,149 of CANQVT010000019.1, read as the reverse complement.
TACTCGAGCAGTTCGGTCGATTACAGCCCGGAGAATGCCGGATTTGAAAATACGGGCTCATCGGCAGCTGCGACGGAGGGGACTGCGCAGGATTTTGCAGCTGCTTCGGCTGCGGACGGGGACATGCAGGATTCTGCCATGACCGGGACGTATTCCGTGGAGGAGGGCTGGTCTGTGGACGTAGACGCGAGCACGGACGAGGAGACCGTATATAAGAAGGATGACTGCGTGGGGGTCGAGAATAACTCGACGATCACCTGCAGCTATATGGATACGAATTATTCCGTGATGGAGTATGAGCAGCTGCGCGATATGCTGACGAACAATCTGCTCTACAGTAATGTGAATGCACAGATCAGCACGAGTGCGATCTACACGCAGGAGAAGGATTATCTGTATATTGTGATCGTAGACGATTCCGCGCTGGAGTACAAGGACGTGTACCACTATGTGGTGGGTGATTATCGCTGCTTCTGCGTCGAGGTGCGCGAGTATCGCGCCGAGGCGGATCAGGATGTGGCAGACGGCGTGAAGACCCCGCACGAGGTCGGGCAGAAGACCGCAGAAGAGTTTACGTGGGGCGTTGCTTAGCGAAGGCGAGGCGATAGCCGAAGTCAGAGCTTAGCAACAGTCGCAGGCTGGAAACCAGGCGAAGTTTGCGGATGAAAAAAGTTTGCTGTCAAGTTATCTCCCGTATCCCACTGATATCCGAATCGATCATCATGGAGTAATTTGTGTAGTACACAACGAAGCCCGGCTTCGCGCCGTTCGGCTTCTTCACATGCTTTTTCTCGACATAGTCGATCTCAACCTTTTCGGCGCCCCGGTTGCGCGAGTAGTGCGCGGCGAGGCGGGCGGCCTCTTCAAATGTGCGGTCGGGGAGCTCCCGGCCGTTTGCCTTTACAATGACGTGCGAGCCCGGCGCGCCCTTGGCGTGGAACCACCAGTCGCTGTTTCCCGCGAGCTTGAAGGTCAGTTCATCGTTCTGATAATTGTTTTTTCCTACGTAGATGTCGAACCCGTCCGAGGAGATGTAGTGGAAGGGCTTTGAGGTGATCTTCACCTTTTTGCCGCTGTACTTGCGGCGGATATAGCCCGCGTCCATGAGCTCCTCGCGCACCTGCACAAGATCGTCCTCGGAGAGCGCCATATCCATGAAGGTGCAGATGGATTCGAGCTGCGCGATCTCGGCTTCCGTTTCCCGAATATGTTCGGAGAGCGCCTCATAGGTGCGCTTCAGCTTGTTGTACTTGTCGAAATACTTCTGCGCGTTTTCGTGTACGCTTAAGGTGCTGTCGAGCGGCACTGTCATCATCTCGTTCGTGTAGTAATTCAGCGCCTCGAAGCTTTTCGCGCCCGGCTTGACGCCGTAGCCGTAGGTGTTGATCAGCTCGCCGTAGATCCGGTATTTCTCCCGCTTTTCTGTGTCTTTCAGCTGACGGCTCTGCAGCTCGTATTTTTTGCGGCAGCGGTCGAGGGCCGTCGTCGCGATGCGCCGCAGATCCGAGGACCTCTGGCGGATGCGCGTCACAGTGTTGCGCATGGAGAAATACTGCTCCAGCATCTCCGAGGCCGAGGTGAAATCTGCCTGCTCCATATCTGCGTACATGGTAAGCGGTACGGAGGAGAATTCGACCGGCGTGCGGTCGCGGTCGTAGATGATCGCTGGACGAAAGCGGCGCCCGCGTACATCGTCCATGAGCAGCTCGAACTGACGGTACAGATGAAACTGCTCCATCTCACCGATCGTGTTCGCGCTCTGCGCGGATTCGAGACCCGCGCGGTGGCAGAGTTCCTCCGCGATCACGGGGCTGATGCCGGTGCAGGAGTTGTAGATGGCCTTGGAAAGCGGCATCGGCTTCGAAAAGACGGACGCGCGGAATTCCTGCTCAGATACCGTAAGCGGATCGCATTTCTCCTGCGTCACGGCGACGAAATAGCTGCGTCCGGGGAGTACCTCGCGCACCGAGCTTGTCTGCGCCGACACATGCTTGATGCTGTCGATGATCATGCCCTTGTCGTCGCAGAAGATGAGATTGCTGTGCTTGCCCATCAGCTCCAGGATCAAATCCTTGCGGCAGAGATCGCCCATCTCATTGCGGTGCTCGATCTCGAAATGAATGATGCGCTCAAGCCCCGGCTGCCATACCTGTACGATCCGGCCGTTCCCGATGTGCTTGCGCAGCAGCATGCAGAAATTCGGCGCGGTCAGGGGCGACGGCTTGTTCGCGGAGGTCAGGTAGATCAGCGGCAGGCTTGCCCCTGCGGAGAGCAGGAGGCGATGCTGAGCGCTTCCCTTTAGTGTGAAGAGCAGCTCGTCTGCCTCCGGCTGGGCGATCTTGCTGACGCGCGCGCCGGAAAGCGCGGCGTCAAGTTCCGCGACTATATTTGCGATAACGATCCCGTCAAGTGCCATGGTGTGATTTCCCCGCTTTCTGAATTTATGGCTCATTGTTTTTGCGGATATTATATCAAACCGCCGTATCAGTGTAAACGAATATTTTTCATTGACTGCATTCACGCTTTCGCTTATAATAAATCCAAATGGTTAAATTTTCATATCCGGGCTGTCGCTGCCGGGCACGGAGCGGACAGTAACGGGAGGGGAACGGACGATGATCAAAAGCATGACGGGCTTTGGTCGGTGCGAGCACCATCAGGGCAGCAGAAAATTTACGGTCGAGATGAAGGCGGTCAACCACCGTTATTTCGATGTGAACATCAAGATGCCGAAGAAGTTCAACTTTTTTGAGGCGGAGATACGGAACACACTGAAGAAATATGTGCAGCGCGGCAAGATCGACCTGTTTATCACATACGAGGACGACAGCGAGGAGAACGTTGCGCTGAAGTACAACGAGAGCATCGCGGCGGAGTACCTGAAGTATTATCGCCAGATGGCGGAGACCTTCGGACTTGAGGATGATATACGCGCCTCTGCGCTCGGCCGCTGCCCTGAAGTCTTCACGATGGAGGAGCAGGAGGTTGACGAAGAGGAGCTCTGGGCGACGCTGGAGACGGCGCTGGAGGGAGCGTGCAGCCAGTTTGTCGCGGCCAGGGAGCGAGAGGGCGAGGCGCTGAAAAGGGATATCCTTGACAAGCTCGACGGGATGGACGAGAATGTAAGCCTGATCGAGGAGCGGTATCCGCAGATTGTGGCCGAGTACCGGAAGAAGCTGGAGGATAAGGTGCGCGAGCTTCTCGAGGATTCGCAGATCGATGAAAACCGGCTCGCCTCCGAGGTGGTGCTGTTCGCGGATAAGATCTGCACGGATGAGGAGACGGTGCGCCTGAAGAGTCACATCGGGACGATGCGCGAGGCGCTGCTGCATGGCGACGGGGTTGGCCGGAAGCTGGACTTTATCGCGCAGGAGATGAACCGTGAGGCGAACACGATCTTGTCTAAGGCGAACGATCTGGCGACGTCCAACATCGCGATCGATCTGAAGACGGACATCGAGAAGGTGCGCGAGCAGGTGCAGAATATCGAGTGACGGGGATGCAAATCGACGCAGCATATCTTTCGAAAACCGGTATGGAGCGAAAGAAAGCGCGCGATCATGGAGGTATCAATGTCAAATCTGGTGAATATTGGCTTTGGCAATTTTGTGAACACACAGAAAGTGGTCGCGGTCGTGAATCCGGACGCTGCTCCGATCAAGCGGATGGTGCAAAATGCCAGGGAGAAGCAGCTTGTGATTGACGCGACACAGGGCAGAAGGACGAAGTCGGTGCTTGTGATGGAGACCGGACAGATCCTGCTCTCTGCGATGCAGCCGGATACGGTGGCAAGACGCTTTGCGGCCGGTCTTGGCGTAGAGCAGGAGACGAAGGGAGAAGAACAACCATGAGCAGAAAAGGGATCCTTGTAGTGGTGTCCGGATTTTCCGGGGTCGGCAAGGGTACGCTGATGAAGCTTTTGACCGAGCGCTACGGCCAGTACGCGCTATCCATCTCAGCGACCACGCGTGCGCCGCGGGAGGGCGAGGAGGACGGCCGTGAATATTTTTTCCGGACCAAGGAAGAATTTGAGCAGCTGATTGCCGAGGACCGTCTGATTGAGTATGCATGCTACTGCGACAATTATTATGGCACCCCTCGCGATTATGTGGAGGATCAGATTGATCAGGGGCGGGATGTGATCCTGGAGATTGAGCTTCAGGGTGCGCTTAAGATCAAGGAGAAATATCCGGATGCGCTCCTGTTGTTCGTGATGCCGCCGGATGCGCAGACGCTTGCGCAGAGGCTGAACGGGCGCGGGACCGAGGATGAGGCCGTGATCCGCGCGCGGATGCGGCGGGCGGTCGAGGAGTCGGCCGAGGTTGAGAAGTACGATTACATGATTATCAACGACGATCTCGAGGAGAGCATGGAGGAGGTTCATCGCCTGATCGAGAGCCAGCACAACCGAATTGATCGGAATCTGGAGTTTATCGCTCAGATCCGGCAGGAGGTCCGAGAGCTCGCCCAGGAGCTGTGAGCGCCGGCCGTCGTTTCGGGATGTCCATATGAAAACGATGTAGAATCTGATGAAAGCAATGTAGAATAAAATATAGAAGAGAGTGGTCCCGTGATTCAGGGACAGCGAAAGGAGATCTTAGTTATGTTACATCCATCTTATTCTGATCTGATGAAAGTGGTCAACAGCGAGGTAGAGCAGGGAGATACGCCGGTGGTCAACAGCCGGTATTCCATCGTGCTGGCGACGGCAAAGCGCGCGCGCCAGATTATTGCCCGACAGATGAAGGGCGACGAGGCTGCGAAGGCGATCACGAAGCCGCTGTCGAAAGCGGTTTCCGAGCTTAACGAAGGTAAGATCAAGGTGCTTCCGGAGGAGACGGCCGCGGCGGCCGCGGAGGAGACAGTGACGGTGACTGAGGAGTAGGACGGGGAATTCTGCCCTATATCCGCGGCGGTGCGGTGAAAGGGCCGCGGGACGGCCGCTGGTGTGAAAGGAAGGTGAGTTTCATTGAAAGAAGTGAAGAGCTTCAGTAAGAGTTATATCTTCCTGTCGGCGCTCTATGTAGCGCTCGGCGTTGTATTGATCGCGTGGCCGTCGCTGTCTCTGCGCATGATCGGGATCGCGCTCGGCATCGTGATGATCGTGCTCGGTATCACCTACGCGATCATCTATTATACAAAGGATAACCTGCAGGGCTTTCTGCAGATGGATCTGGTGATCGGCATTGTCTGCTTTGCGTTCGGTATTTTTATTTTGCTGAATCAGAGCTTTCTCGGGGAGGTGCTGCCGTTCGCGATGGGCATCATCCTGCTGCTCGGTGCGGTGGTGAAGATCCAGAGCTCGCTCAACATGCGGAAGCTGAGATTTCGGAAATGGTATCTGGTGCTGATCTGTGCCGTCGTCATTGTGGCGCTCGGCATCGTACTTCTGTGCAACCCGTTCCAGAAATATGACGATCCGGCAAAGGCGGAGCACTACATGCTCCTGTACATTGGGGGCTGTCTGGTTCTGGACGGCCTGACGAATCTGGTTAGTTTGTTCTGTATTCAGTCGAGGGTGCGCAAGCTTGCGAAGCTTCAGAAGGAGAATCCGGACGTCGATCTCCAGGAGCTGCTCGCTAAGCAGGAAGTCTACGCAAAGCGCGCCGGAAAGAATGGAAGAACCGGGGATGTTGTGGATGCCTCAGACGCCGGGAGAGCCAGTGTCTTTGGAGAAGATGTCGTGCATGCCGGGAAGAGCGGGAACACAGGAACCGGTGCTGGCGCAGGAGCTGCCGGATACGCCGTGGCGAACAGAGACGCCGGGGAGCATGGGCTTGTGGATCAGAAAGGAAAATAGAGACAATATATGAAAATACTGTTTGTTTCGCTCGGCTGCGACAAGAATCTGGTCGACTCCGAGGAAATGCTTGGCTTGTTGGGCAGCAGGGGATATACGTTTACGGACGACGAGGCGGAGGCCGACGTCATCATAATCAATACCTGCTGCTTTATCAATGACGCAAAAGAGGAGAGTGTACAGGCGATCCTCGAGATGGCGGAATATAAGAAATCCGGAAGCTGCAAGGCGCTCATCGTGACCGGCTGCATGGCGCAGCGCTACCGCCAGGAGATCCTCGACGAGATTGAGGAGGTGGACATGGTGCTCGGCACGACGGCCTACGACAAAATTGCGGATGCCGTGGAGCAGGTGCTTTCGGGAAAGCGCGAGGTCGAGACAGAGGAACTGTCCCGGCTGCCGCAGATGGAGACGGGCAGACTCGTGACGACCGGCGGGTACTACGCGTATCTGAAGATCGCGGAGGGCTGCGACAAGCACTGCACCTACTGCATCATCCCGAAGCTGCGCGGGAGCTACCGCAGCGTCCCGATGGAGCGGCTGATCGCGCAGGCCGGGGAGTTGGCCGCGCAGGGTGTGAAGGAGCTGATCCTGGTCGCGCAGGAGACGACGCTCTACGGAGCGGATCTGTACGGGACGAAGTCGCTGCACCTGCTGCTGGAGGCGTTGTGCAGAATCTCCGGGCTGCGCTGGATTCGTATTTTGTACTGCTATCCGGAGGAAATTTACGACGAGCTGATCGAAACGATTGCGCGCGAACCGAAGATCTGCCACTATCTGGACCTGCCGATCCAGCACGCGAGCGACGCGGTGCTCAAGCGCATGGGCCGGCAGACGACGAAGGCCGATCTGATGCGCATCGTAAAGAGGCTGCGCGAGGCGATTCCGGACATCATGCTGCGCACGACGCTGATCGCCGGCTTCCCTGGGGAGACGAAAGAGCAGCACGAGGAGCTGATGGAGTTCATCGACGAGATGGAGTTCGACCGTCTCGGGGTGTTTACCTACTCGCAGGAGGAGGATACGCCGGCGGCTTCGATGCCGGATCAGATCGACGAGGATACGAAGCTGACCTGGCAGGAGGAACTGATGGAGCTGCAGCAGGAGATCGCGTTCGACCTCGCGCAGGACATGGTCGGCCGCACAGTCACAGCGATGGTCGAGGGCAAGGTTGCGGACGAGGACGCATACGTGGCGCGCACCTACGGCGACGCGCCGAACGTGGACGGCCTGTTGTTTATACATACGGATGAGACGCTGATGTCCGGCGACTTTGCGCAGGTGAAGATCACGGGCGCGGCGGAATATGATCTGATAGGAGAGATTGTAGATGAATCTACCGAATAAACTCACAGTGTTGAGAGTGTGCATGGTGCCTGTGTTTGTGGTGCTGATGCTTACAGATTGGCTCGGAGGCGCCGGGAAATATGTGGCCGCCGCAGTCTTTATCCTCGCGAGCATCACGGACTGGTTTGACGGCTACCTGGCCAGAAAGAACAATCTGGTCACCGACTTTGGAAAATTTATGGATCCGATTGCGGACAAGCTGCTCGTCTGCTCGGCGCTGATCTGCCTGGTGGAGAAGGGCGCGCTTGCAGCGTGGATCGTGATTATTATTATCGGCAGGGAGTTCATCATCAGCGGCTTCCGTCTGGTGGCCTCCGACAAGGGGACGGTCATCGCGGCGAGCTACTGGGGCAAGTTCAAGACGGTGTCTCAGATGCTCATGGTGATTTTGCTGATCCTTGATCTCGGAGGAGTGTTTGACGTGATCGCGCAGCTGCTTGTCTGGGTGGCGCTGGCGCTCACGGTGATCTCGCTTGTGGATTACCTGCGGAAGAATTGGAGCGTGCTGGATGGGCAGATGTAATTCCCTGTAGTATGGAATGAAAAAGTGCTATAATAAGAAAGACGAAAAAGCTTCAGCCAAACTGTGAAGGAGAGATTTGTTATGGAAACAACATATACCGTGGAAAAACAGGAAAGACGGAAAGATACGCAGGAAAATGCCGCTGAGGTTATTTTTTCCAAGCTGGATGAAGCAATTGATGACGTCAGAAATGGAAGAGTTATTTCATCTGACGCATTGTGGAAAGAATTATCAGATGTGTAAGGAGGATTATGAAAGGGTCATACAAAGTAGAATATACCTATAGCGCCCGTGACGATATCAAAAATATGAAAAGTATATTTTAGATACATTTAAGTATCGGGAATTAGGGAAAAACTTTGTACAGAAGATGAAGGAGGCAGAAAAAATACTGCAGGTGTTTCCTGCCGCTTACAATAGGGTGGGTTTTCGATATAAGGGATTTGACGTTTATCTGAAGCCATATCAAACATATTTGTTCTTATATATTGTGGACGAGCTACATACAGCGATAACCGTACTGAGAGTTTTCAAGGATGGGATGAATTGGGAACATATATTGCAGAGCTGGCTGGAAAAAGAAGCAGAGCGTTAAGCACGTTGCAATTTACATGACAGGTGTGCAGGATGGAAATGCAAAAAGAGATTATAAAAGAATTGATAAAGCGCGGTCTGACCGTCACGACGGTCGAGTCGTGCACGGGCGGGATGATCGCGGCGGCGCTGACCGACGTGCCGGGCAGCTCGGAGGTGTTCAAGCGTGGATTTGTGACGTACTGTGACGAGGCCAAGCATGAGATGGTCGGCGTGCGGACGGAGACGCTGGAGAAGTACACCGCGGTCAGTGCGCAGACGGCCGCGGAGATGTCGGAGGGCGGAGCGAAGACAGCGAAGGCGGACTGCTGCGTCTCTGTGACCGGATACGCGGGACCGGACAGCGGGAGCGGCGAGCCGGTCGGCCTGGTCTACGTGGGCTGCCATGTCTGCGGCGAGACAGAGGTGAAGGAGCTGCATCTGACAGGTACCCGCGCGCAGATCCGCGCGCAGGCACGGGACGAGGCGCTCGCGCTTCTGCAAAAGAGTCTGGAGAAATATATGGATCGGATGAAGTAAGTGAACAGGTGCAGGCCCATGAACAGGTGTCTGCACTTTTCCTGTTTCATGTGCCGTGCCTGGGACGAAGACTGGCGAAAGCGGCAGTGGACAGCGGAAATGACGAAACGTCAAAAGGGCAGAGAAAAAGAGCCGGGACAGAAAGAGAGGGAAGGAGAGAGCAAAAAATGGAAAGAGTGAAAGAGTATCGGTTTGGAGACATGATGCTGCGCTATGAGCGCGATGAGGAGGACAGGGTCGGGCTTGTCCTGTATCCGGCGGCGCTGCCGCTGCCTGATCAGCTGCAGAAGCAGGCGGCGATGGATCCGCTTGTGCAGATGAAGCTTGTGGGAGATCCCTATTGCGCGCAGGGCGGCAACACGATGAGACAGTCGCGCAGCACGCTGGCGCTTCGGCTTGTAGAGCAGACGCTGGAGCATGACGGCGCGCGGCAGTGCGTGAGAACCGTGCTGGCTGACGCGCGTGGCTATGAGGCGGTGCACACAGCGAGCTGGGAGGAGGGCGACCGTTTCGTGCGGGTGCGCACATCGTATGAGAATAAGAGCAGCGAGGCGATCCGTCTGGAGCTGCTTTCGAGCTTTTCCCTGACAGGGCTTTCGCCCTATTTGCCGGGAGACTGTAGCGGAGACGTCATGGTGCACCGCCTGCAGTCGCGCTGGAGTCAGGAGGGACGACTGCTGTCCCAGACGCTCGAGGACCTGCAGCTGGAGACCTCCTGGACGAAGGGGTCGGTACGCTGTGAGCGCTTCGGGCAGGTCGGTTCGATGCCGGTGAACCGTTATTTCCCGTTCCTGGCGATCGAAGATACAAAGAACCACGTTTTCTGGGGCGCGCAGCTTAAGCATCCCGCGTCCTGGCAGATGGAGATCTACCGTTGCGATGATAATATCGCGATCAGCGGCGGGCTGGCGGACCGGGAGTTCGGGCACTGGATGAAGGAGCTCGCTCCGGGCGAACGCCTCACGGCGCCGGAGGCGATCGTGACCGTGGCGTACCTGCCGCCGGAAGCGACGTGGGGCGCTTCGCAAGAGGATGAAAGCGCGGACCAGATGTCCGCGATGATCACCGGGTACGAGCCAGATTTGACCGGGCTCGATCTGTTGTGCGGACGGCTTACGCAGGCGGGAGAACGGGCAGTGGACGCGGGACCTGGTTCGGAGCAGGAGCTTCCGATCATCTTCAATGAATACTGCACGACCTGGGGCTGCCCGTCTCATGAGAATATTGCAGGTATTCTGGACGCGATCCGGGGGAAAGGCATCGACTACTTCGTGATCGACTGCGGCTGGTACAAGACCGACGATGCGGACTGGTGGAACAGCATGGGCGATTACATTCCGTCGAAGACGTTGTTCCCGGATGGATTGGACAAAACGGTAAAGGTGATCAACGATGCAGGGCTGAAAGCCGGCATCTGGTTCGAGATTGAGAATGTCGGATACGGCTCGGACGCGTTTCATCAGACAGAACACCTGCTGAAGCGCGACGGCATGGCGCTGACGACGAACGGCCGTCGCTTCTGGGACATGCGGGATCCCTGGGTGCAGGCGCATTTGCGTGATCGCGTGATCGGCACCTTGCAGAAATACGGCTTTGAATATATGAAGATTGATTACAACGACACGATCGGCATCGGCTGCGACGGGGCGGAGTCTCTGGGCGAGGGTCTTCGTCTCAACATGGAGGCGACGATGGCGTTTCTGGAGGAAGTGAAGCGTGAGGTGCCGGGAATCATCCTTGAGAATTGCGCGTCGGGCGGCCACCGTCTGGAACCGGGACTCATGGGCGCGACCTCGATGGCCTCGTTCTCGGACGCGCATGAGTGTGTGGAGGTTCCGATCATCGCGGCGAATCTGCACCGTGCGATCCTGCCGAGGCAGAGCCAGATCTGGGCGGTCATCCGCGAGACAGACAGCCTGAAGCGGATCGCGTATTCCGTAGCGAATACCTTCCTCGGTCGGATGTGCCTGTCCGGGGACGTGACGAATCTGAGCGGGGAGCAGTGGGAGGTCATTGAGCGCGGCATCGCGTTCTACCGTGAGATTGCCCCGATCATCAAGAGGGGGCAGACCTATCACCTGAGCCCGGCGATCGCGCGTATGCGCCATCCGGAGGGTTGGCAGGGGATCGTGCGCGTCGGCGAAAACGGCGAGGCGTACGCGCTGATCCATACGTTCGGCGGAGCCATCCCGGAGACGATCGGGCTGAAGCTGCCGGCCGGCGTCCCGACGAAGATCCTGAGCGCTTACTCCGACGTGGAGCCGGACGTCTGGATGGAAGGGGACGTCCTCTACTGCCGCCCGGGCGAGAACTGGAAGGCGGTAGCGGTACATCTCGGGTAGACCGAAGCACCTGCTGCTGAGGTCGTAAGAAAGTGAAACAAGAGGCAGTTTGGGCTTCGCGGAGCGAAACGGCATGCCCAAACTGCTTGTTGCCGGTCGCGGAGCGAACGGTAACGGCGGTAGCGGTACATCTCGGGTAGACCGAAGCACCTGCTGCTGAGGTCGTAAGAAAGTGAGACAAGAGGCAGTTTGGGCTTCGCGGAGCGAAACAGCATGCCCAAACTGCTTGTTGCCGGTCGCGGAGCGAACGGTAACGGCGGTAGCGGTACATCTCGGGTAGACGAAGAATGGAAATTTACTGGGAAAAAATGCTTGACTCACCCGTGATCCTGTGCTAAAGTGTAAGTTGCACTATTGTGCGGGAGTGTGCCCATGAGGGGGTACTATGCCCAAAATTAAAGAAAATTGGTAATTGTTCAGGAGTAATCAGGGTACTGAATAGTTACGAAAACTGCAGAAAGAACAAGAGGTGAAAGCATCAATGGAGAAAAACAGAATACGTCCTATTACAAGCGGTAAAGGCTTTCGTATGAGTTACTCAAGGCAGAAGGAAGCCCTTGAGATGCCAAATCTTATTGAGGTGCAGAAGGATTCTTACCAATGGTTTTTGGATGAAGGACTCAGGGAAGTATTTGATGATATCTCACCGATCGAGGACTACAGCGGTAAGCTGAGTCTTGAATTTGTCGATTTCAGGCTTTGTGCGGACGATACGAAGTATACCATTGAGGAGTGTGTGGAGCGCGACGCGACTTATGCCGCTCCGCTTCGAGTGCGCGTTCGACTTCGCAACAAGGAGAACGACGAGATCAGCGAGCACGAGATCTTTATGGGAGATCTTCCGCTGATGACGGATACCGGCACATTCGTGATCAACGGCGCGGAGCGTGTCATTGTCAGTCAGCTGGTTCGCTCACCGGGTATTTATTATGCGACCGCGCATGACAAGCTCGGCAAAAAGCTGTACTCCTGTACCGTGATTCCGAACCGCGGCGCCTGGCTGGAGTATGAGACGGATTCCAATGATGTTTTCTACGTGCGTGTCGACCGGACAAGAAAGGTTCCTGTTACCGTGCTTGCCCGTGCGCTCGGCGTCAGTTCTAATGCAGAGATTATAGAGTTCTTCGGCGAGGAGCCGAAGATTTTGGCGACTCTCGCGAAGGATACGGCCACCGATTACGAGGAGGGTCTGCTTGAGCTGTACAAAAAGATTCGTCCGGGCGAGCCGCTCGCGGTAGAGAGCGCGGAGAGCCTGATCATGAGCATGTTCTTCGATCCGCGCCGCTACGATCTGGCGAAGGTCGGCAGATACAAGTTCAATAAGAAGCTGATGTTCCGCAATCGTATCAACGGCCACACACTGGCGGAGGATGTTGTGGACGTGAATACCGGTGAGATCATCGCCGAGGCGGGTACTGTGGCGACGCGCGAGCTGGCCGACAAGATCCAGAACGCGGCTGTTCCCTATGTGCTGATCCGCACGGAGGAGCGTGACGTCAAGGTCATCTCCAGCATGATGGTTGACCTGCGCAATTTTGTGGACTGCAATCCGAGGGAACTCGGCATCACAGAGTTAGTATACTACCCGGTGCTCCAGAGAATACTGGAAGAAAATGACAGTCTGGAGGATCGCAAGGAAGCGATCCGCAAGTCGGTGCATGATCTGATCCCGAAGCACATCACGAAGGACGATATTCTTGCTTCGATCAACTACAATATTCACCTGAGCTACGGCATCGGCAACGACGACGACATCGACCATCTTGGGAACCGCCGCATCCGTTCGGTCGGCGAGCTTCTTCAGAATCAGTACCGCATCGGTCTGTCGAGGCTGGAGCGCGTTGTACGTGAGCGCATGACGACGCAGGAGCTCGAGGGGATCTCCCCGCAGTCCCTGATCAATATCAAGCCGGTGACGGCGGCGGTGAAGGAGTTCTTCGGCTCCTCGCAGCTGTCGCAGTTCATGGACCAGAACAACCCGCTCGGCGAGTTGACGCACAAGAGACGTCTCTCCGCGCTGGGTCCGGGCGGTCTGTCGAGAGACCGTGCAGGATTCGAGGTGCGTGACGTACACTATTCCCATTATGGGAGGATGTGCCCGATCGAGACGCCTGAAGGACCGAACATCGGCCTGATCAACTCTCTGGCGACTTATGCGAGAATCAACGAGTACGGTTTCATAGAGGCTCCGTACCGCAAGATCGACAAGTCCGACCCGAAGAATCCGCGGGTCACGGACGAGGTCATCTATATGACAGCGGACGAAGAGGACAATTACCATGTGGCGCAGGCGAACGAGCAGCTCGACGAGGACGGGCATTTCGTCCGAAAGAACGTTTCCGGCCGTTACCGCGAGGAGACGCAGGAGTATGAGCGCAGCATGTTTGATTTCATGGACGTGTCGCCGAAGATGGTGTTCTCGGTGGCGACGGCTCTGATCCCGTTCCTTGAGAACGACGACGCGAACCGCGCGCTGATGGGCTCCAACATGCAGCGTCAGGCGGTACCGCTTCTGACGACGGAGGCGCCTGTGGTGGGTACCGGCATGGAGACCAAGACGGCGGTGGACTCCGGCGTCTGCGTGATCGCGAAGCACGCCGGCACGGTGGAGCGCTCGACGTCCAAGGAGATCGTCATCCGCACAGACGACGGCATGAGAGAGGAATATCATCTCATGAAGTTTGTGCGAAGCAACCAGAGCAACTGCTACAATCAGCGCCCGATCGTGAACAAGGGCGAGCGCGTGGAAGAGGGGCAGGTCATCGCGGACGGTCCGTCCACCTCGAACGGTGAGATCGCGCTTGGCAAGAATCCGCTGATCGGCTTCATGACCTGGGAAGGCTACAACTACGAGGATGCAGTGCTCTTAAGCGAGAAGCTGGTGATGGACGACGTCTATACGTCCGTCCATATTGAGGAATATGAGGCCGAGGCGCGTGACACGAAGCTTGGACCGGAGGAGATCACGAGAGACGTTCCCGGCGTTGGTGATGATGCGCTGAAGGACCTCGATGAGAGAGGAATCATTCGCATTGGCGCGGAGGTGCGTGCCGGCGATATTCTGGTCGGCAAGGTGACGCCGAAGGGCGAGACCGAGCTGACGGCGGAGGAGCGCCTGCTGCGCGCGATCTTCGGCGAGAAGGCACGTGAGGTCAGAGATACCTCCCTGAAGGTGCCGCACGGCGAGTATGGTATCGTCGTGGACGCGAAGGTGTTCACCCGCGAGAACGGCGACGAGCTGTCTCCGGGCGTGAACCAGGCAGTGCGCATCTACATCGCGCAGAAGAGAAAGATTTCCGTCGGCGACAAGATGGCAGGCCGCCACGGAAACAAGGGCGTGGTTTCCCGCGTGCTTCCGGTCGAGGATATGCCGTTCCTTCCGAACGGCCGTCCACTGGACATCGTGCTGAACCCGCTTGGCGTGCCGTCCCGTATGAACATCGGGCAGGTGCTTGAGATCCACCTGAGCCTCGCCGCGAAGGCGCTCGGCTTCAATGTATCCACGCCGGTCTTCGATGGGGCGAACGAGGAAGACATTATGGACACTCTGGATCTCGCGAACGACTATGTGAATCTTGAGTGGGATGAATTTAAGGCGAAGCATGAGCAGGAGCTGCTCCCGGAGGTCATGGATTATCTCTATGAGAACCGTGACCACAGGAAGGTCTGGAAGGGCGTCCCGATCTCGCGGGACGGCAAGGTGAGGCTGCGCGACGGACGTACCGGCGAGTATTTCGACAGCCCGGTCACGATCGGACACATGCACTACCTGAAGCTTCACCATCTGGTAGACGACAAGATCCACGCGCGTTCCATCGGACCGTACGCTCTGGTGACCCAGCAGCCGTTGGGCGGCAAGGCGCAGTTCGGCGGACAGCGTTTCGGAGAGATGGAGGTATGGGCGCTCGAGGCGTATGGCGCGTCGTACACGCTGCAGGAGATCCTGACGGTCAAGTCGGACGATGTGGTGGGACGTGTCAAGACGTACGAGGCCATCATCAAGGGAGAGAATATCCCGCAGCCCGGTATTCCGGAATCCTTCAAGGTGCTCCTGAAGGAGCTTCAGTCGCTTGGTCTGGACGTCAAGGTACTCCGGGAGGACAATACGGAGGTCGAGCTCGTGGAGTCGATCGATTACAGCGACACGGATCTCCGCTCGCTCATCGAGGGCGACAGAAGCTACAACCGCGAGGAAGAGGGATCGCTCGGCAGCTACGGCTTCAGCAAGCAGGAGTTTGAGGACGGCGAGCTGGTGAATGTCGAGGAGGAAGAAGAGGAGCTCGTCGACGACGAGTTTTTCGAGGATCTGGAAGAAGCTTTTGATGATGATGAGGAGTAATGCCGTGCTGCCGGTCACAGAGTGAACGGCGACGATCAAGCGTGTGAAAGGAGTACCGCCATGCCGGATATGACAAACAATGAAGGCTATCAGCCGATGACATTTGACGCAATTAAGATTGGGCTCGCGTCCCCGGAGAAGATCAGAGAGTGGTCCCACGGGGAGGTGACGAAGCCGGAGACGATCAACTACCGTACCCTGAAGCCGGAGAAGGACGGCCTCTACTGCGAGCGCATTTTCGGGCCGAGCAGGGACTGGGAGTGCCACTGCGGCAAGTATAAGAAGATCCGCTACAAGGGCGTGGTCTGCGACCGCTGCGGCGTAGAAGTGACGAAATCCTCCGTCCGCAGAGAGCGTATGGGCCATATCGAGCTCGCCGCTCCGGTGTCCCATATCTGGTATTTCAAGGGCATCCCGTCCAGGATGGGCCTGATGCTCGACCTTTCCCCGCGTACGCTGGAGAAGGTTCTGTACTTTGCAAACTATATCGTTCTGGAGCCGGGCGCGACGGATCTGCACTACAAGCAGGTGCTGACCGAGCGGGAATACCAGGACGCGAGAGAAAAGTGGGGCAACGCGTTCCGTGCGGGCATGGGCGCTGAGTCCATCAAGGAGCTGCTCGAGGCGATCGACATGGAGAAGGAGGCCGCGGAGCTCAAAAAGGGACTGAAGGAGTCCACCGGCCAGAAGCGCGCGAGGATCATCAAGCGGCTGGAGGTCGTCGAGGCCTTCCGCGAGTCCGGCAACCGTCCGGAGTGGATGATCATGACTGTGATCCCGGTGATACCGCCGGATCTTCGTCCGATGGTACAGCTGGACGGCGGACGTTTCGCAACGTCGGATCTGAACGATTTGTACCGCAGAATCATAAACAGAAACAACCGTCTGAAGAGACTTCTGGATCTCGGGGCGCCGGATATCATCGTGCGCAACGAGAAGCGCATGCTGCAGGAGGCGGTCGACGCATTGATCGACAATGGCCGCCGCGGCAGACCGGTCGTGGGACCGGGCAACCGGGCGCTGAAGTCCCTGTCCGACATGCTCAAGGGCAAATCCGGACGCTTCCGTCAGAATCTGCTCGGAAAGCGTGTGGACTATTCCGGACGTTCCGTTATCGTCGTGGGACCGGAGCTGAAGATCTA
The DNA here is from genome assembly GCA_947627365.1 of uncultured Lachnospiraceae bacterium. Lineage (GTDB taxonomy): Bacteria > Bacillota > Clostridia > Lachnospirales > Lachnospiraceae > Choladousia. The sequence goes on along the minus strand of CANQVT010000019.1, from coordinate 25,543 downwards.
TCAGTGCGGTCTGCCTAAGGAGATGGCGATCGAGCTGTTCAAGCCATTTGTGATGAAGGAGCTTGTGGCGAACGGAACATCTCACAATATCAAGAATGCGAAGAAGATGGTGGAGCGTCTGCAGCCGGAGGTCTGGGACGTGCTCGAGGACGTCATCAAGGAGCATCCGGTGATGCTGAACCGCGCTCCCACACTGCACCGACTCGGCATTCAGGCGTTTGAGCCGATTCTTGTCGAGGGTAAGGCGATCAAGCTTCATCCGCTCGTGTGTACTGCATTCAACGCAGACTTCGACGGAGACCAGATGGCGGTACATCTTCCGCTGTCTGTGGAGGCGCAGGCGGAGTGCCGTTTCCTGCTGCTATCCCCGAACAACCTGCTGAAGCCGTCGGATGGCGGTCCTGTGGCGGTTCCGTCGCAGGATATGGTGCTTGGTATCTACTATCTGACGCAGGAGAGACCGGGCGCGCTCGGTGAGGGCAAGTTCTTCCGCAGCGTGAGCGAGGCGATTCTTGCGTATGAAAATAAGGCTCTGACTCTGCAGTCGAAGATCAAGGTTCGCATGCAGAAGAAGCTGGAGGACGGTACGGTTCTGCAGGAGACAGTTGAGTCGACGCTCGGGCGCTTCCTGTTCAATGAGATTCTTCCGCAGGATCTTGGCTTTGTGGACCGTTCAATCCCGGGCAACGAATTGAAGCTCGAGGTGGACTTCCTCGTCGGCAAGAAGGGTTTGAAACAGATTCTGGAGAAGGTTATCAACACGCACGGGGCGACCAAGACCGCCGAGGTGCTGGACGATATCAAGGCGACCGGCTACAAGTATTCAACACAGGCGGCTATGACAGTATCGATCTCCGACATGACAGTGCCGCCGGAGAAGCCGGAGCTGATCAAGAAGGCGCAGGACACCGTGGACAGGATCACGAAGAACTACAAGCGTGGCCTGATCACGGAGGAAGAGCGTTATAAGGAAGTCGTGGAGACCTGGAAGAACACGGACGACGTGCTCACGAAGGCCTTGCTCGACGGACTGGACAAATACAACAACATTTTCATGATGGCCGATTCGGGTGCCCGTGGCTCCGACAAGCAGATCAAGCAGCTTGCCGGCATGCGTGGCCTGATGGCCGATACGACGGGACATACGATCGAGCTGCCGATTAAGTCGAATTTCCGTGAAGGACTGGATGTTCTGGAGTACTTTATGTCGGCGCACGGCGCCCGCAAGGGCCTGTCCGACACGGCTCTGCGTACCGCGGACTCCGGTTACCTGACGAGACGTCTGGTCGACGTATCGCAGGAGCTGATCATCCGTGAGATGGACTGCTGCGAGGGACGGGACGAGATTCCGGGCATGTACGTCAAGGCGTTTACGGACGGAAGAGAAGAGATCGAGAGCGTTCAGGAGCGCATCACGGGACGTGTCTCCTGTGAGACGATCTGCGATAAGGACGGCGAGGTGATCGTCAAGGCGAACCACATGATCACGCCGGGACGCGCCGCGCGTATCATGAAGGATGGCGTCAGACCGGACGGTAAGCCGTATGAGAAGATCAAGATCCGTACGATCCTGACCTGCCGTTCTCACAACGGCATCTGCGCGAAGTGCTATGGCGCGAACCTTGCGACCGGCGAGACCGTGCAGGTGGGCGAATCCGTCGGCATCATCGCGGCGCAGTCCATCGGCGAGCCGGGTACTCAGCTGACGATGCGTACCTTCCATACCGGCGGCGTGGCAGGCGGCGATATCACACAGGGTCTTCCGCGTGTCGAGGAGCTGTTTGAGGCGAGAAAGCCGAAGGGACTTGCCATCATCACGGAGATTGCCGGTAACGTCACGATCCGCGACACGAAGAAGAAGCGTGAGATCACCGTGACGAACGATGAGACAGGTGAGTCCAAGACCTACCTGATCCCGTATGGTTCGAGAATCAAGGCGGCGGACGGCGCTTATCTGGAGGCTGGCGATGAGCTGACCGAGGGCAGCGTGAACCCGCATGACATTTTGAAGATTAAGGGCGTCGAGGCTGTGCAGGATTATATGCTCCGCGAGGTCCAGCGTGTGTACCGCCTGCAGGGCGTGGAGATCAACGACAAGCACATCGAGGTGATCGTGCGCCAGATGCTCAAGAAGATTCGCGTCGAGAACAACGGCGATACGGATTTCCTGCCGGGCACGCTGATCGATATTCTGGACTTTGACGACATCAATGAGAAGATGATCGCGGAGGGCAAGGAGCCGGCAGAGGGCAAGCGCGTTATGCTCGGCATCACGAAGGCCGCTCTTGCGACGAATTCCTTCCTGTCGGCGGCGTCCTTCCAGGAGACCACGAAGGTGCTCACGGAGGCCGCGATCAAGGGCAAGATCGATCCGTTGATCGGCCTGAAGGAGAATGTCATCATCGGTAAGCTGATTCCGGCCGGTACCGGAATGAAGCGTTATCATAATGTTCAGCTCGATATTTCCGGGACGGACGACTACCAGTATGCATTGGCAGAGGAAGCTTCGGCTGTGTCCGAGGAGATCGATGAGAATGCGGAAGTGGTGCTGAATGAGCTGTCAGACGACTACGAGACGAATCCTGAGGATGCGGAAGCATTGGCGGAGGAGACGGAAGCGGTAGAGAGATCTGAAGAAGAGCTGGAGCCGGTAGGAGCTGGGACAGAAGAGTAATTCCAAAAATATTCAGGGGCGGGAAACAAATTCCTGCCCCTGGTTTTTTACTCCGGAGAACGGCTGCTTCTCTGGGATGCTCGTCTGGACTGCTTCTGATCCTTCAGATCGCTGACGAGCTTGCGTAAGGACATATCCTCGGACAGTCGATCCGAGGTGCCGGCTTCCTCTTCCTCGTAGAGATTTTCGTCATAGAAATCCTCGGGATAGGAATTCCTGCTGTAGGCGTTGGGATTGCCCTGCGGATATGGAGTGCCCTGCGAATATGGGTTACCCTGCGGATATGGAGTGCCCTGCGAGTATGGGTTACCCTGTGGATAGGGATTGCCCTGCGGATACGGGTTGCCCTGCAAGTATGGATTGCCCTGTGGATAGGGATTACCCTGTGGGTATGGTTGCCGCTCGAATTCTGCATCCGATTTGTCTTGACGATTCTTCTTGCGGGCAAAAGGACGGAAGATCGTATTGCGTCCGGTCCAGCCGATGATACGGACGAGTACGATCCCGAAAAATACGCCGATGGAATCGATCAGGACGTCCCGCTTGGATGGCCCGCGTCCGGCGACGTACGACTGATGATATTCGTCCCCGCAGGCAAAGCCCACGCAAATCATTCCTGCCGCAATCAGCAGCAGAATGCCTCGCAGCCCATAGACATACAGTGGGAAAGCCACCGCTATGGCAAGCAGAAAATATTCCGTCATATGTGCGAGCTTGCGCACCGGAGTGTGAAAGCGCGTCGCCAGCTGGTCGATCTCCCAGGACTGCAGATCGGCTCCCAGGACTTCGCCGCCGACCTCCACAATCTTATAGCTTACCTGATAGCTGAGTCCGGCCGAGGTCTCGCCGTCCTGCGCGGACAGCGAAAAAATCATATACATCAGGATAATAGCCGGCAAAAATGAAAACGGCTTCAGAAATTTGATTATCATAATAAGAAATCCCCTTATTTGTTTCCCCTGTCTCACATCTCTAGCGGCTATTTTAACATCCGGTCGCGGAGGTGTCCAGTCATTTAAGAAAATCTTAACAGACAGAAAAAAACAGACTTAAAATTTATGCTTGTATAATTCAGACAGCTGTGGTATAGTAACGTACGAAAACGGGGAGGCCTTGGGCCTGAGAGTAAACCTTACGGTTTTGACCCTTCGAACCTGATACAGATAATGCTGGCGCAGGAAAATAGGAACAGATCGCGGGAACGACCAGGTTCTTGCGATTATTGCGAGTATAATGGGCTGCCGGCAGAAGTGTCGGCAGCTTTTTTCGCGAAGGCAATGAGCCGTGCAGATCCGCTGGAGCGGGGAATGCCTGCCTGCAGGCAATTCCACGGGACAGAGGATCTATAGGGCGAAAGCCCGCGACCTCTGGAAAGCGAAGCTTTCCAGAGGCTGGGCACAGCTTCCGAACCGTGCCAGGAGGAACAACTATGAGGAAACTTACGAAAGCAGCTCCAGTCTTTGTGATCCTGAGTCTGCTGATTATATGGGAGCTGGTGGTGCAGCTGGCGGGAATTCCACTGTATGTGCTCCCGGCGCCAAGCGATATGCTTTCAACGTTTGTCACAGAGCTTCCGGAGCTTCTGAGGCACGCAAGTGTGACGGTGATGGAGGCGCTCGCAGGCATGGCGATCTCATTCGTGATCGGCATTCTCATGGGCGTGCTGATCGACGCGATGCCCACGTTCAAGAAGAGTATTTACCCGATTCTGGTCGTGACGCAGACGGTTCCAGTCATTGTGCTCGCTCCGATCTTCATCATCTACATGGGCTTTGGCTATGCGCCGAAAATCCTGACGGTCGTGCTGATGTGCTTTTTCCCGATCGTCGTCAGCTTCAGCGACGGTCTGGGGGAGATGGACGAGGGCTATCTGAATCTTGTCCGCACCTACGGCGGTTCGAAATTCCAGATCTACCGGATCGTCAAGATCCCATCGGCTGTGATCTCGCTGCTGTCGGGGCTCAAGGTAGCCGCGACCTACAGCATCAGCGGCGCGGTGGTCGGAGAGTGGATCGCCTCGCAGAGCGGCCTCGGTTATTATCTGATCCGGGCAAAGAACGGTTATATGCTGGACAAGGTGTTCGCCTGCGTGCTGATGATCATTCTGCTGAGCCTGCTGATGAACGGACTGGTGAAGCTGTTCGGTTATCTTATGATTCCGGCGCGGCGCAGAAGAAGTGCGAAGGCGTGATCGTTTGGCTCATGATGAATTGCAAATTAACGATGTAAATCCCATACGGATTTTCATAGAAAGCGACCCTGTATGGGCCGGAAAGAAAAGACAGAAATGAGGAGGAGACAGAGATGAACAAGACATGGAAAAAAGGATTTGCCCTTGTGGCAGCGGCATCAATGATGCTTGGCATGGCAATGCCGGTATCGGCGGATGAGGATGTGGAACTCAAAAAGGTAACGGTGATTCTGGACTATGTGCCGAACACGAATCACACGGGTATGTATGTTGCTCTGGAGAAGGGCTATTATGAGGAAGAAGGGCTGGATGTCGAGATCATCGAGCCGACCGACGGCGCGACGGCGACGCTCGTGGCGCAGCAGAAGGGCACGTTCGGCGTCAGCTATCAGGAGGATGTGACGATCGCGCTAACCGCGGAGGATCCACTCCCGATCAAGGCTATCGCGACGATCATCCAGCACAATACCTCGGGCTTTGTGAGCCTTGCGGACAGCGGCATCGAGTCCCCGGCGGATTTCGAGGGCAAGACGTACGCGGGCTGGGGCGGCCCGGGTGAGTCGGCGGTGCTCGAGGCGTGCATGACGCAGGCAGGCAAGGATTTCTCGAAGCTGAATATGGTGATTTCCGACGGCAGTGGTTTTGAGGCGCTCGGAAAGAGCTGTGATCTGATGTGGTTCTTTGAGGCGTGGGATTCCGTGATGGCGGAGATGAACGGCGTAGAGCTCAACTATATGGCCTGCCGTGATCTGGATGAGCGCCTGGATTACTATACGCCGATCATTATCGCGAGCAACGCAGTGCTTGAGGAGGATCCGGAGATGGTCTCCGCGTTCCTGCGCGCGACGGAGAAAGGCTATGCGGACACGATCGCGGATCCGGACGCGTCGGCGGAGATTCTTTCCAAGTATGCGCCGAATTATGACCTTGAGATGCTGAAGATTTCGCAGGAGTACCTGGCGGATAAATTCATGGAGGACACGGACGTCTGGGGTATGATGAAGGACGAGGTGTGGGACAATTACAGCGCGTTCCTGCAGGAGTACGGCGTGATCAGTGAGGCGATCCCGGCGGCGGATTGCTACACGAATGAATTCCTGGCGCAGTAAAAAGTAATTTTGCAGCAATACGAACAGAATTTCCGGGTTCCGGAGGGTGGATTCAGCAATGAAACTTAGCGTGAGCAACCTGAATTTTTCATATACGGATAAAGTGATCCTCAAGGATCTCTCTTTCGCGGTGTCGGAGGGCGAGTTTGTCAGCATTCTCGGCCCCTCCGGCTGCGGAAAGTCGACGCTTCTGAATGTGCTGGCGGGGATCCTGAAGCCGCAGGGCGGACAGATCCTGATTGACGGCGTGCAGACGAGCGGCGTGAATCATCAGTTCGCTTACATGCCGCAGAACGACCTGCTGTTCCCCTGGCGGACGATCCTCGACAACGTCTGCCTCTACGGGGAGATTCATCATGAGAAGGATGCGGTCAGGGAGCGAGCAAGAGAGCAGATGGCGCGTTTCGGTCTGGAGGGCTGCGAGGACAAATATCCCTCCGAGCTCTCCGGCGGCATGCGGCAGCGGGCGGCATTCCTGCGCACGGCGATGTGCGACGCGGACATTTACCTGCTTGACGAGCCTTTTGGGGCGCTGGACGTAATCACGCGCGGCGACATGCAGGACTGGCTTCGGGAACTGTGCGGCAGCCTGAAAAAGACGATCCTGTTGGTGACGCACGACACGGACGAGGCGATCTATCTCTCCGACCGCATCCTGATCTTCGGGACACCCGGCGAAGGTATCCGCAGAGAATTCTCTGTCACAGAGCAGAATCGCACGAGGGAGTGGCTGTACGAGCAGGGAGAGCTGCGCGCGGAGATTTACCGGGTGATTAAAGCGTGAACGGATTGCGGTGCAGGGGATTTCTGCACCGCAATTTATAACAAATGGGGCGTTATTTTTTAGACATGACAAAATTTATTGACATTTGTCGAAATGTGTATTAGCATGATAATAAAGAAGAAAAATCTTTTCATGAATAAATTTTATGTTATTTTTCCATCATGACAGACGAGGTGAACAAATGAAACTTGGGGATTTGGCTCTGGTGCGAAGCGGACTGGTTCTCTCGCGGAAGCAGGCGCGGGAACCGACCGGAATACGTTATCCGCTGCTCAATCTGCGGTCGGTTAATCCCGACGGATCTATTGCCAGAGAGCAGATGGATGTATTTGATGCATCAGAAAAGCTGCCATTGGAATATATATCTCAGATTGGGGACATCATTGTCCGTCTGAGTCTGCCATATACGGCGGTTCTTATTGACGAAGCTACCGCCGGAGCAGTCGTATCGTCGAATTTTGCGATTATCCGGTGCGGGGACAAGCTTCTGCCGGAATATCTTTTCTGGCTGATTAACACACCGGAAGTAAGGAAGGAAATATACGAAAACAGCAGCAGCAACATGCTGGGAGCAGCCAAAGCGAGATATTTTACAGAATTTGAAATAGACTTATTGCCGATTGCCGATCAGAGGCGGATTTCCGCGATGAATCTGCTGGCAAAGAGAGAGGAGCATCTGCTCCGGCAGCTGGTAATTGAAAAAGAGCGTTACTATAGCTTCCTGATTCATACTATATACGAAGAAACGAAGAGAGACAAAGAGAGGTAATGAAAGATGACAAGTCGCAGTGATGTTCAACGTGTACTTTGGAAAGCATGTGACAGCTTTCGCGGAAAAATAGACAGTTCCCGTTACAAGGATTATATTCTGGCTATGCTCTTTGTGAAGTATTTAAGCGATGTTACAAAGGAAAAGCGAGTAATTTACATGAAGCAGTATGACGGGGATGTACGCCGTGTAGAACGGGCGATGGCGCGGGAGCGGTTTGCAATCGACGAAAGCTCTTCCTTTGATTTTTTGTATGAATACAGAAACGACAACGAAATCGGTCAGAAGATTAACGTAGCTTTGTCCCATATCGAGGAACACAACAGTGGTAAGCTTCGCAACGTTTTTCGTGCAATCGATTTTAACTCTCAGGTCGATTTTGGCGACGTGCGGGAGAAGAATGCGACGCTTCGCAATCTGCTGGAAGATTTTCATGAACTGGATCTTCGCCCCGGCCAGTTGGATTCATCCGATATTATTGGGGACGCATATGAGTATATGATCGCCAACTTTGCTTCTGACGCAGGGAAAAAGGGCGGAGAATTTTATACCCCCGGTCAGGTATCTGAATTGGTCGCAGAGCTTGTAAAACCAGGGGAAAACGATCGTATTTACGACCCTACGTGCGGAAGCGGGGGCCTGCTGCTGAAAGCATACAAGAAGGTGCCTAACGGAAAAACGGCTGTTTACGGACAGGAGCTGAATGCACAGACGTGGGCACTATGCACGATGAACATGTTCCTGCATGGGATAGACGACGCCCGCATCTGGCAGGGGGATACACTTTCAAACCCTCAGAATATTGAGGACGACAAGCTCATGAAATTTCAGGTGGTGGTTGCAAACCCTCCTTTCAGTATGGATAAATGGGACAGTGGTTTTTTGTCCAATGTGAGTTACGATTCCGAAGAAAAAAGGAAAGAGAAGATGACTGCGGAGTTGGATCCCTGGAAACGGTTTGAATGGGGAGTTCCGCCTTCGTCAAAAGGGGATTACGCCTTTGTCCTGCACATGCTTCATAGCCTTGATGCAGAGACAGGCCGGATGGCAGTTGTCCTTCCGCATGGAGTTTTGTTTCGAGGCGCCGGCGAAGGAAGGATTCGAAAACAGCTGATCGAAATGAATCTGCTGGATGCGGTGATCGGACTTCCTGCAAATTTGTTTTATGGTACCGGTATTCCGGCCTGTATTCTTGTTTTCAGGAAGAATCGCACACGTGACGACGTCCTGTTCATTGACGCGTCAGGAGAAGGCAACTATGAAAAAGGAAAGAATCAGAATATTCTGCGTGACAGTGATATTCAGAGGATCGTCAGTACCTACGAAGCGAGGGAAGAAAAAGTAAATAAGTACAGCTATCTGGCTACGCGCGATGAGATTCGCCAAAATGACTATAATCTGAACATTCCACGTTATGTGGACACTTATGAGGAAGAGGAGCTGCCGGATATCGACGAGATAAGGCAAAATATCGCAGATATAGAGACTGAACTTACACAGGTGCAGGCGCAGATGGCAAAGTATCTGGAGGAACTGGGTTTATGAATAATGAACTGGCTGATACCGGAAAAATTCTGATTTACCAGAATGAAAAGGGCGATACGAAAATAGATGTATATTTTGACGGCGAGACGGTATGGATGCCTCAGAGAACGATGGCGGAGCTGTATCAGGTAAATGTTCGGACAATCAACGAACATATTATTGACATCTATGCAGACGGCGAATTGAGCGAAGACCGAACTATCCGGAATTTCCGGATAGTTCAATCAGAGGGGAAACGACGGGTAAACAGAGAGATCAAGCATTATAATTTGGATATGATTCTCGCTGTCGGTTATCGTGTCCGCAGCAATGTAGGTATTCATTTTCGCAAATGGGCGAGCGGTATTCTGACGGAATATATGAAAAAAGGCTTCGTGCTGAACGACGAACGGCTGAAAAATCCGCAAGAATTCGGGGCGGATTATTTTGACGAACTGCTGGAGCGGATTCGCGATATTCGGGCCAGTGAGAAGCGAGTATATCAGAAAGTAAAGGATATTTTTGCTCTGTCAGTGGATTATGACAGCAAGAGTAATGCCGCGCAGCTGTTTTTCAAGACAGTGCAGAACAAGCTGGAATATGCGGCGACCGGATATACTGCAGCCGAAATGATCGCAGCCAGAGCGGATTCTTCCAGGGACAATATGGGACTTACCGCTTTTAGGGGAGCAAAGGTTCGCCGAAGCGATATAATTGTAGCGAAGAACTATATGACGCAGGAGGAAATCAGCACGCTGAATCTGATCGTGAATATGTATCTGGATTATGCGGAGCTGCAGGCCAAACAGCATCAGGTTATGCATATGGCCGACTGGGAGGACAAGCTGAATCAATTTCTGCGGTTTAACGGACGGGAGGTACTGGAGAATTTCGGCACAGTGCAGCGTGAGGTCGCGGAAACGCTGGCGAATGCAGAATACGAAAAGTATGATGCACATCGCAGAAGCATGGAAACTGCAGATATAGATGAACTGACGGAAGAAGTAAAGCGGTTAAAAGGGTAAATATACGAGCGTGAAGCCCTGGAGGGAACATGGAGAAAGAGATTGCATATAGAATACAACAGATTCGGCGTGGAGAAGTGCCGGAAGGATACAGAAAAGGGCCGCTTGGCATTGCCCCGGATGAATGGGGCGAAGTCCTTTTTTCAACGCTATTTACAAGCAGAAGCGAATATACAGATGACCTTTCCGCTTACCCGTTATACAGTCTGACGATTGAGGAGGGTATTACACCAAAAACAGAGCGGTATGAGAGAAGTCATTTGGTAAAGAAAGAAAATTCCTATAAAATTATTCGTCCGGGTGAATATGCATACAATCCGATGAATTTACGGTTTGGCGCGGTCGCTCGCCATAAAGGGAATCAACCTGTCGCGGTATCGGGCTATTATGATATTTTTGCAACTCTGAACGAAGACGATCAATTGTTTATGGATAACCTGCTGAACTGTGATGCAATGCTCACATACTACAATAAGGTATCTACCGGCTCGCTAATTGAAAAGCAGAGAGTACACTTTTCTGAGTTCATGAAGTTTTCGTTTCCTCTTCCGCCATTGAATGAGCGGATAAAAATTGCCGGGATCCTTGCTGTTCAGGATAAGGAGATAGAGCTTCAGCAGAAGAAGATCGATGAAACGAAAAAGTTGAAGAAAGTATATCTGGAGAAGATGTTTCCAAAACATGACGGTAATGTGCCTGAGATACGATTTCCGGAATTTACCGATCCTTGGGAACAGCGTAAGTTTCGCGACACAGTAATTATTGAGCGGGGAGGATCACCACGCCCGATAGAAGACTTTATAACGGACGCAGAGGATGGACTTAATTGGGTAAAGATTGGCGATGCTCCGACAATGGGGAATTATATCACAAAAACTAAAGAGAAAATCCGACCTGAGGGGTTAGCAAAAACAAGAGAAGTGCACCCGGGAGATTTGATTCTTTCAAACTCAATGAGTTTTGGCAAACCTTATATTATGGGTATAAATGGCTGTATTCATGATGGGTGGCTTCTCATCAGGAACGAGAAGAAAGTTTATGATTTAACATTCCTATGTCATCTTCTTGGAATTCAACAAATGCTTGCTCAATACAAGTCCTTAGCAGCGGGGAGCGCCGTAAATAATCTTAATAAGGAGCTTGTGGGAAGTACTATTGTTTCATATCCGACCCAGGAAGAGCAGAGAGCAATAGGTGGATTTTTGAGTGCTATTGACGACCTCATCACCCTTCACCAGCGTAAGCTGGATGAGATGAAGAAATTGAAAAAGACGTTGATAAGACTCTTGATGACGGGGATCGTGAGAGTGAAGTCCTGAACCGGATTACAAGGGTATTTTTACAAAGGAGAAAATCTATGAATAAAGATATGTATCTGGAAAGCAACGCCAGTAAGCGTCCTGCACTCAGACTCTTGCAGGATATGGGCTATATTTATCTGTCCCCGGAAGACTGCGAAAAGCAGCGCGGGAGCCGGTACCATGTTTTGCTGAAGGATATTTTGCGGGGACAGCTTCGCCGGCTTAACAGGTATTCCTACGCCGGAGTTGGAAATGAGTTTTCTCTGTCGAATATAGAGCGTGCGATGGAGGATCTTGATGAGTCGTTGACCGATGGGCTTGTGACTACGAATGAGAAAATCTACGATGCCCTGTTACTTGGCAAAAGCTATCCGGAAATTGTCGGCGACGGTAAAACACTCAGCTTCAATCTGAAATATATTGACTGGGAACATCCGAAAAATAATCTGCTCTATGTGACGGAGGAGTTCGCGGTAGACAGTCTTGACAAGCGGCATAATGCTCGTCCGGATCTGGTGTTGTTTATCAACGGGATTCCTTTTGCCGTAATTGAATGTAAGGCTCCTCAGATTCCTGTCGATCAGGCAGTGGAACAGATGATTCGGAATCAGCAGGCGGAATACATTCCGCAGCTCTTCAAGTTTGTCCAGTTTGTAATGGCGACCAATAAAAATGTTGTGATGTATGCGACAGCGGGAACACAGAAAAAGTTCTGGAGCATTTGGAAAGAGCAGGACCACGGATGGTTAAGGAAAAAACTGGATTCTCTGGTTTCAGATCGTCTGCCGACCGAACAGGACAGAAATATCATCGCATTGTTCAGCCCCGAACGTATTTACGATTTGATGCAGTATTTTATTTTGTTTGACGCAAATGTGAAAAAAGTATGTCGCTACCAGCAGTTTTTTGCAGTAAAGGAGATCATAAAGACAATTGCCGAGACGGATGAGAGGGGCAACCGTCAAAGCGGCGTGATATGGCATAGTCAGGGAAGCGGAAAGAGCCTGACAATGGTTATGCTGGCAAAATATATCCTGTTGGAACTGGCTTCGGAGCATCCGCGAGTGGTTATTGTCACAGACCGCAAGGAACTGGACAGGCAGATCGCGGCGACTTTTGCGCATACACGGCTGAAGCCGGTTCGGGCGACCAGCGGGCGTCATCTTGTTGAACTGATCAACAGTGAGAAAGCGGATGTGATTACCAGCGTCATCAACAAATTTCAGGCGGCGGAAAAGCAGGAAGCGAAAAATCCTTCCCGCAATCTCTTTGTCCTGGTAGATGAAAGCCATCGTTCGAACAACGGGCTTATGTCGGTTGAGATGCGCAACGTATTCCCAAACGCCTGCTATATAGGGTTTACAGGCACGCCGTTGATGAAGCGTGAAAAGAATACGATGTCCCGGTTTGGGAAATTGATCCATAAATATACGATCAGGGACGGCGTGGAGGATCATGCGATAGTTCCGTTGATCTATGAGGGGCGCTTCGTGGAGCAGAAAGTAGACGAGGAGAATATTGATCTGTGGTTTCGGCAGACAACCAAACGTTTGACAGATGCGCAAAAGGAGGATCTCCGGAGAAAATGGAGCAGTATTCGCCGACTGACGTCGACAGATGCGCGTATCAAGAGGATTGCTCTGGACATCAACGAACATTTCATTGAAGGATACAAAAATACCGGGTTTAAGGCGATGCTTGCGACAAACTACAAGCGGGATGCGGTACGCTATCTGGACTGTTTTGAACGGTTTGGAGACTTGAACTGTGCGGTTGTGATCTCTCCTCCGGATATGCGGGAGAGCGTTGACGATATGGACGAAGGCACAGACGATCTGGTCATTGCGTACTGGGATAAAATGATGAGACAATACGGTTCCGCAGATTGCTATGAAGAGGCAATGAAAAATAAATTCTGCGATGGCGAGATTGACATTCTGATTGTGTGCAGTAAGCTTCTCACGGGCTTTGACGTCCCGATCTGTCAGGTTTTGTACATTGATAAGGAACTGAAAGAACATGCGCTTTTGCAGGCGATTGCAAGGACGAATCGCCTGTACGAAGGCAAGGACTACGGCATGATCGTGGACTACCGGGGATTGATTGAGAATCTTGATATCGCGGTGGATATGTACAGTGGAGCAGGACTGGAGAACTTCGACTGCGGTGACCTCAAAGGGGTTGTTACAGATGTGATAACTGCCGTTGGAGACCTTCGAAATGCATATACCCAGCTGACGGATCTGTTTGTGACAATTCCGGATACCGGTGATTCTGAGGCAGTGGAGGTATTGCTGGCAGATGATGGGATCCGAAAAGATTTCTACGATCGGGTGTGCGTTTACGGGCGTGCGCTGAACCTTGTGCTGAATGCCGAGCAGGCATACAACGCGCTTCCAAAAGACGAACGGAAGAAGTATCAGGATATGTTTGCTTATTTTTCCAAAGTCCGCCGCAGCGTAAAAATCCGATATTGTGATGCGATTGATAACAGGGAATATGAGAAACAGATGCAGAACCTGCTCGATACGCATCTCTCGGTTGCAGGTCTGAAGCAGATTACCAGCCCGGTTGATATTCTCAACAAAGATGATTTTGAGAAGGAGCTGGGCGAGCTGGGCTCGCTGCGCGCGAAAGCGGATGCCATAGCAAGCAGACTCACCAAAAGAATCAGCGAAAAACGGGATGAAAATCCTGCCTATTATGACAGCTTCTCAAAACGGATTAAAGAGGCGCTGGATCTCTATAAGGAAAAAGTGATTTCTGAAGCGGAGTATTTCGCAAAAATGAAATCCATTATGGAGGACTATCATGTCGGAAGGAGTACGGTAAGTTATCCGGACAGAATTCGGGAAAACGTTCATGCGCAGGCTTTTTACGGTGTCTTAATTCCGATTTTCGAAGAAGTGGAGAGCGATATAATTACGCCTGATTTTGTTGCAGAGATATCGGAAGAAATAACGAAGATTATCGCAGCGCACAGCCAGGTGGATTGGACGAATAACGAAACGATTCATGACCGGATTTCTCAGAATATTGACGACCTCTTTTATGAGTACGAGAAAAAGCGGGGACTGAAATTGTCTTTTGACCTGATTGACAAAATCATAGACAATGTGAAAGCCGTTGCGCTCAGGAGGTTTTAGCCGTATGGAAAATGTTGTCAGGACCGTTTCTTCCAATAACGGCGGAATCAGATATTATCTGGAGCGAAAACAGGTAAAGAATCTGAACCTGAGAATTTGCAGAGACGGCCGGGTCTTTGTGTCTGCCGGTTTTGATGTATCGGTTTTTGAGATTGATGAGTTCGTTCGCAGGAAAGCCAAATATATACAAAAGGCGGTCAAAAGATTTGAGGAAATGGCCCGGTATCAGTCTCAGCCGAAAAAATATGTCAGCGGCGAAACGTTTTATATACAAGGGCGCGGACTCCGGCTCAGAGTTTTGAAGGATGACCGGGATTCTGTCACATCAGATGGGGTATATATTATCCTGACCGTCAAAGAACCTGATAATACGTTAAAAAAGCAGAAGATGGTACAGCAATTCCTTGATCAGCAATGCAAAACAGTTTTTGGTGAAATAGTAGAAGAATTATATCCGGTATTCCGGAAATACGGAGTGGGAGTACCTTTGCTGCATATCAGGGATATGGATACCCGTTGGGGAACTTGCCTGAAGAAGAAAGGGATTATTACGCTTAATAAACGCCTTCTTCAAGCTCCGAGAAACTGTATTGAATACGTGGTTATGCATGAATATTGCCATTTTCTCTATCCGAATCACTCGAAACAATTTTACAGTTTCCTCTCCGTGCTGATGCCGGATTGGAAAGAGAGGAAACAAACGTTAGAGAAAATGCCGTACGTAGTTTATGGATCGATTTAAACGCATGCAAAAAAGATAAGGACCAACACGATGGAAAATGGGAAAGTTCAATCTGATTCTTCTGAAACCTATGATGTACAGGACAAGAAAAAGGATTGTATAGGCATGCTGGATATGCATGCGCATCTGCTCTGCCTGTCGGAGGGATACCGGGATAAACTGACAAAACAGGAACTGTCCGCGCTCGCGGCGCAGGAACTTGCGGCGCGAAGAGAATATGGGATCAATACCGTGTTCAGCTGCGGGACGCCGCAAGAGTGGGAGTTTATGCGGCGGGGCCTTGAATCGGGAGAGGGGAATGATCAGCAGGAGAAGTGGGATGGAGGCATATTTTCCGGTCGATATGCGCCCGATGATTCCCGAACGGCGAACAGAGACAGAATGAATGATTCGGGCACATCGGAGAAACAATCGGCGAAACAAAACGGGAGCTGCATACTCAGTTTCGGCATTCACCCGTGGTACGGCGACCGTTTTGATCCGCAGGATTGCCGGGAATTATTCATGGCCAGCCCGATCGTCGGGGAGATCGGCATGGACTCTGTATGGTGTGAGGTTCCGCTTGCCGTGCAGAGGCATGTATTCGCGCAGCAGCTTGAGATTGCGGCGGAGCTTAAAAGGCCGATTGTCCTGCACACGAAAGGGCAGGAGCGGCAGATCGCGGAGATGATCGGCGATTTTCCGGGGAAGGTTTGCGTACATTGGTATTCCGGCAGCGAGGCGGAGTTTGAAAAATTTCTGGAAGTCGGTTGCTATTTCACGCTGGGACCGGATCTGGCGGAGAATTTTACGCCGTTGTATGAACGCATGCTGCGCGAGATTCCGGCAGAGCGGATGTTCTTGGAGACGGACGGCCTCTCTTCGATTGCATGGATGAGCGGGCAGGAGACGGGAGCAGTATCTTTCAGAGATATTCCAGCTGTGCTGGAAAAAAATCTGAAATTTGTCGCGAAGGAAAAGCAGATGCAGCCGGGACAGCTGCGAGCTTGCCTGAAAGAGAACTTTCACGTATTTACTGGTTGACAGAAGGATCATATGCGGAATATATTTTGTATATATGGAGGCGATGATATGACTGCTTATCGGAAAAAATCCTATACGTTGTTCTGGGTGTGGCAGGTTTTGTTGGTAGCCGTGATACTTTTTTACATATACGGCGGGGGAATGTATTTTCCAATGATCGGGGCAGGCAAGAATCTGGGAATTGTTGTGCTTGTATTTCTGGATCTGCTTTTTGCGATGATCCTGGCGACGCAGAGCGTTTACTGGATCAGCGGCGTGACGTATGAAGAAGCGGAAAAAGCGGGGGCAGACGCAAGGAGGCGCTTCGCGCTGTGGCATCTGCTGATTTTTCTTGTGGCGACGGCCCTTTTCCTGATCTACTGCTTCGGGCTGAAGCATGTTCTGAGAGCGGATCAGACCAGGGATGCGCTTGTCGCGGGCGGTGTGGTCTGCGCGGCGGTAGTCGCGAGCTCGCGGGTGCGGCTGTGAAATATTCCATGAATGAGCTGACAGAGAATCTTTGAACCAGGTTTCGAAGATTCTTTATTTTTTTGCGTTTTTCTGCTTGACAGGACAGCTGATTAGTGGTATGGTTAATTACATAAGTAGTGAACCGATTAACGAATAAAGAAAAAAGAGCACAGAAAGAAAAATCAAGGAAACAAAGAATCAGAGAAACAAAGAATCAGAAACAAAAATCAAATGCAAAATTCGGACAGAGAAAGGATGGACAGATTTTGAAAAAGATCAAAGCAGAGGTGAAGGAAGTGAGAGAGCGTGAATGAGATCCTGACACAGGAAAAGTCGATTTATATCCAGATCCGCGAGATGATCGAGAACGACATTCTGCGCGATATCCTGCTGGAGGAGGAGCGCGTGCCGAGCACGAACGAGCTGGCGAAGCTCTACGCGATCAACCCGGCCACGGCCGCAAAGGGTGTCAATCTTCTGGTGGACGAAGGCATTCTTTACAAGAAACGGGGGATCGGAATGTTTGTGGCGACGGGTGCGAAGCGTCAGATCACGGAAAAGCGGAAGAAGAACTTTTATGAGGATTATGTGAAGAGCCTGCTGGCGGAGGCAAAGAGCCTGGGGATCAGCAGACAGGAGCTGGTCGAGATGATCAGGCAGGACGGGGACAGATAAGAAACATGGACTGCCGCATGACTGATCGGGCGGGGCAAAGAAAAGTGAAAGGCATGGTCTGCCGCATAGAAGAAGGGGCAGGCAACAGGAAAGAACAGAAACAGGAAAGAACAGAAACAGGAAAGAACAGAAACAGGAAAGAACAGAAACAGGAGAGGATAGAGACAGATTCACGGTGAATGGACGTGGGAAAGGATAGCAAGGATGAGCAAATTAACTGCAAAGGGAATTGTGAAGACATACGGGAAGAAAGACGTGCTGCACGGCGTCGATCTGGAGCTGGAGTCCGGGAAGATCTACGGGCTGATCGGGCGAAACGGCGCGGGCAAGACGACGCTGCTGTCGATCCTGACGGCACAGAACTCCGCGACGAGGGGCACGGTGGAGCTTGATGGACAGCCGGTGTGGGAGAATCCAAAAGTGCTGGAGCATTTCTGCTTTTCGCGGGAACTGAGCCAGACAAGTACAAGCGGCGCGGCTGCAATGAAGGTGAAGGAGTATCTGGAGATCGCCGCGACCTATTTTGAGCACTGGGATCAGGCGACGGCGGATCGTCTGATACAGGAATTCGGGATTGAGAAAAAGAAGCGGATCAACAAGCTCTCAAAGGGTATGGTTTCGATGGTGACGATCGTCGTGGCGTTGGCGAGCAAGGCGGAGTTTACGTTTCTCGACGAGCCGGTTGCCGGTCTGGACGTGATTGCGCGTGAGCGTTTCTACCAGCTTTTGTTGGAGGAATTTACGCAGACCGGACGCACGTTTGTGATCTCGACGCACATCATCGAGGAGGCCGCGGATGTGTTCGAGGAGGTTATCATGCTTGACGAGGGGCAGATTCTTCTGAAAGAGAATACGCAGGAGCTGCTGGAGCGGGCGTATCATATAAGCGGACATGAGGAAGAAGTAGACGCGGCGACAAAAGAACTTGAGGTTCACCATGAGGAAAAGCTGGGCCGCAGCAAGGGCGTCGCGGTGCTGTTGGCTCCGAGGCAGACGCTGCCGCAGGGATATGACGTGAGCGTTCAGAAGCTCAGCCTTCAGAAATTGTTTGTGGCGCTTTGCGGGGAGGAGCACGTATGAGGACGGGGATGAAGAAAGTAAAGCTGTGGAGTACGGCGTCCCTCACCTATGTAGGGATCGCTGCGGCGATCACGGTAGGTATGATTCTGCTGACCGGAGGGTTTGGAGAAGCAGACCGGGCGGAGGTCTGGCAGACGCTTTTGTTCCAGTTTTCCACGATGCTCCTGTTTTCGGGGGTGCTGATACAGACTTTGGCCGGGGTCGGTCTGTATCAGGTCTACTTTTCGGTGCTGCTTTCCATGGGAAGCACCAGAAAGGAGATCATCCGGACCTTCTTTCTGAGCCAGGGAGCGACCGCGCTGCTTACGTCCTTGCTTGCGGGGCTGGTCTGGGGGATTGGCCGCTATGTGGAAAACAATCCGCCACAGGAGGAACTGTTCGGACTCGGAATGCTGTGGTTTTTCCTGATCGCGTTTGGAATGCAGCTGTTGGGCTCGGCGTTCGGCATTGCGCTCGGGGCAGTGGGTCTTCGCTGGAGAACCGCGGGCGCGGTGATCATGATGATCGTATTCATACTGATCGGCGGCGTGATCGGCTGGAGCCTTGTCTCGCTTGATCGTTCAGAAACAGGATTTCTGATGACTCATATAGGAACAGAGCTGCTCATGCCGCTTGTTTGCATGGGGATGTTCGCGGCAGGGCTTGTGATGGATCTTTGCGCCGCTGGATTCGCGCGATTCCTCACGCGGAATGCCGAGGCAAGGGCTTAGGATGATGGAAGGAGATCAGGATATGTGGAAAGCAATCAAACGACAGATTTATGTGCAGAGGAAAATCTTTGCCGAGATCGCAGGGGGCATGCTTGGGGTATGGCTGTTCGGGGCCGCGGCGCTTGCGATTGCGATGCATTTTATAGAAGAAAAGGTCTATTTTCCACTCGGGACATGCTGCGCGCTCATAGCGCTGGGACTGGCGATGCTGTTTTTCTCGTTTGCGGAAGTGGTCGTCTATTTCGATGTTGAGCTGTCGATGAGCTCGACGCGGAAAGCATTCTTTGTATCGCACTTGGTATTGTGGCTGCTTGCGATAGCGGAGGTTTTTGTGCTGACGGTATTGTTGTATAAGGTAGAGGAAGCGCTGAACCACATGCAGAATGCAGGAGCGGATGAGGGGATAGAACTGCTGCTGCCGTATCTGCTTCGGATCGGGATCCCGGTCGTCGTGCTGCTGGTGATCGTGGCAGGTCTTGTCGGCGCAATCTTCCTGCGCTTCGGCAAGCCTGTCCTCGCGGTGACCTGGATCGTGTGGATGTTCCTGTGCATCGGTGTCCCGCGGATCCACGACGCGGCGGAGGAAGCCCCGAATTCCTTCTGGGGCAGAATCGGGAATGCGATCGGGCGGCTGATCGGCGGCATTCCGGGATATCTGCAATGGAGCCTGCTTGCGGCGGTATGTGCGGCGGGGATCGCGGGAACCTGGGTGATCCTGCGGAAACAGCAGGCGAGCGTATAATGAATTGCAAATCTTACCGTGCGCGGGGCAATAACACGGCCGCAGGAAGGGAGTGCTGATATGGGGCGCGTGATTGACAATGATCAGGCAAAGATGCTTTCGGGCGATGTGGTGATTCCGGATACCATGGATGAGATTCCGACAGAGCTGTTCTGCCAAAACCAGGGAATCACATCCGTTACCATTCCGGGAACAGTGAAAAAGATCGGCTTCAGGGCGTTTGTCAGATGCGGGAATCTGGAGAGGGTCGTCCTCGGAGAAGGTCTTGAGAGGATCGAAAAAATGGCATTTGTAGATTGCGGGCTGCGTGAGATAACGATCCCGTATTCGGTTCGGGAGATCGGAGAGTCCGCATTCTTCTACTGCGAACAGCTGGAGACGGTTACGATACAGAATCCGGAGACAAGAGTCGAGATTGGCGCGTTTTTCGAGTGCAAAAATATAAAGAAGATCAATTATGGGGACCAGGCTGCGTCGGATCAGATCTTTCACATAATGGGACAACCGTTTTTGGAGCAGCATTTGGAGGACGCGGCAAATCTGGGGCACAGAGCCGATCCCGAGTTCGGACGTCTGAGAGACGGCTGCGCTCAGGGAGATGCGGCCGCGATGGCCGCGATGGCGGACTGGTTCGGGCAATGGGCGTGGGAGCCGGATGCCTCGCCCTTCTATACCCGGGCGGCAAATTACTGGCGGTATCGCGCATACCGCAGAGGGAACGCAGAGGCGGCAGACTGGTTCGCGCAGTATTTTGCCGGGCATCCGGGAGAACGGCTGGAGTCAATCCTGCCGGAGAACAGCAATCACAGGATTGGTTATTACAGCCATTCCGTTCCTGGGAAGCTTCTGAACGATCTGGGATTCGCGTTTTTTGACCCGGGCAGGAAATATGAGATTAAGCAATTGGAGGGGAAGGATCTCGTCGAGGTGAGTGCCCCGGAGAGCTATATAGGACCGGATGAGGATGGCTTTGGCGCGGAGCACTACTATGACTGGTGGTTCCTCGATGAAAATATGCAGCCGATTCCAGGAACTGCGCGCATCACCGCGACGGCAAGCGATACCAGTGAAGAACCTTTCAAGGAGAAAAAAGCCAGGGCGGAAGAAATTCTCCGAACAAGAAAGGTCATTTCTACTTGA
Organism: uncultured Lachnospiraceae bacterium; assembly: GCA_947627365.1. Classification (GTDB taxonomy): domain Bacteria; phylum Bacillota; class Clostridia; order Lachnospirales; family Lachnospiraceae; genus Choladousia. Next base: position 4,458 of record CANQVT010000019.1, on the reverse strand, counting down.
ATTATTCGCGAATATCTGTATAATGTATAAATAGCGATATTAATTTATATTTATGCATGTTCGCTGTATGGCGGACATGGCATGAGAAGGAGGAGCTTATTATGAAAAAGAAATTACTGGCACTTGCGATGGCTGCATGCATGGCCCTGTCGATGACCGCGTTTGCAGACGAGACTGAGGGAGAGACTGCGAGCGCTCCGCTCGAGGTTCAGACGGTTACGCCGGGCAAGCTGACCGTGGCGACGAGCCCGGACTTCGCTCCGTATGAGTTCTACGCGATCGACGAGGACGGCAATCCGACGCTGGCAGGTTTCGACATGGCGCTTGCACAGTACATAGCGGACTACATGGGACTGGAGCTTGAAGTGATCCCGATGGATTTTGATGGTGTATTAAGCGAGCTGACAACGAAGTCCGTGGATCTCGGTATGGCGGGCCTTTCCCCGGATCCGGCGCGTATGGATGTGATGGATTTCTCCGATATTTATTTTGGCGGAGGACAGTCGTTCGTGACGGTGAAGGACAAGGCCGGAGACTTCACTTCCCTTGAGGACGCCAACAAGCCGGAGATTTCCGTCGGCGCGCAGATCGGTTCGATCCAGATGGATCTGGCGAACAAAAATACCCCGGACGCCGACATCGTTCCGCTTGTGAAGGTGACGGACATCATCGCCGAGCTCCTGGCCGACAAACTGGACGCGGCTTACATCGAGACCGCTGTCGCCGAGAGCTACCAGAAGGTATACCCGGATCTTGAGATCGTGCTGGATGTGCCGTATGAAGAGGAAGGTTCTGCGGTAGGCGTCTGCAAGGACAACGCCGAGCTGCTGATGGCGGTCAATGAGGCGATCGCTCTGGCGAAGGAGGACGGCTCCATGGAGCGCTTCGTCGAGGAGGCGAACGAGCTGGCGACCGGCGAGAAGTACGAGGGCGTTCTGAATGAGGAAGGTCAGGTACCGGAAGAGGTTGAGACGGAGGCTGAGACCGAGTAATTATAAAGCACTTCATGCAAAGACGCAGGAGCTGCCGCATTTTCTCATGTGATGCGGCAGCTTTTCTACTGGAATATGTTCCAATCATGTGACTACAGGGCGATTGCCCCGATATGAACACACGAATGGCATGTTTGAAAGGAGCCTTACATGGATTCATTTATCAAGCTGAGCAACTTTCCGAAGCTGCTGCCTTATGCGCAGCTCTTCTGGCAGGGTATTCTGGTGACGGTTCTTCTGTCCGTCTTCACGGTGGTCATCGGCTTTGTCCTCGCGCTGATCCTTGCGCTGATGCGTTTGTCGAATTTCTGTCCGCTGCGTTTCCTCGGATTGGACAAGAACGGGCACCGGAGGCAGCGCGGTTTTCTGGCCGCAGTCGGCAGGTTCAACCCGCTGAATTTCCTCGCGACCGCGTATGTCGAGATTCTGCGGTCCACGCCGGTCATCGTTCAGATTTTCATCATCTATTACGGCGTGTTTGGCATGATCAAGCTCCCGTCGTTTCTGATGTTCGGGTTTATCCGTTTTGAGCGCTTCTTCCCGGGCGTTGTGGCGCTGGGACTGAACTCCGGCGCATATCTCTGTGAGATCATCCGCGCCGGTATCCAGTCAATCGACGGAGGCCAAACGGAGGCGGCGCGTTCACTGGGACTTTCCCAGACGCAAAACATGCGCTATATCATTCTCCCGCAGGCAGTGAAGAACATCCTTCCCGCGATCGCGAACGAGTTTGTCATCATTATCAAAGAATCTGCGATCACTTACACAATCGGCGTGCAGGACATCATGTCGGCTGTGAACGCGGTCAAGGGCGCGACCTTTATCATCATCGAGCCGCTTCTGGTGGCGACGGCGATCTATTTCTGCCTGTGCTTCCCGACGTCCAAGCTGATCGCGTATTTTGAGAGGAGGATGAGCCGTGGCGACAAGAGATAGTCTGATCAAGGTAACCGACCTGAAAAAGCATTATAACATGGGAGCAATCAAGGCGCTCGACGGGATCGCGACCGAGATTTTCAAAGGCGACGTGATGGCGGTGATCGGACCGTCCGGATCCGGCAAGTCGACCTTTTTGCGCAGCCTGAACCTGCTGGAGGAGCCGACGGAGGGTTCCATCATCTTCGACGGCATCGACATCACGAAGAAGAAATATGTAAATGAGAGCGGAAAGACGGTCAACCTGAACATCGATCTGCTGCGGCAGAAGATGGGCATGGTGTTCCAGCACTTCAACCTGTTCCCGCACATGACGATCCTCGGCAACATGACGCTGGCGCCGATGAAGGTGAAGGGTATGAGTAAGGACGAGGCCGAGGAGAAAGCGCTCGCGCTGCTCGACCGCGTGGGGCTGAAGGACCGCGCGGGGGCGTACCCCATCCAGCTTTCCGGCGGGCAGAAGCAGCGTGTCGCGATCGTGCGCGCTCTGGCGATGGAGCCGGAGGTTATGCTGTTCGACGAGCCGACGTCCGCGCTTGACCCTGAGATGGTCGGCGAGGTGCTCGACGTCATGAAGGAGCTCGCGCAGGAGGGCATGACCATGGTCTGCGTGACACATGAGATGGGCTTCGCGCGCGAGGTGGGTAACCGCGTTCTCTTTATGGCAGACGGCCTTTTGATGGAGGAGGGCACGCCGGAGCAGGTCTTCGACCACCCGCAAAACCCGAGACTCAAGGATTTCCTTGCAAAGGTGCTGTAGAGAATTTGCACGGAAGTCAGAGCGCGATTCCAATCTGGGAATTAGACAGACATGGGATCAGACAAAATATAATGAAAGAAATGGACAAGAAAAGAAAGCTGTCGTAAAATATTTCCAGCGGATATTTGCGGCAGCTTTTTTGCGGAAGAAAAAAGAAGCGGAGACAAATTGATAGAAGATTGCGGAAGGTGGAGACGGAAAATATGACACGGGAAAAGCAGGCCGCGCTGGCGGCAATCGAAGCGCGGGCGGAGAAGATTACCGACGTGGCGGATCAGATCTGGGAATACGCGGAGCTTTCTTTGCAGGAGGAGAAATCAGCTGCGCTTTATTGCGAGGCCCTGCGTGAGGAGGGCTTCCGGGTGGAAGAGGGAATCTGCGGGATTGAGACGGCATTTTCGGCGAGCTACGGGAGCGGTCGCCCGCTGATCGGGATCCTTGCGGAGTACGACGCGCTCTCCGGACTGTCGCAGAAAGCGGGGAGCACGCAGCGCGAAGAGCTTATCCCGGGCGGCTGCGGACACGGCTGTGGTCACAACCTGCTGGGTGCGGGAGCGCTGGCGGCGGCGATCGGCGTGAAAACATATCTGGAGCAGAGAGAGCGTCAGGGAACTGTGATTCTGTACGGTTGCCCGGGTGAGGAAGGCGGAGCGGCGAAAGCGTTCATGGCGCGCGACGGCCTCTGGAAGGAGCTGGACGCGGCGCTGACCTGGCATCCGGAGGATGTGAACGAGGTGGCGACCGGCTCCTCGAACGCCTGCATCCAGGTGCAGTATAAATTCGAGGGCGTGGCTTCGCATGCGGCTGCGGCGCCAGAGCTTGGGCGAAGCGCGCTGGACGCGGTCGAGTTGATGAACGTCGGCGTACAGTTCCTGCGGGAGCACATGAGCGACAAGGCGCGCGTCCACTATGCGATCACCGATGGAGGAGGGTGCAGTCCGAACGTGGTGCAGCCGCGCGCGAGCGTGCTCTACATGGTGCGCTCGAACCGCGTCGCCGAGGCGGTGGAACTACAGACACGCGTCGACCGGATCGCGCAGGGCGCGGCGCTGATGACCGACACGACGTTTGAACGTAAGTTCATCGACGGGGTGGCGGACACAGTCAGCAATTTCGCGCTGGAGCGCGTGCTCTATGAGAATTTCAGTGAGCTCGGCGTGCCGCATTACACGCAGGAGGAGCACGCTTTTGCGGACGCACTCGCCAAAACCTATCCGGGAAGCGATAAGACGCCGGGCGTGGCGGCAGAGAATGACAGCGCGCTGCGGGAGCAGGTGGAAGAGCAGCGCAGGCAGTGCGGCCACGCGATGAACGAATTCCTCGCGCCGCTCTATCGGGGAGACGCGTTCGACCCCGGGTCTACGGATGTCGGCGATGTGAGCTGGCTTACGCCGACGGCGCAGATCCACGTTGCGTCCTGGCCGAACGGCTGCCCGGGACACAGCTGGCAGAACGTCTCCTGCGTCCGCACGAAGATCGGGCATAAGGCGGCGCTCCACGCGGGCAAGGTGCTCGCGGCAGGGGCGATCGACCTGTTTGAGCAGCCGGAGCTTCTGCGGGAAGCCCGTGCGGAGTTTGAAAAGCGCACGACGGCGGGTTATACCTGCCCGGTTCCGGCGGATGCGGTTCCGACTATTCCGGACTAAATCGCGTGATTCTTTCATTGCAAATGGGAGAATGTGGTGATATACTGTTCGTGTTTAATTCACATATTGGCTATCCGGACGCCCTGCAAGGGCTTGCAATGTCAGGGCAGACCCGCTCGCGCTT
>CANQVT010000018.1 GCA_947627365.1 uncultured Lachnospiraceae bacterium | reverse complement strand
AAGATCGACGAGGAGAAGGCGAAGCTCGAGAAGTACACGCAGATGATGGAGCAGGTGAAGCAGAGGCTGGCGCAGCTCGGACACTGAAGATTTCCTTGACTTTACGGATATTTCGGGTATGATTGATTTATATAAATTAATCGGCGGGAGGTAAGAGAATGGACAAGTCTACAGTTTATTTTACGGATTTTCGCTGCTCTCTTGGAAGTGGACAATTGGAAAAGCTGAAAAAGCTCTGCATCGCGGCGGGAATTAAGGATATTGACATGGACGGCAAGTTCGTCGCAATCAAGATGCACTTCGGCGAGCTCGGAAATCTGGCGTTTCTGCGCCCGAACTATGCGAAGGTGGTGGCGGATCTGTGCAAGGTGCAGGGCGGTATGCCGTTCCTGACGGACTGCAACACGTTATATCCGGGGAGCCGCAAGAATGCTCTGGAGCATCTGGACTGCGCGAACCTGAACGGTTTCAACACGGTGACGACGGGCTGCCAGATCATCATCGCGGATGGCCTGCGCGGCACCGACGACGTGGAAGTGCCTGTGGTGAACGGCGAATATATTCAGACGGCGAAGATCGGACGCGCGGTGATGGACGCGGACGTGTTTATCAGTCTGACTCATTTCAAGGGGCATGAGGCGACCGGCTTCGGCGGCGCGATCAAGAACATCGGCATGGGCTGTGGAAGCCGCGCCGGAAAGATGGAGCAGCACAAGAGCGGGAAACCGGCGATCGACGAGGAGCTCTGCCGTGGCTGCCGCCGTTGCGCGCGAGAGTGCGGAAGCGACGCGATCTCCTACCCGGAGAAAAAGGCCGTGATCGATTATGACAAGTGTAAGGGCTGTGGCCGCTGCATCGGCGCTTGCGCGTTTGATGCGGTCTACAATCCGAACGACAGTGCGAACGAGCTGCTTGACCGGAAGATGGCGGAGTACGCGCAGGCAGTCTGTCACGGACGTCCCTGCTTCCATATTTCCCTGGTGCAGGATATCAGTCCGAACTGCGACTGCCACGAGGAGAACGACGCGCCGATCCTCCCGGACATCGGAATGTTCGCGAGCTTCGATCCGGTGGCGCTCGATCAGGCCTGCGCGGATGCGTGTCTGAACGCGCAGCCGCTGCCGAACAGTCAGCTCGGCGACAATCTGTCGACCGAGGGCTGGGCGTGCCACCACGACCATTTCAAGGATTCCAACCCGAACATCGAGTGGAAGGCGACGCTGGAGCAGGCGGAGAAGATTGGGCTTGGGACGAGGCAGTACGAGCTGAAGAAAATCTGATTGTGCAGCAGGGTTGGCAGGATGCTGTATATAGAAATCTGACCTGCGAAATTAGAGATTTGCTTGGAAGGACGGAATGTGCATAGATACAGGCAGGATAAGGCATACAAAAGACGCAAAACAAGAACAAACAGAAGGCATGGACTCACAGCGGCTCTTTTCAGGGTCGCTGCGGTTCCGTGTCTTCTGATTTTTGTGTACGGCGGGATTGATTATTATCAGAATCGAAATCTGAACCGTACATTTGAGCTGCTCGAGCAAGTCGGGGAGACGGCAAAAACGGTTCCGGCGAGGGTGCGGGATCTGGTCTGGCGAGTGGAGAGCACAGTCCGCGGGCTTATCGACGGGCAGACGCCGTCGTTTCCCCTTGATGAGATTCCGGAATATTCCGGCGAGCCGTATGTGGTCGTCGACGGTAATGTGCCGGGCTTCACAGATGAGGAGCGCGCTTCCGACGTCTATGAATATTACAACGAGCTGGATTCCCTTGGACGCTGCGGGGTGGCGCAGGCCATGCTCGGGCCGGAGCTGATGCCTCAGGAGGAGCGTGGCGAGATCGATATGGTACATCCGAGCGGTTGGCACACGGTCGAATATGACTGCATAGAAAACGGATATCTGTACAACCGCTGCCATCTGATCGCCTACGCGATGACCGGGGAGAACGCGAACGAGAAAAATCTGATCACGGGCACGCAGTACTTGAACATAGAGGGCATGCTGCCTTGGGAGGAGAAGATCCTTCAGTATATCTGGGATACAGGTGGCAGGGTGCTCTACCGGGTGACGCCGATTTTTCGCGGCAGCGACCTTGTCGCCCGCGGCGTCCACATGGAGGCTGAGTCGATTGGGAGCCGGGAGATTTGTTTCAATATTTTTGTGTATAATGTGCAGCCGGGGATCGTGATTGATTATTCGGATGGGGAAAGTTGGCTGGAATGATTGCCAGCCAGATTGCCAGCATAAAAAAATTGACTTTTTTATAGCGGTTTTATATAATTAATCTGCTGTCCGGCAAGGCCGGGGTGCAGTACGGACATGAGGAGAGCGGACATGGGCGTTTTTGAAGAGATGCTGGACATGAAGGTCCGGGAGAAATTTCTTGCATATAAGGACGAATCCATTTCCTGCAAGCCGGAAGATGCGGCCGCCATGAGAAACTACCTTCTGAGCGATCAGTGTACGGCCGATATCCTGCGCTTGAAAGCGGGGGATTATTATTTTGATCCGCCCATGCAGTTCGCCCGGCGCAAAAGCCGCAGCGGCAAAAAACGGTTGGTGTACAGCCTGAAAAAAGAAAATCTGATGCTGACGCAGCTGATGGCCTTTACCCTCAGGAAATACGATTCTGTCTTTGCCAGAAATCTATACTCCTTTCGGAGCGGCCGCCGCGTGGCGGATCTGATCATGCGGCTCAAGTCTGCGCCGGGACTGAAGAACAAATACATCCTGAAGACGGATGTACGAAGCTACGGAGACAGCATAGACGGAGAGCTGCTTCTGGGGCAGTTGGAAGCGCTGTTTGCGGACGATCCGGCGACCATGGCGTTTTTCCGCTGGCTCCTTAACTGGCGTACCTACCGTCACCCGTCCGGGGGAATTTTTCATGATGGCCCTGCGGTCATGTCCGGCGTGCCGCTTACCAGCTTCTTTGAAAATCTCTATCTCTCGGAGATGGACTGGTATTTTCAAAAGAAGCACGTCCTGTACGGCCGTTACGCGGACGATATTGTGCTCTACGCGAACACAGAGGAGCAGGTTGAGGAATACAAGTGCTACATCATGGAGGAGATGGCCCGTAAAAAGCTTTCGCTCCATGAGGAAAAAAGCATGATCCTGCCTCCCGGCTCCACTGTGGAGGTGCTGGGCATGAAGCTGACCGGGCGCGCCGTGGACATCGCGGACAGCTCGGTGGAAAAGATCAAGTGGAAGCTGCGCCTTCGCGCTGATCGGATCATGCGCCGAAAGAAACGGGGCGAGCTCGACGATGAAGAGGCGATGCGCCGGATGATCTTTTATGCCAGGCGCCTGTTTTTCGGGGGCGTAGCCAACCGGCACGAGCTGAACTGGTGCCGCTGGGTTCTGCCGTTGCTGTCGAAGACGGACGGACTGAGGAAGATCGACGCCGCGGTTCAGTTCAACATTCGTTACGTGGGCAGTGGAAAAAAATCGGACGCCCGTTATCGCGTCCGTTTTGAGAAAATGCATGAATTGGGTTATCGAAGCCTCGTCAACGTGTATTACCGCCGGTTTGAGATCGACTGGAGCACATTGTTCTGAATCATTACATCAGGTAAAAAGGAGGGTGCGCTTACGCGCGCCTGCAGAGGGCGGAATGGTCCGGCACAAAAAGGCTTTGCAGGCGGCCGCCGGTCTGTGACGCCATGAAACATTCGTCCACATGAATGTCTTCCCTCCTTTTTATAGCACTCCGGGTGTCAGACATCCGGAGTGTTTTTTATGCCTCCGCCTGCAGCTGCTTGCGCACAAGCTCGGCGAAGAGCCCGTTCTTCTCTATCAATTCCTCATAGTTCCCCTGTTCTGCGATCTTTCCGTCCGCCAGCATGATGATGCGGTCGCAGTCCTTGACGGTGGAGAGCCGATGGGCGACCATGATGACCGTGGCTCGAAGCGCCGTGATCGCGTCCAGCACCTTCTTCTGTGTCACATTGTCCAGCGCAGAGGTAGCCTCGTCCAGGACGAGCAGAGAGGGCTTTCCGGCGAAGGCCCGCGCCAGGAGAATGCACTGCTTTTGGCCTCCGGAGAAGCCGCCGCCGCGGGATTCGGAGATTTCGGTGTCCATGCCGAGCGGCAGGGAGCGGATCAGCTCCTCGATCTGTGCCTTCCCGGCGGCGTCCCAGATCGCTTCCTCCGTGATGTCCGGCGCGCCGAACGCGATGTTCGCCTGAATGGAGCCTGGCATGACCTGGCTGAACTGGAACACGGAGCCGATGTGGCGGCGAAGAGAACGCTTGTTGAGGGAGGGGAGCGGACGCCCGTCATAGTAAACGCAGCCTGCGGACGGCGCTTCCATCCCCATGAGGATGCGAAGCAAGGTGCTCTTGCCGCAGCCGCTTTCCCCTACGATGGCAACTTTTTCTCCCTTTCGGATGGAAAGAGAGACGCCCTTCAGGCATTCCGTGCGTGCGCCCTCATAGGCGAAATGAATGTTCTCCAGCTGCACGCGGCCGGACAACTCCTTCACGTATTCCTGGCTGCGCGTCTGCTCCGGCTCCGCCTCGAAGAGCGGTTTCAGATTGTTCAGCAGCGACTGCAGGGAAAAGAGGCTGTCGATCACGCTCATCAGCTCCGTGACGGCTGTGACGATCAGTCCGTAGGAGGCGGTGAAGGCGATGTAATCCGGCCGGGTGACGCCCGATGGGATCGCCACAGACAGGATCAGAACCGTGCCGAAGGATGAGATGAAAGCGATGAGCTGGCTCCGCAGCTTCACAATGCCTGGCGGGTCAAGGTTGTATACCAGCCTTCTCCGATAGAGCTCCGCCCATTTCGCGTAGACACGCTTGACGGCGCCCGAGGTCTTCAGCTTCTGGATGCCGCGTACCGCCGCGTAGACGAAGCCGTTCTCCTCCATGGACAACTCATTGCTCGCCAGCGTGTTTTTGGCGTACACTGCAGATGCGAAGATACTGAACGCAAGCTGCGCGGCGAGGATCAACAGCGCCGGGATATACAGGGACGGGGCAAAGCGCGCCATCTGGGGGATATAGACCAGAGAAAAGACGGCTGTGACCGACGTGTTCATTACCATGTCGGTGAGCTTTTCTGCGAGCGTGCGGCTGTTCTGGATACGCCTGGACAGCTTTCCGGCCGACAGATTTTTGAAATAGGCGTCCGGTAGGAACAGGATGCGCGACACGACGGCGGCCTGCACCTGAATGCTGACGTTCCGCTTGACGGTGTTGAGCATGAGCGTCTTGACGACGGTGAGCGCCGCGCGCAGCAGGCCTGTGGAGATGAACAGGACGGCTGCCGAGGTAAGCTTCGGCCAGGCCGCGGACCCGAGGGGAACCAGCTGGTTCAGCACCCGGCGGTTGAGCGAGGGAGCCACGAGTCCGAGCAGCGTAATGACGCCGATCGCCGCGGCGACAGGCACGTAGTCGGCGGGAGAGAGCAGGGCAAACAGAAGCCGGAAAAAGCGTGGCAAGGAAAGCTTGCCCTCCGGAAGAGGACGGTAGATCACGTAGGCGGTTGGTTCGAGAGCCGTGTTTTTCGTGACGCGGCCTTTTCTGCCGGTCGACGGGCACACGTAGCGATAGCCTCCTACCGTCGGGAAAAGAGCCACAGCGGTCCCGTCTCCCAGGAAGCCGAGCATGTGAACGGTCCGTCGTTTCCAGTCTGATTCCCGCAGATCACACGGCTCATACATGATGCACAGGGGATCCAGCACACAGTCCATCAGCTCGCCGATGCTGTCGCAGTGGCGGACGGGCTCGGGTGTGATGTCGAAGCGATCCAGAATACAGCGCAGCGCCGCTTCCGTCTGCACGATCCGGTCCGCGCCGGCGGAGGAAGGAATGTTGTCGCGCAGGGAGGTGTTCGCCTCCTCCATCAGGCGCGTATCGATACGGTCACGTTCTAAAATAAGGTCGGTAAATATACTACTCATGGGATCACCTCTATTGCAAATCCACCAACCGGCGGTACAAGCCGTTGGCGTGATACAGTTCTTCGTGCGTGCCTTGCTCCGCGATGCGGCCCTTTTCCATCACGACAATCCAGTCGCATTCCACCACGGTGGAGAAACGGTGCGCCGCCAGGATGCAGGTCGTCCCTTTATCGCGGATCGCCCGGAAGACCTTCTCCTCCGTGAGAGCGTCCAGGGCGGAAGTGAATTCGTCCAGAAGCAGGACCGTGGGATCCTGGCTCAGGGCTCGGGCAAGCTCCAAACGCTGCAGCTCTCCGCCGGAGAAGTTGCGTCCGTTCTCATAGACCGTCGCGTCGTAGCCGCCCGGAGCTGAGATGACGCGGTCATGGATCTGGGCGTCGCGCGCAGCGAGGATCATCTCGAAATTCTCGATCGTCGCGTCCCACATTTTCAGATTGGCGGAGAGCGTGTCATTGAACACAGTGATCTCCTGATCCACGCACGCGAGCGAGGAGTGGAAGGTCACGTCTGGGATTTCGTCCCGGCGCAGTCCGTCGTAGAGAATACTTCCGCCATCCGCCCTGCAGAGACCGGCGATGAGCTTCATGAGCGTGCTCTTGCCGCAGCCTGTCGAGCCGACTAAAGCTACCATTTGTCCTGGCTTTATGTGCAGGGACAGGTCATCTACCGCCGGCCGGTCACCTGGATTATAGCGGAAAGTGACGTGGTCGATTGCTATGTCGCCGGAGAGCTTCTGCGCCTGGGATTCATCTTGCAGCAGAATCGTCGGCTCCGGCTCCTGTTCCAACATGTCCTCCACACGCTCGATATCAGTGCGGCGGCTCGTCAGGTCGTTGGAGGTGGATACCAGTGAGCTGAGGTTTCTCCGAACGTTGCCGAGCACTGACTGGAACGTAGCCAGCATACCCATGGTGAACTGCCCCCTGATGATCAGAATGGCGCCTACGAACAGAAGGCAGGCGGAGGAGATCACATTGTGGCTGCTTCCCAGGAATCCGGACAGCGCCTTCATGCGATCCATACGCGCGCTCTTTTCCTGCATACTGGTTTGCGAAGAGCTCCAGAGGGAGAAGAACGCCTTCTCCGAGCCGATGGACTTGATTGTCTCGATGGTGTTGAAACCGTTGAGCAGGGAAGTGTTCACGGCGCTTGCGCTGGTGCTCAGGCTGCGCGACTGGATGGCGATCCGCCTCTGAAGCCAGAGGCTTACAAGGATATAGATCACCTCCACGGCAAGGCAGAGCAATGCCATCAGCGGGTCGTAGAACAGCAGCATGGCGAGATAAAAGACGAGGCTCGCCGTGTCGATGACCGTGGGAAGGATCGTGCGCAGCAGGGAATAGTCCAGGCGGGAATTCTTCTCCATGCGGTCAAGGATATCGCCTGCAAAGTGCTGCTCATAGAAGCTCATGGGCAGATCCAACATCTGCCGGAAAAGTCTGCCGCCGGACTCCGCCGCCATCTTGCGGCCGATCCGGTAGGTATGTATGGTCTCAAGGAGGGACAGAGCAGTGCCGACAAGCAGCGCTGCCCCCATGCCAATCAGCAGGGGGAGATAGAGCTCCCGATGTTCCCCGCCCATGACCTGATCCAGCATACGCCGGCTCAGCTCCAGCAGGACCAGATGCGCCGCCGTGCCAAGCGCGTGCAGCAAAAAGATTGCGAGAAGGGAGCGGCTGCCCGAATGCAGTCGGCGCCACAGCATGTTCCATATCGGTTCCCGGCGTCCCTCGGGCCGGAAATCGGGCCCCGGCTCCAGAGCAATCACAGAACCGGAAAAGGAACGCTCGAAACGCTCCTCCGTCACGGCGTATGCGCCGCCGGAAGGGTCGTTGACGTAGACATTGCCGCCCCGGAACGCGCAGACTACCACATAATATTTTTTGTTCCAGCTTGCGATGGCGGGCAATGGCATCTTCTTCAGCTCGGACAATCCCGCCTTGCGGACGGAGCCCTTCAGCCCGAATCCTTCGGCAGCCTGAAGCAGCTGCGCGGGCGTGGAACCGTTTCTGGAAGTAAGACACTTCTCGCGCACAGCCGACAGTGGGAGATATTTCCTGTAATAAGCCAATATCATGGACAGGGCCGCCGCCCCGTTCTCCCCGGTGTGCATCTGAATGATAACCGGTACTTTCATAGCCGTTCCCCTTCCCAGAATCATTTGAAAAATCATATTTCCGTTTGCATTTTATCATAACATAAGAAAAGCTTCATCGTCAATCGGACTGCTCTCAGATCATCGAACTTTTTTGTGTTTTGGTCTGTTTTTCATAGACAAACGCGAACTGGTGTGGTATGGTTTAGAAACTGAAAGGAAAGATGATCTCATGCGGGAAATTATGTTGGACAGCGTGATCGACTGCCTGAAACTGCTGCCATTTTTGTACCTGTCCTACCTTGCGGTGGAGTACACGGAACACAGGATGAGCGTAAAGACAAAGCAAATGATATACCGCGCCGGGAAGGCGGGGCCGTTTCTCGGCAGCCTGATCGGGACGATTCCGCAGTGCGGGTTTGCTGCCGCCGCCGCCGGATTGTTCGCGGGCGGAGTGGTATCGCCAGGTACGCTTCTCTCCGTGTTTCTGGCGACCTCGGACGAGATGCTGCCGGTCATGCTCGCGCAGGGAGCGGACGGAGTGACGATCGCAAAAATTCTGGCGGTGAAAGCGGTCGTGGCGACTGTCGCGGGTATGTTAGTTGATTTTACTCTGGAAACGATTCTGGGACGGCGGGGTCCGATCCCGGAGCATATGGATATGTGCGAGCACGGACACTGCGGGTGCGAGCATCATGGAATCTGGTATTCGGCACTGAATCATACCCTGAAAACGGCGCTGTTCCTGTTTCTGATCTCGCTTATGCTGGGCTTTGGGTTGGAGCGCTTCGCATCCTCCGGACTGGCCGAAAGTCTGGTGAAATTTTCGGGACTCGAGGCGCTTGTCGCTGCAGTCATTGGCATGATTCCGAATTGCGCGGCTTCCGTTCTGGTGACGGAGCTGTTTTTGGAGGGCGTGCTGAGCCAGACGGGACTGTTTGCAGGGCTTCTGTGCGGTACGGGAACGGGGCTTCTGGTGCTCTTTCGGGAGAATCGGAGTCTGAAGGAAAATCTGGCGCTGACGGTCTTGCTGGCGGTGATCAGCGTTGCGGCCGGGATTGTGTTGGGGCTGGCCAGGATCGTGTAGATAAGAAGGATGACCCGTTTTAGACAAGACAAACGGAGAAAGGAACAGACAGAGTATGGATTACATTGTGAGGGCGACGGCGGCGGACAGCCAGATCCGCGCGTTCGCGGCGACGACGAGAGAGACTGTGGAGACAGCGCGGGGATTTCACAACACAAGCCCTGTGGCGACGGCGGCGCTGGGGCGGCTTCTAACGGCGGGCGCGATGATGGGTGCGATGATGAAGGGCGAGAAGGACCTGCTCACGCTGCAGATCAAGGGAGACGGGCCGATCGGCGGGATCACGGTCACGGCGGACTCTTCTGCGAATGTGAAGGGCTATGTGCAGAATCCGGAGGTGCTCCTGCACGCGAACGACAAGGGCAAGCTCGATGTCGGCGGCGCGGTTGGAACCGGTGTCCTGAACGTGATCAAGGATCTCGGCATGAAGGAGCCGTACATCGGCCAGTGCGAGCTGCAGACCGGGGAGATTGGGGACGACCTGACCTACTATTTCGCGATGTCGGAGCAGGTGCCGTCTTCGGTTGGACTCGGTGTGCTGCTGGATCGCGGCAACACGGTGCGCCAGGCAGGCGGATTTATCATTCAGCTCATGCCGTTCGCGCCAGAGGAGCTCGTCGCGCGTCTGGAGCAGAAGCTCTCTGAAGTGACTTCCGTGACGTCTCTGTTGGATCGGGGAATGACGCCGGAACAGATCCTCGAGGAGCTGCTGGGCGAGTTCGGCCTGGAGATCAACGATACGATCCCGGCGCAGTACCGCTGCGACTGCTCGCGTGAGCGCATCGAGCGCGCGCTGATCAGCATCGGGCGCAAGGACCTGCAGGAGATGATCGACGACGGGGAGCCGGTCGAGGTGAACTGCCATTTCTGCGACAAAAAATATCAGGTGACGACGGATGAGCTGCGGGAGCTGCTGAAACGCAGCAGCCGGTGAAGCTCATTGTTCGCAAATGGGATTCATCCCGCCACGGTGTAAGAATGCTTCTGGCCGTTACGGTGAGGTTCATGATGTGCAAACGAATTCACCCCGCCACGGTGAGCAGGATGGGAATCGTCAGCACGCACAGCACGGTTGTCATAATGATGGCAGCGCTGCAGTTCGTGCAGTCGATTCCTTTTTTTGTGCCGATCATCAGAGGCATGTTGCCGACCGGCATGCCGAACATGATCATGCACACTGCGATGATTCCGGCGTCCTGCGTGACCAGTCGGACGAGCGGCAGCAGGAGCAGCGGCAGGACAAGCAGTTTGACTGCGGAAAAGAGATACAGTTTCCCATTGCAAAGAATCTTGCGGATGTCCGCGTTGGCGAGCGTGTAGCCGACGCAGATCAGCGAGAGCGGCGTGGTCGCGTTGCCGAGATAGGAGGCGGCCGATTTGACGAAATCCGGCAGCGGGATCTCAAAGAGGATGACGATCAGGGCGGCCACACCGAACACGGTCCCGGAGTTGAGCATGGACTTCAGGGACGAGACGGAGAATTTGCCGTCCATCAGCGCGATGCCGTACGTGTAGAAAAGCACCGTATAGATGAGAATAAATTCTGTGACATAGACGACGTACTGCGCGCCGAGTATGCTCGACACGACGGGGATACCGATAAAGCCGAGATTGGAGAAGACGAACATGAGCTGGTAGACCTTCCGCTGCATCAGATCCTTGTCAAAAAACGGCGTGAGGATCATTCCGACGACGATGAAGAAGGCAAACATTCCGGCGGCGATCAGACTGACAAGGAGCAGCGTATGGAGCGGGACCTGCCCGATGGAGTTGGCGGCGCTGGAGAAGATCAGCAGAGGGTTGAAAATGTTGACGATCAATGTGGAGATCTGCTTGTTTGTGTTGTCGTCCACCATGCCGGTCTTTGTCGCCAAAAAGCCGACGCCGATCATGATAAGCAGAGAAAGCATCTGGAAAAACACGATAAAAAAGGTCATTGCACGGTCCTCTTTTCTTTTTTCTCCTGTAAGTATACTCACAGATTTTGATCCCGTAAAGAGAAAATAAGATCAAAAAGCGGAAATAAGATCAAAAAGCGGAAATAAGATCAAAAAGCGGAAATATCGGGAGAAATTTGATACAGCCGTTGCATTTTCGGGCAAAAATGATTATTCTTTAGATATAAGTTTTTGAGAAGGAGTACGATATGAGAGACGGATTTATCAAGGTGGCGGCGGTGACGCCGGAGATCAAGGTGGCGGATTGTGTCTACAATGCAGAGAGTATATGCCGCTCGCTTGATGAGGCATACGCGCAGAAGGCAAAGATTATCGTGTTCCCGGAGCTGTGTCTGACCGGGTACACCTGCGGGGATCTTTTTTGGCAGGAAACTCTGCTCGGCGCGGCGCAGGAGGGGCTGTCCCGCGTGATCGAGCACACGGCCCGGAAGGAAGGTCTGGTCTTTGTCGGGCTTCCCTGGGAGAAGGACGGGAAACTCTACAACGTGGCCGCGGCCATCAGCGACGGGCATCTGCTCGGTGTAGTGCCGAAGCGTTATCTGCCGAATTATAATGAATTCTACGAGGCGCGCCATTTCACGCCGGGTAGTCCGGATGTGGACTGGATCAACTTTGAGGGGGAAGAGGAGGAAGTGCCGTTCGGGACGGAGCTTCTTTTCTGCGCGGATGCTCCGAAGGGACTCTGCGTGGCCGCGGAGATCTGCGAGGATCTCTGGGCGCCGGATCCGCCGAGCACGGCGCACGCGCTGGCCGGGGCGAACGTGATCGTAAACCTGTCGGCGAGCGACGAGGTGGTCGGGAAGGATTCTTACCGGGAGGCGCTGATCGCCGGGCAGTCGGCGCGTCTCCTGTGCGGCTATATCTACGCAAGCGCCGGGGAGGGTGAGTCCACGCAGGATCTTGTCTTTGGCGGTCACAATTTGCTGGCGGAGAACGGACACATTTTGGCACAGTCGTCCCGCTTTGCCTGCGGCGTGACCTGCACGGAATTTGACATTGCGCGGCTTCGACAGGAGCGGCGCAGAATGACGACCTTTGTGCCAGATGAGGATGCGGCGTATGAGAAATGTCGGTTCTGGCTGAAAGAGGGGGAGACGAAGCTGACGCGCGGCTTTGATCCGGCCCCGTTCGTGCCCTCCGGCAAGGCGGATCGCGACAAACGCTGTGAGGAGATTCTGACGATCCAGGCGCTTGGACTGAAAAAACGGCTGCAGCACACGGGGGCACAGTGCGCGCTGGTCGGCATTTCCGGCGGACTGGATTCCACGCTGGCGCTGCTTGTCATGACGAAGGCGTTCGACCTGCTGGGACTGCCTCATGAGCAGATGACGGCGGTGACGATGCCGGGCTTCGGGACGACGGACCGCACCTACCGCAACGCCTGCGAGCTGACGCGCAGGCTGGGCGCGGAGCTTCTTGAGGTGGACATTCGCGAGTCGGTGAAACAGCATTTCCGGGACATTGGACAGGACGCGTCCTTGCATGATGTGACGTATGAAAATTCTCAGGCGAGGGAGCGCACACAGCTGCTCATGGATCTCGCGAACAAAAAGGGAGGACTCGTGATCGGCACCGGCGACATGTCGGAGCTCGCGCTCGGCTGGGCCACCTACAACGGCGACCACATGTCGATGTACGGGGTCAACTGCTCCGTGCCGAAGACGCTGGTGCGTCATCTCGTGCGCTACTATGCGGACAGCTGCGGCGACGAGGCGATCAGCCAGATCCTGCGGGACGTGCTTGATACCCCTGTGAGCCCGGAGCTCCTGCCGCCGGAGAACGGCCAGATCTCGCAGAAGACCGAGGATCTCGTCGGTCCCTATGAGCTGCACGATTTTTTCCTCTATTATCTGCTGCGCTTCGGCTATCCGCCCGCGAAGATCTATCGCGTGGCAAAGCTCGCGTTCGCCGGAAGCTACGATGCGGAAACGATACTGAAATGGCTGAAGACGTTCTACAAGCGCTTTTTCAGCCAGCAGTTTAAGCGCTCTTGCGTGCCGGATGGCCCGAAGGTCGGCAGCGTCGCGCTCTCGCCGCGCGGCGACTGGCGCATGCCCAGCGACGCGTGTGTCCGGATCTGGATGGAAGAGCTTTCGAGGATATAATGGAGAAAGGAGCTGCAGATATGCGCAGAAAGGACAGAGAGGTCACCGATCCGGAGCGGATCGAGCAGGTTATCGCGGACAGTCATTGCTGTAGGATTGGCTTCGATGACGACGGCGAGGTGTACATCGTGCCGTTAAGCTTTGGTTATGTACGCGCAGAGGACGGTTGCTACACATTTTATTTCCATGGCGCAGACAAGGGGCGCAAGGTCGATCTGATCCGGAAAAACCCGAAGGTTGGGTTTGAGCTGGACACGAACTATGAGCTGCATCCGTCGGATATTGCTTCACAGTGTACCGCTGCGTTTCAGAGTGTCATCGGAACGGGGACGGTCAGCTTTGTCACGGAGCCGGGGGAGAAGCGAGAAGGACTGCTGCGCATCATGCGACATTACACCGGGAAAGACGAGTGGGAGTTCCCGGAGAAGATGTTTGATGCGGTCTGCGTCTTTAAGCTGGTGACAGAGAAGCTGTCATGCAAAGTGCATTTGTAGATTATTACTGAATTGAAGATTGCCTCATGACATCTTTGCCCCAGACGTCATATGATAGAGTGATCAAAGAATAGGAACAGGAACCATATGGCTATCGGATATCTGCGGATACAGGCGAGGACCGCGCAGGATGCTGTCCCGCTTGAAGGCACTCGGGTGTGGGTGCTGGACGACGAGGAGAATGTCCTCTATCGTCTTGTTACGGATGAGAGTGGGGAGACACAGGAGGTCTCTCTGGAGACATTGGACGGGAGCTATTCACAGGATCCGGATTATTCCGGAAAGCCATACTCGGAGTATGGCGTGATCGTGGATGCGGAAGGGTTCGAGTCGGTCTCGGTCGAGGACATTCCGATCTTTGAAGGGGAGACGGCGGTGCTGCCGGTGCTGCTCGCACCGCTTCAGGGGAGTCAGCCGTCCCAGACCATGGATGAGATTGACGTCGGAAAGCCCGCGGTGACAGCGAAAGGCCAGCGGCAGCAGCAGGGACAGGAGGGAGATTTTCCGCAAGGGCGCGTGCTGCGGCAGGTGGTGATCCCGAATCCGATCACTGTGCATCTGGGCGCGCCAAACGCTCCGGCGTCGAATATGCAGGTGCCATTTCTGGACTATGTGAAGAACGTCGCGAGCAGCGAGATCTATCCGACTTGGCCAAGGGAGGCGCTGAGGGCAAACGTATACGCGATCATGACCTTTGCGCTGAACCGCGTCTACACGGAATGGTACCGAAGCCGCGGCTACAATTTTGACATCACGAACAATACGGCGTACGATCAGTATTACGTTCCCGGGCGGCCGATCTACGCCTCAATCAGTAACGTGGCCGACGAACTGTACGGGGAATATGTTCGCAGACGCGGGCAGAACGCGCCTTACTTTACTTCCTTCTGCAACGGGACGACGGTGACATGTGCGGGGCTGTCCCAATGGGGGAGTGTCACACTTGCCGATCGGGGTTATTCCGCGCGGCAGATCCTGCGGTATTATTATTCGGACGATATCGAGATTGCGAGAACAAATATTGTCACGAATGCGTTGTCGTCCTATCCGGGAACTGCGTTGCGTGTCGGCAGCACGGGGCTGGATGTCCAGACGATCCAGACCTGGCTTGAGCGGATTCGACGTAATTATCCGGCACTTCCGGCCATCACGGATCCGCTCGGCGTCTTTGGTGAGAGCACGCGCGCGGCGGTGCGGAAATTCCAGAGTATTTTTGATTTGACGGCCGACGGCATCGTGGGAAAGGCAACATGGTATAAGCTTTCCGGTCTGTATACGGCGGTGACGAGGCTGGCGGAGCTGGATAGCGAGGGCACGAGCCTTGGCATTGGGACGGTTCCGCCCGGAGTGGTGTTGCGGCAGGGTTCGCGTGGACAGGACGTGGTAACGTTGCAGTATCTGTTAAATGTGATTGCGCAATACTATCCGGATATTCCGGCTCCGGCGC
The DNA here is from genome assembly GCA_947627365.1 of uncultured Lachnospiraceae bacterium. Lineage (GTDB taxonomy): Bacteria > Bacillota > Clostridia > Lachnospirales > Lachnospiraceae > Choladousia. The sequence goes on along the minus strand of CANQVT010000018.1, from coordinate 31,324 downwards.
AGGACGGCATTTTCGGCAGCGAAACCAGGCAGTCGGTCGTCGCGTTTCAGAGACGGATGGGGTTGGTTACGGATGGGATCGTCGGCACGCGGACATGGAGGGCGTTGTACGACCATTATCTGGGAATCGGGGAGAATGTTCCCATGCCAGGGCCGAGCGAGGACACGATTGCCTATGTGGTGCAGGCCGGCGACACACTCTGGAATATTGCGAGACGCTACGATACTACGGTGGAGGCGATCAAACGGGCGAACGGTCTGACCAGCGATATGATTCTGGTGGGGCAGGTGCTGCGGATTCCGCTGGGGTGAGCTGACGTTCAGATTTAGGCTATATATTTTGAAGGGTACAGACGAAAAGGCTGTTGCCAAAATAAGAGATTTGGACAGGGAGGATCTGGATATGAGAGAACTATGCGGAAGCTCTGTACGTCTGCAGGAGGGCGAATTTTTGCGGCGGGAGCGGTCGAACCGTGAATATCTGATGAAGCTTCCGGCGAAATACCTTCTGAGAAATTATGAGCTTGAGGCGGGAAGATATTCCGGGCGCGGGCACGACGCCTCCGCCTTTGACGGCTGGGAGGATCCGACCTGCCAGCTCAGGGGGCATTTCCTCGGCCACTGGCTCTCCGCCGCCGCGCTCCGCTATCAGGAGACCGGCGACAGAGAACTGCTGGCGAAGACGGAATATATTCTGGAGGAGCTGGAAGCGTGCCAGAAGGACAACGGCGGCGAGTGGGTCTGCCCGATCCCGGAAAAGTATCTGTACTGGATCGGACAGGGCAGGGGCGTCTGGGCGCCGCAGTACACGATCCATAAGCTGTTTATGGGTCTTGTGGATGCCTATCGATATATGAAGATCGACAGGGCGCTTGCCATCGCCGACCGCCTGGCGGACTGGTTCCTGAGATGGAGCGGAGAGTACAGCGAGGAGCAGTTTGACGATATCCTGGACGTCGAGACCGGCGGCATGCTCGAGATCTGGGCCGATCTGCTTGAGATCACGGGGAGCGGCAAGTACCGTACTCTGCTCGAAAGATATTACCGCGGCCGGCTTTTTGATCCCCTGCTGGAGGGGAAGGATGTTCTCACGAACATGCACGCCAACACCACGATCCCGGAGGCGCTGGGCTGTGCGAGGGCGTATGAGGTCACCGGGGAGGAGAAGTGGCTCAGGATCGTGGAATGCTACTGGAAATGCGCGGTCACGGACAGGGGCAGCTTTGCGACCGGAGGCCAGACGCAGGGCGAGATCTGGACGCCGAAGCAGAAGCTGAAGGCGCGTCTCGGCGACAAGAATCAGGAGCACTGCACCGTCTACAATATGGTCAGGCTTGCGGAATTCCTGTTCCGCCAGACGAAGGATCCCTCGTATATGCATTATATCGAGTACAATGTTGAGAACGGACTTGCGGCGCAGACCTACTGGCAGGGTATTTCTTATAAGGGGAGTCCGAACAGCGGTCTTCTGACATATTTTCTGCCGATGAAGGCCGGGAGCAGGAAGGACTGGGCCGGCGAGACGGACAGCTTCTTCTGCTGCCACGGCACAATGGTTCAGGCAAACGCCGCGTGGAATCGCAGGATCTATTATATCGAGGGCGATTCCCTGTATATCACCATGTACACGGCGTCGGAGGCGTCGTTTGAACTGGGCGGGCGGGAGATAAAGCTGTCTCTCCGGCAGGGTCACATGAACGGAAGCCTGATGCTGTCGTCCGAGAACAACGCGCTCCAGACCGTCAACGAGATTGCCGGTGCCCACGCCAACAAGCCGGACTACCGGAAATATATCGTCACAATCCGAACTGAGAGTAACGCCGTTTTCGACAGAGTCGATTATTACAACAAACTGGAAAGAGTGAACGACATGGATAGTGCCGACGCCCCGGACGGAGTCGGAGCCCCGGACAAAATCGACAGCGCGGGCAGTTCAGATGGATCCGGATGCTCCAATCGCTGCGGAAATCATGACGATTCCGGGCGTTCCGAAAGCGCTGCTGAGTTCACGGTTAACCTGCGGATTCCGGACTGGATCAACGGCCCTGCGACGGTGATCGTCAATGACGAGGCGCCTTTGAAAATTTCTGATACGCAGCATTTCGCGACTCTGAGAAGAGTCTGGAACGACGGCGACCAGATCGCCATACTCCTGCCGATCGGCGTGAAGTTCGTCCCACTTCCGGACGACCCGACGACAGGGGCGTTCCGCTACGGCCCCGACGTGCTGGCGGGAATCACTGGGCAGGAGCGCATTCTCTACCTCGACGGCGACCGGCCGGAGGACGAGCTTTCCGTGGACACAGAGCGCGAGTGGGGCAGCTTCCTCACATGCTACCGCACGGAAAATCAGGATCCGGGCATCAGTTTTCGCATGCTGAAGGACATCGGCTATGAGCCTTACCAGATTTACTTCAAGGTGAAGAGAAGACAGGGGAACATGGCTGACTGAGAGAAGCAGGCGTAAAAATACACCGGAACGAGGCAGAACATGAGCAGAAGAAAAATTGATCCAAAGATTGATTTGAATATTGTTTCAAATATTGGTTCAGAGATTGATTCAAAGATTGATTCAAAGATTGCTCCAAAGATCAATCCGATTACGCGGCTGGACTACCCGGATCCGGACGTGATCCGTGTCGGGGACACCTACTATATGGTGAGCACCACCATGCATTTCGTGCCGGGTTGCGAGATCCTGCGCTCCTATGACCTGAGGAACTGGGAGCACGCGGCGTATGTGTATGACACTCTCGACGGCACGCCAGGACAGAAGCTTCAGGACGGCCGGAACATATACGGGAAAGGCATGTGGGCTGCGTCCCTCCGATACCGTAAGGACGAGGATGGTACCGGTGGAACCTTTTACACATGTTTTGTGGCGAACGACACCCACAAGACCTACCTTTACACAGCGAGGAAGATAGAAGGTCCGTGGGGGAAGAGAAACGTGGAGGGTTTCTATCACGACTGTTCCTTGCTGTTTGATGACGACGGCAGCGTGTATATTGCGTACGGCAACCGGGAGATCTATATCACCCAGTTGAAGGAGGACTTAAGCGGTCCTTTGGAGGGCGGGCTGCACAGGCTGGCGGTCAGCGACGGCGACAATCCGTTTCTCGGATATGAGGGTTCGCATTTTTATAAGATCAACGGAAAATATTATCTGTTTCTCATCCATTCCAGGCGGGACAGGTGGCGCAGGGTGGAGAGCTGCTTTGTGGCGGATTCCCTTGAGGGAAAGTTTACCGGCGGCGACGTGCTGGACGACGACATGGGATACTGCGGTCAGGGCGTCGCCCAGGGCGGGATCGTGGACACTCCGGATGGAAAGTGGTATGCCATGCTGTTTCAGGACAGCGGCGCGGTAGGAAGGATTCCGGTGCTTGTCCCCGTGACATGGGAAGACGGATGGCCGGTGTTCGGGGAAAAGGGTCTGGTTCCGGAGAGCTTTCCGCTGGAGAGCACGAGGCCTGACTACAGGTATCGGCCGCTGGTGGAGAGCGACGACTTTCGCGGCCCGCTGAAGTCTTGCTGGCAGTTCAACCACGAGCCGGACTGGACGTTGATTGATCACGACAGGGAGCGGGGCGTGTGGAAGCTGACGAGCGCGCGGGTCTGCGGGGAGCTTACCCGGGCGATTAATACCCTTACCCAGAGAATGCGGTATCCCGGCTGTGCCGCGGAGGTGACGGTGGACGGCAGCGATCTCAGGGAAGGAGATTATGCCGGACTCTGCGCCCTGCAGGGCTGTTACGGGCTGATCGCCCTGACCCGCAGGGAGGGAAGACTTTACACTGTGATGCTTACCGCGGCTTGCCGGGAGTGGGAGATTGTTCCCGTGACAGGGGAGCAAGTGCGGTTCAGACTGGAAGTGGATTTCACGCGCATGAAGGATACGGCTTCTTTTTATTACTGGAAAGAGGAAGGAGAAGGAGACCCTTCCGGGAGATGGGGGAAAATTGGCCTGGATCACCGGCTTTACTTCAAACTGGACCACTTTACGGGCTGTCGTTTCGGCCTGGTGTTTTATTCTACCGTGCAGGCAGGAGGAAGCGCGACGTTCTCGGATTTTCGGTACAGGGAAAACAACAGGAGGTACAGTATGATGGAAACAAGACAGATTGACGGACAGACATGGATTTTTGACGAGAGTGACGCGAGATTCTTTCTCCTGACGGGAAGCGAGTCTGCGCTGCTGATCGACAGCGGGATGGCGACGCACAACGCGAAGGAGCTGGCGCGGGAACTCACGAATCTGCCGCTGCGGCTGCTGAATACGCACGCTGATGTCGACCATATTGGAAGCAACGGAGAATTTGAGGAATTCTATATGCATCCATCTGAATATGTGAATTATTATGGGAGAAACAGGCAGAGCAGGACGGGTACACCCGTGCCCGTCTGGAATGGCGATGTGCTTGATCTTGGGGGCCGTCCGCTGCGCATCATTGCCATGCCGGGGCATACGCCGGGAAGTGTCGCGGTGCTTGATGAGAAGAACCGCCGCCTGTTTTCCGGCGATCCGGTGCAGGACGGGCGCATTTTCATGTTCGGGGAAATGCGCCAGATGCAGGCATATCGATATAGCTTGCTGCGGCTGAAGAATTTTACCGACCTGTTTGACGAGATTTATCCGTCGCACGGCAGCTGCCCGGTTGAGCCTGCACTCATTTCGAAACTGATCGATGCGTCAGAGCAGATCCTTGCGGGCAATGCGCAGGGCGAGCGAGAGGAAATGTTCGGCCAGCCGATCCTCGCGTATGATATGGGTGCGGCGACTTTCCTGTGCGATGCGGTTGAATGAAAAAAAGAAGGAGAAATGTTTGGGCGAGGAGGATGATTGAGCGGTATGGTAGTCACAGTCACTTTAAATCCGTGCATCGACCGGACGGTCTGGATCGCGGGATTTGAATACGGCGGGACGAACCGTGTCCGAAAGACGCGTCAGGACGTGTGCGGAAAGGGCGTCAATGTGAGCTTTTGAGGAACGTGCGCATACGGAAGCTTTGAAACTGCCGGTGAAAAATTTTATGTCGCCTTGACAAAGACAGGGCGGGGTGCTAAGATAGTTTATGTATGAAAGGCAAGGACGTCACGAAAACGACGTCCCTGCCTTTTTTTGTGCAGACCCGCGTGAGGAGTCCAGCTGCTGGTGCGACCCTCGCAAGGAGTTTAATTGCCGGCGTAATACGCGGGTCGTGCGGCAGCGAAGCAATAAGAGGCAGGTGACATGACATGTATGATTTGTGCAGGGATGCCGACGCGATCAACGAACAGCTCGCGCGGTACGGAGTGAAGTTCGGCATTTACAAAAACGGGGTGTTCAAGGAGCAGCTGTTTCCGTTTGATGCAATTCCGCGCGTTATCGACGCGGATGAGTTTGCGTATCTGGAGCGCGGGCTGAAGCAGCGGGTGACGGCGCTGAACTGCTTCCTCGCGGACATCTATACAGACAAGAAAATCGTCAAGGACGGCGTGATCCCGCCGGAATTTATCTACTCTTCGACGGGCTATCTGGCGCAGTGCGAGGGCGTGCGGACGCCGAAGGGCATCGCGAGCCACATTTCCGGCATCGATCTCGTTCAGTCGAAGGACGGTACCTGGTATGTGCTCGAGGACAATCTGCGCGTGCCGTCCGGCGCGTCCTATCCGCTGATCGCGCGGGAGCTCTGCAGGCGCGCGAGCCCGGCGACGTTCCGCGAGATGAAGATCGAAGACAATCGAAATTACGCGGGACTGCTGAAGCAGGTCATGGACTATGTGAACACGGGCGGGGACAATGTCATCATGACGCCGGGGCGCTACAACGCCGCGTTCTTCGAGCATTCCTATCTGGCGGAGAAGACCGGGGCGGCCCTCGTGACCGGCAGCAACCTGTTCGTTGAGAAGGATATGCTGTATTATCTCGATTACAACGGGAAGAAGCAGCGGGTCGGCGCGCTCTACCGCCGTCTTTCCGACGAGTATCTGGATCCGATGAATTTCCTGCCGGAGTCCGTGATCGGCGTACCGCATCTGTTCGACGTGTTCCGTAAGGGCAATGTGGCGATTCTGAACGCGCCGGGCAACGGCGTGGCCGATGACAAGGGGATTTATTATTTCGTCCCGAAGATGGTGAAATATTATCTGGGCGAGGACTGCATCACACACAACGCGCCGACGTACCTGCCTTACTATGAGGAGGATCGGAAGTACGTGCTCGACCGCTTTGACGAGATCGTGATCAAGGATGTAGCGGAGGCGGGCGGCTACGGGGTTGTGTTCGGAAACAAGCTGACGCGCAAGGAGAAGGAGGACATGATCGCGCTCATCAAGCACGAGCCGAGACGGTTCATCGCGCAGGACGTGATCGATTTCATAGATATCGATATCATGGAGAACGGCGAGCGCACGCCGCGCAAGGCTGATCTGCGCGCGTTTGTTCTGACGGACGGGGACGTCTCGGTGTGGAAGAGCGGCCTGACCCGGTTCTCGCGCAATCCGGATTCGTTCATCGTCAACTCGTCGCAGGGAGGAGGTTTCAAGGATACATGGGTATTATCACGGTAGAAAAGGCGGATCATCTGTACTGGCTCGGGCGTTATTCGGAGCGCGTCTACACGACGCTGAAGCTCTACTGCGACGGCTACGACAGCATGATCGACCTGGACGACAGTTATTATATAAAAATCTGCGAGCTTCTGGACATTCCGAACATCTACAACTCGAAAGAGGATTTCATCACGCGCTACGGCTACGACAGGAGCGACCCGAATTCCATCCTGAGCAATCTGCTGCGCGCCTACGACAACGCGATCGTCATGCGGGACGAGATCGGGACGGAGACGCTGGCCTACATCCAGATGGCGGTGTACGGGCTGGAGGCGGCCGCGGCGAGCCATGCGCCGATGATGCGGATCCAGAAGGTGGTCGACAATCTTCTGGCGTTCTGGGGCTGTGTGGACGACCAGATCGACGGGCGCTGCGTCCGCGGCGTGATGAAATTCGGCAAGCGCGTGGAGCGGCTGGATCTCTATCTGCGCTTCCGCCGTAGTCCGGCGGAACTGCACCGCGGCTATATGCGTCTCGTGCCGCGCGCGAAGGAGAGCGGCATGCCTTACAACGCGGAGGTGCTGGAAAAACTGAAAGGGATCATCGACGCCCCGGTTGTGGACTACGACGCGGCGCTGGTGCAGCTGGGACAGATTCTGAATGTGTGAGAAGCTGTTGGAATTTTCCTATGAGATGCGATCGGAATTCGACCGGGAGATCACGCGGCACGATTTCCGGCTCATGTGTCTTCCGAGAAACGGGGCGTGCCAGAGGGTCACGGACGTCCGCTGGAGGGTGTCGCCCTACACCTGGCTTTCGAACGGACAGGACGGCTTCGGGAACGCGTGTATCTACGGGGCGGCGAGCGACCATCACAGTGTGTTTGTCGTCCGCGTCACGGGGCATGTGAGGACAGGATTGAGCGAGGCTGAGATGCCGGATCGGATTCCGTGGGAGGTGTTTTTGTATCAGACGCCGGTGACCGCGCCCGGCGCCTTTGTCATACGTTACTATGAGAAGCTTTGTTCCGGGGAGCCGCTCTCCGGGAATAACACGACATTTGTCGGAAGCACCGGGACCGAAGCGGACAGGTTGGGAGAACTTTCGCAGGGACAGACCGAGACGTCTGCTCCTGCTTTTCGGGCGGGGCAGGAGGAAAATTGCGCTCTGCGGCGGGCACTTTATTTCATGGATTGTCTGCACCGGGACTTTGTCTATCAGAGCGGCGCTACCGACACCTATACGACCTCGGAGCAGGCGATGGAGAAGGGCTGCGGCGTATGCCAGGATTTCGCGCAGCTTCTGATCACGCTGTGCCGGATGGACGGAATCGCCGCGCGCTACGTGGCCGGCATGCTGGCCGGGGAGGGCGAGACGCACGCGTGGGCAGAGGTCTATTCGGACGGGCGCTGGTATGCGCTTGATCCGACGCACAACTGCGCGGCGGACGGCAGGTACATCAAGCTTTCGCACGGTAGGGACTGCAGGGACTGCCTTGTCAACCGGGGCGTCTATTTCAACCCTGCGCGGGAGACGCAGACCGTGCGTGTGAGCGTGCGGCCTGTTTCAGAAAAAGAATGAGGAGAATGAGGATATGATACAGACAGTGACGAAAATCGCCATGCCGGTGGACGAGACGCTACGAATTGTAAAGAACCGCATCGGCTCGGGGCAGGGGAAGCGGATCAGCATCGTTACCGGGACGCACGGGGACGAGCTCGAGGGACAGGCGGTCTGCTTCGAGGTGGCGAGGCGCCTGCAGGAGCGCCCGGAGTATTTAAACGGAACGGTGGACATTTACCCGGCGCTGAATCCGCTCGGCATCGACTCGATCACGCGCGGGATCCCGGGCTTCGATCTGGATATGAACCGGATATTTCCGGGCACGGAGGACGGGGCGATGACAGAGTACATTGCGTCGAAGATCGTCGGGGACATCGCGGGCAGCGACGTGTGCATCGATATTCATGCCAGCAATATTTTTCTGCGCGAGATCCCGCAGGTGCGGATCAACACGCAGACGTCAAAGGATCTTGTGCCGCTGGCGAAACACCTGAACGTCGACTTTGTGTGGGTGCACGCTGCGGCGACGGTGCTGGAGTCTACCCTGGCCTATTCGCTGAACTCGATCGGGACGCCTACGCTCGTGGTCGAGATGGGGGTCGGCATGCGCATCACGAGGGAATATTGCATGCAGCTTACGGAGGGAATTTTCAGCCTGATGAAGCACATGGGCATTTGGTCCGGCGAGGCGGGCGAGCCGAGGAAGCCGATCATCTCCACAGACGGACAGGTGCAGTTCATCAACGCGGCGGCCTCCGGGATTTTCATTCCTCAGGTTGAGCACACGAAGCAGGTCAGAAAAAACGATTACATCGGGGACATCGTGAGCCCGCACGAGGGAAGGGTGGTCGAGCGCATCCTGTCGCCCTGCGACGGCATGGTGTTTACGCTCAGAGAATACCCGGTGGTCGACGAAGGCTCGCTGATCGCGCGGATCCTGGAGGTGTAGGACGATGGAGAGAAAAATCATTTACGAGTTGAAATCGCTTTACCGGGACAGCTTCCGCATCACCGGATTTGAGTTTGGACAGGGGGAGAAATCGGCCTGCATCGTCGGCGCTCTGCGCGGCAACGAGGTACAACAGCTCTATACCTGCTCGCAGCTGGTGCGCGCGCTGAAGCGTCTGGAAGCGGAGGGACACATCCGGGAAGGAAAATCGATCCTGGTGATTCCGTCTGTAAACACGCACTCCATGAATATCAAGAAGCGCTTCTGGCCCACGGACAACACCGATATCAACCGGATGTTTCCGGGGTACGATCTGGGAGAAACGACGCAGCGCATCGCGGCCGGACTGTTCGAGACAATCAAGGATTACAAAAACGGCATCCAGTTCGCGAGCTTCTACATTCCGGGCGTATTTGTCCCGCATGTGCGGATGATGAAGACCGGCTACGAGAACGTCGACATGGCGCGTGAGTTCGGCCTGCCGTACATCGTGCTGCGCGAACCGCGCCCCTACGACACGACGACGTTGAATTACAACTGGCAGGTGTGGGAGTCGAACGCGTTCTCCCTGTACGCGGGAACGACAGACCGGATCGACTACGGCGACGTCACGCTCTCGGTGAACGCCGTGCTCAATTTCCTGCGCAAGGAGGATATCATCGAGCACTCCGCCTTCGTGCATGAGGGCTATATCGCGAGCGTGGTGGAGGAGAGCGCGCTGGTCCATGTGCAGACAGCGGCGGCGGGCATCATCGACCGCTTTGTCGCGCCCGGGACAAATGTAACCCGCGGGGACGTCCTCTCCTGCGTGCTGGATCCCTACGACGGGAGCGTGCGCTCGGAGATCGTCGCACCGGCAGACGGCGTCGTGTTCTTCGCACAGGAGGAGCCGCTCGTCTACGCAAATGCGGCGGTATACCGGCTGATACGGGGATGAAATACTGGGCAGAGAGTTTGCGGCGCCAGGCTGTTGAATTTGTTCTGTAGAATAAACTGTAATTGTGTATGACTGAGACCGTCCATCAATTGGGCGGCCTCTTTTTGCGCTTTTTCGGTGTGGACAAGTTTTCTGTGTTGTCAGTGCGCGAATGTGTGTGCCGACAATGTGCTCTTTGCGGAGGAGACAAGTTTTTAGGTTGTCATCGCAAATGTTTGACGTTATAATAATTTTGACAGACATAAAGATACGAAGCACAGAGAAACATAAAGAAACACAGAAAAAAGTTGTTTTACCATTGTGTGAATGTAAAAGGAGAGGAGAGAACAGTATGGCAGAGACATGGACAAGAAAACTGGGCTTCGGCCTGATGCGGCTTCCTTCGCTCGACCCGAACGATCCGTCGAAGATCGACATCGAGCAGGTGAAGAAGATGGTGGACGTCTTCATTGAGAAGGGCTTCACTTATTTTGACACCGCCTGGATGTACTGCGGCTTCAAAAGCGAGAATGCGGCAAAGGAGGCGCTGGTCGACCGCTATCCGAGGGACAGCTTCACCCTCACGACCAAGTTGCATGCTGGTTTTATCGAGACGAAGGAAGACCGGGATAAGATCTTTCAGGCGCAGATGGAGAAGACGGGCGTGACCTTTTTTGATTACTACTGGCTGCATGACGTGAACTCACACAGTCTGGAGACATTTGAGAAGCTTGATTGCTTCCGCTGGCTGCAGGAGAAGAAGGAGCAGGGGTTTGTGAAGCACATCGGTTTTTCCTTCCATGACACTCCGGAGCTTCTGGATAAGGTGCTGGCGGAGCATCCGGAATTTGAGTACGTGCAGTTGCAGATCAACTATCTGGATTGGGACAGCAACGCGATCCAGTCGCGGAAATGTTATGAGACGGCAGTGAAGCACAACAAGCCGGTGATCGTCATGGAGCCGGTGAAGGGCGGCACGCTCGCGAAGATCCCGGAGGAGGCCGAGCGCCTGTTCAAGGACTACAATCCGAAGGCCTCGATTCCGTCCTGGGCGATTCGCTATGTCGCGAGTCTGGACGGCGTATTCAAAGTCTTAAGCGGTATGAGTACGGTGGAGCAGGTGCTGGACAACACCGCCTTCATGACGGATTTTGTACCTGTGAATGACGAGGAGAAGACGCTGATCAAAAAGGCGGTCGAGATCATTAACGGCAGCATCGCGATCCCCTGCACCGGCTGTGAATACTGCGTGCCGGGCTGCCCGCAACAAATCCCGATTCCGAAGTGCTTCTCGCTCTACAATGCGGACAAGCAGGAGGTCGAGACGAAGGGCTGGACTCCGCAGGGCGAATACTACGACAATATGACGAAGAATACAGGGAAAGCGAGCGACTGCATCGAGTGCCGCCAGTGCGAAGGCGTCTGTCCGCAGCACCTGCCGATCACGGACTATCTGAAGACGGTCGCAGCGTACTTTGAGAAGAAATAGAGCGCAAGGTTGCTGCCCAAAAAGCGAAATTGCCGTGAAATCTGTGCCATTTTGTTTAAATGTTAAGAAAATTTAAGATTATTTTAAAGCTGAGGTAAGAACTATCCATTATAATTGTGAGAAGAATGTGTGAGAGAAAGGAACGGCAACGGGATCTATGCGGAAGCTCAGGGAAATCATACCGGGCGAAATGTACCTGCCGCTTTTTCTGGCGGTCGCCTGCAATACGGTAACCTATTTCGGTACGCGGCTGCTGACGACGGGGCGGATGCATTACGACATCTCCTGTGCGCTGGATATGCAGATTCCGCTTGTGCCGTGGACGGTCGCCATTTATTTCGGCAGCTACCTGTTCTGGGTCGTGAACTACATCATCGGGGTCCGGCAGTACAGAGAGAAGGCGTTTCGGTTTATCAGCGCGGACTTTGCCGCGAAGCTGTTCTGCCTGCTCTGCTTCCTGCTCTTTCCGACGACGAACACACGCCCGGAGATCACGGGCAGCTCCGTCTGGGACTCGCTGATGCGTTTTCTCTATGAGATCGATGCGGCGGACAATCTTTTCCCTTCCATTCACTGTCTGACAAGTTGGTTTGGCTTTATTGCGGTGCGGAGCAATGAGCGCGTGCCGAAGTGGTATCGTGTGGGGTCCCTTGTCATTGCGCTCGCAATCTGTGTGTCGACGCTCACGACGAAGCAGCATGTCCTTATAGATGTGTTCGCCGGTGTGGCGCTCGCGGAGGGCAGCTACCGGCTTGTGGAGAAAAGCGGATTTTCGAGGCGTTACAGGAACATCGTAGGGAGGCTTCACGGGTGACGGGAAGGGGTGAAGATCTGCTTGAATAAGAAATTGCGGGCCCTGGTCATTGCAGGCTTTGTGATCCTTCTGGCATTGCTTGCGAAGCTTCTGCTGGGACACAAATTCAATTCGGTCGAATCTCTTCAGCACTACATGGAGCGCTTCGGCGTGGCGGCGCCGCTGTTTCTCACGGCGTTTCAGGCGTTTCAGGTCGTAGTGCCCGTGATACCGGGCTATTTCGGCTGTGCGGCCGGCGCGATCATGTTCGGCACGATGACCGGATTCTGGTGCAATTATATCGGGATCAGTGTGGGATCCATCATTGCCTATTTTCTGGGAAGAAAATACGGGATCGATCTTGTGCTTACCATGTTTTCGGGAGAGATGTACGAAAAGTGGAGCGATCGGATCCGGAAGAGCAGATCCTACGGGCTCTTTCTCTTTATCGCGACACTGCTGCCGCTTTTTCCGGATGATTTTCTGTGCTATTTCTCCGGGATGACCAAGATGAGCAGCAGGAAGTTTATCTGGATCATCATTCTCGGAAAACCATGGTGCATTCTGGCCTACAGCATTGCGTTTGGGCTGATCAAGTAGAGGGGGCATGTCATGAAGAAGAGGCTATTGGGATACTATGATTACACGGTGATACTTACATACTGCGGCATGCTTTTCGCGTTCTACGGGATATTGTGTGTGCTGGGACAGAAATACTGGGAGGCGATCCTCTGCCTGATGTTTTCCGGTGTCTGCGACATGTTTGACGGAGCGGTGGCGTCCACGAAGGAGGGGAGAACCGAGCAGGAGAAGAATTTCGGCATTCAGATCGATTCGCTGAGCGATCTGATCAGCTTCGGCGTGCTGCCGGGCATGTTTGTATATATGATCTGCGGGAAGAGCAGGCTTGCGGCCGTGGTGGCTTCGGCGTTTGTCCTGTGCGCGCTGATCCGTCTGGCGTATTTCAATGTGCTTGAGGCGGAGCGCCAGAAGAAGAGCGAGGGAAAGCGCAAGAGCTATCTTGGCGTCCCGGTGACGACGATCGCGGTATTGCTTCCAATCGTCTACATCCTGTACGATCACCGCATCTGTAAGAGAGTGATTTATTTTCCGCTCCTTCTGATCGCGATGGGGATCGGTTATCTGTCGCCGGTGGAGATCAAAAAGCCGGGCATCATCGGAAAGATCGGGCTGATCGTTCTCGGCGCGCTTGAGGCGATCGCGCTGCTGTTCTTTATGGGATGGGACGCGGTATAAATGGTATGAAGACCTGGCGGCAATACAGGATAGAGGCTATTGTCCGCGCTTCTTTACAGGATGGGATACAGTATGAAAGAGTCAGTTTCACTCAGATTTCTATATGGGACCGCCCCGGGAAGACTGGCGCTCCGGCTTCTGATACAGCCGAAGGTGTCGAAGGCCGCGGGACGGTTTCTTTCGTCGCGCGCGTCCGCGTGGATCGTGCCGTATTTTATCCGAAAACATAAAATTAATATGACAGGTGTTGAAATGCCGGAAGGGGGCTTTCCGTCGTTCAATGCGTTTTTTGCGCGGAGGAGGCGGAACGCGTTCGAGGGTGTCGTGTCCGAAACGGGAGATCTGAACATTTTCAGCCCCTGCGACGGCTTTCTGACGCCGATCCCAATTCATGGGAATACCATATTTGATATCAAACACACAAGGTTTTCTCTGGAAGACCTGCTGAGAGATAAGGCGCTCGCCGCACGCTTTCGGGACGGTCTGGCGCTGGTTTTCCGTCTGACGCCCGCGAACTATCATCGCTACTGCTACGCGGCGGACGGCACGGTTCTGCGCCATCGGAGGATCGCCGGAAAGCTGCACTGCGTCCGGCCGATCGCGCTGCGGGAGATTCCCGTGTTCGCGCAGAACAGCAGAGAATATCAGTTGATGCGGACAAAAAATTTCGGGCTGATGGTGCAGATGGAGATCGGGGCGCTGCTTGTCGGAAAGATTTGCAATGAGCGTCTTACCATGGAGACGAACCACGTCCATGCGCGCGAAGAAAAGGGATACTTTGAGTTCGGCGGCTCGACGATCATGCTATTTCTGGAGAAGGACGCTGTTACTGTCCGAAAAGAGCTTTACACCCGCAGAAATGAGGATGGGGAGATTCCTGTGAGGGCGGGAGAGGAGATTGCTTTGATGGCTCACAGCAAATTGAAATAGTGATCGTGCGCCTCCTGATATTCGCGGTTGAACTTGGCGTCGCGCCCTGAGTGCAGCACGGAGATGTAGTCATGCACCTGATGCATGATCTCCGGGCTTGTCCGCGCGATGGTGGCAACGCCGATGTTCGAGCAGATGTCGGAGATGCGCTCGATCTCGGTGAGCAGGTTCAGGAATTCCGTGCCTGCGAAGATCGAACATTTCCCGGCGCGTAGGCGCTCCAGATGGTGATCCTTCAGAGTGCTCACCAAATCGTCTACCACTTCTTCGAGCGGCTCGATATGACGGGCCGCCGCCACATCACGTTTCTTAAATGTCTCATCACTGTAATTCAGGATCGTCTCAAGCAGCTGCCGCAGCACCTTCAGCTCTTCCATGGCGGCGTCCGAGAAGGACGCGTCGTGTTCGTGCAGGTCGGTGGCGATCTCCTCGATGTTCATCGCGTGGTCGCTCAGTCGCTCAAACTCCGTCGCGACAGAATAATAATGGTTCATGATCTCCAGATGGTTCTGCGCGGTGATATGCGCGGAAATCTGGATCAGATAGTTGCTGATCCTGTCGTTCATACTGTCTATGTAGTTCTCATCTTCAATGATCTTTTCCGCGGCCTTTTCGTCGTAATCGGTGATCAGATTGAACGCGCGGTCGATGCTTGTCCGGGCCAGGTCGTACATGACCAGGAGCGCGTCATAGCAGCGCCCGAACGCAAGGGCCGGCGTGCTGAAGAAGACCGGGCTGAGCGCGTCCAGAAGCTCGTCGTATTTGCCCGTCTCAGAAGGCTCGTCCTTCACCAGACGGTGGCTCTGCTTCTCATAGATGCCGAGCGTCGGGAAGAGCAGGATCGCGCAGGCAAGGTTGAAGACCGTGTTCATGTTCGCGATGCCGCCGGAGTACATGACGCGGTCCCAGAGTCCGTCGAGAAGACCGAGCTTATGGATGATCGTGACCGCCGCCAGGATCAGGACGGATTTTCCCAGATTGTACAGGATATTGACGATACCGACGCGCTTTGCCTCAGGCTTCGCGCCGATGTTGCACACGATGGCGGTTGTCACGCAGTCGCCTAAGTAGACGCCGACCAGTACCGCGTAGATCGCGCTGAAGGTGAGCAGGCCGGAGGTGGAAAAGGCCTGCAGGATACCGATCGTCGCAGAGGAGCTCTGCAGGACGAAGGCGACGCCCGCGCCGATCAGGTAGCCAAGGAATGGATTGTCCCCGAGACTGGAGAACAGTTGCTCGATGATGCCGCCCTCAGTGAGCGTGCTGACTGCGTCGGTCATGCTCATCAGACCGGAGAACAGGATGCCGAAGCCGATGACGATCTGGCCGATCTTGCCGGAATTCTTGTCCTTTCTCCCCATGATGATGACGATGCCGATGATAAGCGCAAGCGGCGCCAGCGTAGACGGCTTAAAAAACTGCAAAAAGGATGTGCCGGACGCGTCCAGATCGAGAAGACGAATGATCTGGCCTGTGACAGTGGTACCGACGTTCGCGCCGACGATGATGCCGAGCGACTGGTGCAAGGAGATGATCCCGGCGCCGACCAGTCCGGACGTGATGACGATGGTGGCCGTGGACGACTGGATCAGAGCCGTCATGCCGAGACCGAGAAGAAATGCCTTGACTGGCTTGTTTGTGAGTTTTTCCAGCGCCGTCTTCAGCGTGCCGGAAGAGCTTTCCTTCAGGCCGTCCCCCATGATGCGCATCCCGTACAGGAACATAGCGAGACCGCCGAGCAGCGTGATAATATCGAATATGTCCATTTTTTCACCTGTATATCTGATCTGGCTTTTATAAAAAACCAGAATTTCGCTTTACATAACTCTTACAGAGACTTTACATGCATCCATACCATATTTACCAGAACTGCGCGTGTTTTGCAAGTGTTTTTTCCCGAGTTGTCGGATCCTGACGGGTTGTGTCGATTGCCGGAAAAGGCAAAAAGTCCATTTTTACGGGCAGGACGACATTCGTGCGGCACGGCGGGACATTTGTGTAGAAGGGCATTCGTGCGGCGCAGTGGAAGGTTTGTGCGGAAAGGCTCAGGTGATAATTTCACACAGGATCCGGATGGCTTCGTCGATCTGCTCCTCGGGAAGGGCGGAGTAGTTGACGATAAAGCGGTGCTCAATCCCTGGGGCCATCTGTGCATAGAAGCTGGAGAGCGCGGCGATCCGAAGTTCCTTTTGTAGCGCGCGCCTGCAGATTTCTGTGTCGGACAGGCCGGTGTGCAGCTCCAGGATAAAGTGCAGGCCGGCGTCTTCCTCACGGATGATCGCGTGTGGCGCAAGCTCGCTCTGCCGGATTTTTTGGATCAGCAGATCACGCTTCTTATGATAATAGCTGCGCATGCGGTTGATGTGTTTCTCAAAGGAGCCGTTCTCGATAAAGTGCGCGAGCGTGTACTGTTCAAAATTGGACACGGTGCAGGAGTAAAAGGACAGCTCACGGTAAAAGCGGTCGGCGAGGTGCCGCGGCAGGATCATGTAGCTGATCCGGACCGTGGAGGCCAGCGTCTTGGTAAATGTGTTGATGTAGACGACCTTCTCAGACAGATCGATGCTCTGCATTGCCGGGATCGGGTTTCCGATCATGCGGAACTCGCTGTCGTAATCATCCTCGATGAGGTAGCGTCCTTCTGCGCGTGCAGCCCAGCCGAGTAGCTCATATCTGCGGCTGATCGGCGTGACGAGTCCGGTCGGGAAGTGATGCGAGGGCGAGAGATGGAGCACGTCGGCTCCTGACTTCTCGAGGGCTGAGACGCAGACGCCGCTCTCATCCAGGGGAATGTGACGGCAGGCGACCTTGTGCTTCTCATAGATCCGGGCAATCTTCCGGTAGCCGGGATCCTCGACGGCGTAAGTCTTGTCGAAGCCGAGCAACTGGATCAGCAGGCTGTAAAGGTATTCGGTGCCCGCGCCCATGATGATCTGCTCCGGCGCGACGCTGATACCGCGGAAATCCTTCAGATGCCGCGTGATGGCGGAGCGCAGCTCCCAGACGCCTCCGCAGGGAGGATTCGTGACGAGCTCCTGCTGATTTTCATTCAGAACCTCACGCACGAGCTTCGCCCAGATGGAGAACGGAAAATTCCGGATGTCGGTCTGGTTGCTGGTCAGGTCAATGAAAGAAGAGGGCAGGCTTGCCAGTCCTGGCGCCTCTTCGATGTCCGCATGGTCGGGCTTTCCGCCCGGATTTTTCATGTTTGTCCGCTCAGCCGCGTCAGACAAAGAACGGGTCAGATTGCTTTGCCCGAAAGCTGTCCCTGACGGAAGCATGCTGATATCGGAGACAAAAAATCCCTTTTTCGGGACAGAATACAGATACCCCTCGGAGATGAGCTGGGCGTAGGCGTTTTCCACGGTGATGACGCTTATGCCCAGATTTTTTGCGAAGGTGCGCTTGGAGGGAAGCTTCTCCCCGGCGCGTAGATTTCGCGCAAGTATGTCGTTTTTGATGCATTTATACAGATGCTGGTACAGCGAATCTGACCCTGTATCGGAAAAAGAATATGTGAGCATTTTGCCGGACACCTCGATTCTGGACTTATTAAATAGATTCAAAATGGACATTTTAAAATGGTCAGATTACATTATAATAGCAGATATACAATCTGTAAAGAGGGAATCAGGGCGCTTTTGCTGCACGCATTTGCCTGATCTGAGATGGAGGGCAAGTGCATATAGTGAATGTGCGATAGAAAAAGGAGGAGTACAGAGATGGGAAATCAGACAGAGAAATCGAGATATGAGCTGAACAAGGAGCTGGCGCAGATGCTCAAAGGCGGTGTGATCATGGACGTGACGACGCCGGAGCAGGCAAAGATTGCGCAGGAGGCTGGGGCGTGCGCCGTTATGGCGCTTGAGCGGATCCCGGCGGATATCCGCGCGGCCGGAGGGGTCTCACGGATGAGCGATCCGGCGATGATCAAGGGAATTCAGGAAGCGGTGTCGATCCCGGTCATGGCGAAGTGCCGGATCGGACATTTCGCGGAGGCGCAGATCCTCGAGGCGATCGAGATCGATTATATCGACGAGAGCGAGGTGCTCTCCCCGGCGGACGACGTCTACCACATCGACAAGACGCAGTTCAAGGTGCCGTTTGTCTGCGGGGCGCGTGATCTTGGGGAGGCGCTGCGCAGGATTGAGGAGGGCGCTTCGATGATCCGCACAAAGGGTGAGCCGGGCACGGGCGACGTGATCCAGGCGGTGCGGCATATGCGGCAGATGAACCGCGAAATCGCCAGAATTTGCTCGATGCGGGAGGATGAATTGTTCGACTGTGCGAAGGAGCTGCAGGTCTCGTATGATCTGGTGAAGTATGTCCATGAAAACGGCAGACTGCCGGTCGTGAATTTTGCGGCGGGTGGCGTGGCGACCCCGGCGGACGCGGCGCTCATGATGCAGCTTGGCGCGGAGGGAGTATTTGTCGGCTCCGGCATCTTCAAGTCGGGCGATCCGCAGAAGCGCGCTGCCGCAATCGTCAAGGCGGTCACAAATTACAAGGACGCGAAGCTGCTGGCGGAGCTCTCGGAGAATCTCGGCGAGGCGATGGTCGGGATCAACGAGCAGGAGATCGCGCTTCTGATGGCGGAGCGGGGAAAGTAGAGGAAAGAGAGAGAAGGGGTGCGGGAATGAGAATCGGCGTACTTGCCGTGCAGGGCGCGTTCGCGGAGCATGAACAGATGCTGCGCGCGCTCGGCGCGGAATGTTTTGAAATCCGACAGCGGGCGGATCTGTCCGGGCAGATGGACGGACTGGTGCTGCCGGGCGGGGAGAGCACGGTGATGGGGAAGCTGCTGCGGGAGCTCGGACTGCTTCAGCCGCTGTGGGAGAAGATCGAGAGCGGGCTTCCCGTTCTGGCGACTTGCGCCGGGCTGATCTTGCTCGCGGAAAGAATCAGCGGAGAGGAAGGACGCCATCTCGGGACGTTGCCGGTCACGGTGAAGCGCAACGCCTACGGAAGGCAGCTCGGGAGCTTTTACGCAGAGGCAGAGATGAAGCATATCGGAATGGTGCCGATGCACTTTATCCGCGCGCCGTACGTGGAAACGGCCGGGAGCGGCGTAGAGGTGCTAGCAGAGGTGGACGGGCGGATCGTGGCCGTGCAGTATCAGAATCAGCTTGCGTTGTCTTTCCACCCGGAAGTGTCAGGGGATGCGAGTGTGCACCGCTATTTTCTGCGTATGTGTGAAAACAGAATTATATAATTGCAGAGTGATACCGTTTCGTTTATAATGTCTGTAAGGTACGGGAGGTTTCTCGCAGGGAGATAGTTCCGAAAGAGAATGCAGTAAAAATTTAAGGAGACATTATGAAAATAACATGGATCGGACATTCTTGCTTTAAAATAGAATCAAAGGGATATACGGTAATTCTGGATCCCTATGAGGACGGATCGGTGGACGGCCTGAAACCGGTGCGGGAGGAAGCTGACCTGGTTCTCTGCAGTCATGAGCATGGGGATCACAACGGGCGCTCCTGCGTCTCTCTCAGAAAAGGCGTTTCGTCGCCGTTTGCGATTGAGAAGATTGAGACATACCACGACGACCAAAAGGGAACGAAGCGCGGGCCGAATATTATTCATATTCTGAATGATGGAGAGTGCAGGGTGGCTCATTTTGGAGATTTGGGCTGCAGGCTTTCGCCGGAGCAAGAGCAGAAGCTTCAGGATCTGGATGTTGCGCTGATCCCGGTAGGGGGATTTTTCACGATTGACGCGGGGCAGGCCAGAGAGCTGGCGGAGCGGATCCGGCCGGGAATTGTTGTGCCGATGCATTTCCGAAGCGGGAATTTCGGCTTCCCTGTGCTGGGTACTGTAGATGAATATACAAAACTCTGTCCGCATGTACAGATGTCTTCCGGCAGCGCGCTGGAGATTTCGAAGGATTCGAAGGAAAAAGAGCAGACGGTGGTTTTGACGCCTCAGAATGCCTGAGAGGAGGCCGGAAAAGGCCGGCCGAATTTTTTCGTGAGGTTTTGAAAAAAGTGCTTGCTTTTTCCTGAAACTCCTGTTATACTGTCTGAGCATGGTTCCTTGGTCAAGCGGTTAAGACGCCGCCCTCTCACGGCGGAAACAGGGGTTCGATTCCCCTAGGGACTATATCAGAGAAACTCTGAAACCACTACGGTGAGCTTCAGAGTTTTTTTGCGTGAAATGAAAATACAGATGGGCAGTTCAGGGGTCTTCTCAAAAACGGTCAATGGCGCTATGATAGATTTGACCGAACGGTCGGTGGAGGAGAAGAAAGAGATGAATGAAAGATTCTTTTCTTTGCCGGAGGAAAAGCAGCAGATAATCATCAACGCGGGCTATCGGGTGTTTTCGCAGAATTCTTATAAGAACAGTCCGATGAGCGAGATTGCGGCCGCAGCCGGGATTAGCAAGTCCCTGCTGTTTCACTATTTTCGGAATAAGAAAGAGCTGTATCTGTTCCTCTGGGACAAATGTGCCGAGACGACGATTGAATACCTGACTCGGTACGACTGCTATAGCCAGGGAGAATTGTTTGAGAGCATGGAACGTGGGATGCGGGCAAAGATGGAGATTATCCGCCTGTATCCGGACATGGGAAATTTCACGATTCGGGCATTTTACGAGAAGGACCCTGAGATCAGTGCGGCGATTCAGGAAAGCTATCACCGGTATTTCAACTTTAAGGCAGACCAAACACGTGTGAATTTTAATCCGGAGCAATTCGTACCGGGGCTGGATATTCCGATGATGTACCGGGAGATGTACTGGGCTTCCGAAGGCTATCTCTGGGAGATGGTGCAGCGCGGCGGTGTGGATATGGAGCAGATGGAGCGGGATTTCCGGCAGCTCATCGATTTCTGGAAGAGTATCTATCTGCGGAAAGAGTGAAAAGTACGCGGGATGATCGGATGCGTAGTGGCCGGGCAGAGACCGGAGCGCATGCTTTGATAAAAAAATGTGTGGGAAACATTGTTTGCGGGAGGAAATACAGTGGACGCGATCAGAATTGACAACCTTACAAAATATTATGGGGCGTCCCGCAGGCGGACGCGCGGCATCGAGCAGGTAAGCCTGACCGTGGCGCAGGGCGAATTCTGCGGATTCATCGGTCCGAACGGCGCGGGCAAATCAACGACGATCAGGACGCTTCTGGGACTGATCCGGCCGACGGAGGGCAGTGTGCAGGTGCTGGGATTGGACATCGGAAAGGACAGGGAAAAGATCCTGGCGCAGACAGGATATCTGCCGTCCGAGGTCATGTTCTATCCGGGCATGCGGGTGCGGGATGTGCTGAAACTGTCCGCCGACCTGCGGAGAAAGGACTGCCGCAGGGAGGCCGCGGCGCTGTGTGAACGGCTGCAGCTGGATGATTCCCGCAAGGTGAGGGAGCTCTCTTTCGGCAACCGCAAGAAGGCCGCGATCGTCTGCGCGCTGCAGCATGAGCCGGAGCTGCTGATCCTGGATGAGCCGACCAGCGGTCTCGATCCGCTGATGCAGAGAGAGTTTTTTGAAATTCTCAGGGAGAAGAACCGTGCCGGGACGACGGTTTTCCTGTCCAGCCACGTACTTTCGGAGGTACAGCGCAACTGCACAAGGGCGGCGGTCATACGGGAAGGGCGCATCATCGCCTGCGACAGCGTGGAAGCGCTTTCCCATTCAAGCGCCAAACGCGTCACGGTTCGCGGACAGATCAGGACGGACTCGCTCGACGGAGTGAGAGATCTGCAGGAGGTCCCGGAAGGCTGCAGTTTTCTCTACAGCGGCGGTATGAAGGAGCTGCTCGCGGTTCTGGCATCGGGAGAGGTTCATGATCTTTCCATTTCCGAGCCGGATCTTGAAGAAATCTTTATGCATTTTTATTCGCGAAAGCATTGAGCCGTGCCATACGGACATATTTATCACTTAGCGAGACTATGTCGAGCCTGGCGGCAAAACGCACTATGGTGGGCATTTGCCACTTAGCGAGGTTGAGCACGGCTTAAGAAAAGGAGAACGAAGATGACACTCATGAAACATGAATTGCGGCAGGGCAGGATTTCCTTTGCGGTATGGACAGGCGCGATCGCGGCTCTGCTCGTGATCTGTCTGCTTGTGTTCCCGGAGATGAAGGGGGAAATGGAAACGGTCAGCCATTTGTTTGCCGCGATGGGAAGTTTTGCGGCGGCGTTCGGCATGGATCGCCTGAATTTTGGTTCGCTGACGGGATTTTACGCGATTGAGTGTGGAAATGTGATCGGACTGGGCGGCGCTTTCTTTGCTGCTCTTGCAGGCGTTTCGATACTCTCCAAAGAGGAAGGGGAGGGAACAGCGGAATTTCTGCTGGCACACCCGGTGTCGAGGGCGCGCGTGGTGACGGAAAAGCTGGCGGCAGTTTTGCTTCAGATTGCTGCAATGAATCTGATCGTGCTCGTGGCGTCCCTGCTTTCCATCTGCGCGATCGGGGAGGCAATTCCCTGGCGGGAGCTCTTGCTGATGCATTTTGCCTGTTTCCTGTTGCAGATCGAGCTGGCGGCAGTCTGTTTCGGGATCTCAGCATTTCTGCGCCGCGGCGGATTCGGAGTCGGTCTGGGAATCGCTACGGTGTTGTACTTTCTGAATCTGATCTCGAATATGAGTGAAAAGCTGAAGTTTCTCAAGTATGTCACCCCGTTCGGGTACTGTGAGGGCGCGGATATTATTGCGAACGGAGGGCTGGACGCCCGTCTTGTCATGATCGGAATGCTTTTCGCGGCTCTCGGTGTGGCGGCGGCGTACCGGAATTATTGTTGCAAGGATATTCTGTAAACCGCGTGGGAAAGTAAAGTCGACAATATTAATACTCTATGAGCTGAGCAAAAGTACTGCGTATGACAGAGATGTTTGAAAAGAACAGGGGTGCCCCTGGAGATATCATGGCAAGGCTGATATTTCCCGGGACGTCCCTTTTGCTATTGTGGATGGGCCAGATCAGGTTTTGTGACAACACCCTCACATACAGGAATGATTTCTTTTGCTGTTGTGGAAGAGGTCTCTTCCTCAGGCTGGAGGCTGGTCGCCCGTCAGCTTCGGCAGGCCATCCGCGTCTGGCAGGTCTATCCGTGTTTGTCAGATCTATCCGGACTTCGGGTCAGACGACATTTTCCGCAAGCCGCGTGACCGCCACATAGATCTCCTGAATGCGGTACCAGGTGCGGGGACCGATGACGCCGTCCTGTGTCAGGCCGAAGATAGACTGGAATGTGCGAACCGCTTCCAGCATGTTTTCTCCGAAAATCCCGTCCGGCGTCAGCTTCGGGATCAGCGGATAGCTGTCGGAGATCACGTTGAGCTGTTCCTGAATCTTGAGCACATCCGCGCCAACCGAGCCGACCTTAAGCAGATAGCCGGGGTAGGACTCCGGGACGCCTGAGACCTCCTCGGTTGTGTTGATATAGAGGGAGTCGCCGTAATAATAGCGCAGGATGGAGAGCGCGTCGTATCCGTCTTCGCCCAGATCGGCGCTTCCCCACTGGGACAGCCAGTTCGGGCACTGTGTTCGCTGGCCGTCGCAATATTGTGTCAGGATTGGCTGGCGCACGTTCGGACGCGACAGATACTTCAGGAATATTTCGTCCACCACATCGGAGATGCTCTGGAAAATGGTGCGTCCCAGACTCCATTTCTGGTCGTAGGCGGTGGAGGAGGTGATTGTGAAATCATATCGATTGTTTCGGTACCATTCGGTGTATACACGGTTCAGTGTGAAAGATTGAATGGCCAGGATATTCGCAATAAGGGTTTCTCGTGGCCAGGTGGCATAGATTTCGCTGCTGGCGACGTTCTTGATGTAATCGCGGTAGCGCACATAATAATTTGAGGCGGAGTTATCGCGCGGAGGGCCGTCGTGGACGATGATATATTCCGGCACGACGATCTCATCCAGCACAATTTCGCCGCTTATATTCACCGGCTTGATTTCCGCCTCGGCGATCTTGGGCGGATAGCTTCCGTACAGCGTGTGTTCGGGAATGACGATTCTGTCCGGAAAACCGCCTTCAATGAGAGGATGCAGGCGTATTGTCTGCAAAGAGATTTCTCCGCTGAGCACTTCGGCACTGCTGATCACGGCGGGCTCATAGTTGGGCGCAGTGATGCGCAGGGTGTATTCTGCGTAGGGCATATTGGGGGATGGCTGCAGGCTGTATTCTATGGGCGGCGTGCCAAGATCGATGACGCCGGTCTGACCTGACGCGTTTGTACGAAGTTCTTCGAGGGTATTTTCAGGATCTCCGGTGTAAGAAATATCGACGACGGCATCTGCGATGGGCGCGTTCCGCTCAGACAATACCGTGACCTGAAGCCCGCCGCGGTCTGGCTGATCGGTCTGCGCCGCCATCAAATGCCGTCCTGTAAGATTCATGTTCATAGATCGCTCCGACGAAGGGATTCGCTATATGATATGCGCGTGGAGTGTAATTCGTGTTTTAATTCACATATTGGATATCCGGACGCCCTGCACGGGCTTGCAATGTCAGGGCAGACCCGCTCGCGCTTAATCGGGCACGCAGCGGTGCATAAGCTTGCTTACGCTCACCAAGCACCGGCGGCCCTCAATGATCTGCCCTGACACAGCAAGACCCTTTTGCCGGGCTGTGTGTTGGCATGCGACAGTATCTATACTCTTGTATTTTTGCAGAATAGATTAGCGAATTATGTGTCTGTCACAAACAGCCGCGGGAAAACAGGATGTTGCCTGTCCGCACGCAAACGATAGGCAGTTCGACGCAGGATTCGCGAGCATAGCGACAGCTGTCGGAGCATGTCTGAGCGAAGCGAGTTTGCGTAGACAGCTGTCCATAAGCGGCGGAGCGAATCAAGGAGAACAACGTGTTTGCGGTGGGCAGGCACATCGGCTCCTGTGGCGTCCGGGTAACCATTATGAAAAACTCGTAGTGCACTATACACGAATTTATCTGATGTCGAATACACTGCGCACTTTCACGCCTTCGACCGTTCCGCGCACGATGCGGACGCGGCGCGTGCCTGCGCTCATGTCGAAGTAGTTGTCCTCGAGCACGACGTCCGGTCCGCACTGCAGCTCTACGCTGCGGGCGTAAGTTTTCGCCGTGACGACGACCTCGTCGCCCTCGATGTGCGCTTCGAGCGCCGGATCAAGAAAGCGGAAGTGCTTCGGTGCGCAGAAGAGCACCGTGCCTTCGCCAACAAGCGTGCTTGTCTGGTCAGTTAGCTCGTAGGAGTAATAGCAGCCGTAGGTGTCCTGGTCGGAGAAGTCCTGCTCGGGCAGCCACACGGCGGAAAGCGCCGGGACTTCCACGTCGAACGTGCCTTCCTCGATCACGGAGGCGTCCGTGCGGTGCAGCGCCCAGTGTGCCTTGCCGGAGAAAGCCTGCATCGTCTCATTGCTCACGTTCAGCTGCGCAGTCTTTTTCAGGTCAAACGGCTCGGCGTTCACATTCGTGTCCTGGCTCAGGATACCTTCCTCCTGGCAGGAGATCAGCACCGGCGCGAAGAAACGCTTCGCGTAGTAGTGCAGGGCTTTCCAGCGGCCGAAGTAGTCGATGCTTGACCAGCTTGCCACCGGCCAGCAATCGTTGAGCTGCCAGATGACCGCGCCCATGCAGCAGCCGCGGTGCCGTCTCCAGTGTTCGACGCCGTACTGCATCGCCTGCGCCTGCAGAAGCTGGGAGGCGTAGACCAGTCCGTCCAGATTGCCCGGATAGAGGTACATCTGGGAGAGGTACGACACGATGCGTCCGTTCGCGGAAGCGTTGCGCTGGTGCTTTTCCATAATGTAGGAGAAGACGTTGCGGTCCTCCGGCTCAGTGAAGCTCTCGATGGTCGCCATGCAGGGGAACGACTGGAAGCCGAACTCCGAGACGTAGCGGAAGAGATAGTTCCGATAGTCCGTGAAGGGCTTCAGACCATGCCAGACGTCCCAGTAGTGGACGTCGCCCCTCGACGGATCCCGCGGATCGTCGAAGCTGCCGCCGCTGCTCGGACTCGCCGGCCAATAGAACGCCTGCGGATCCTCGGCCTTCAGCACCTTTGGGATGATGTATTCATACATCTTGATGTAATCTGCCACCTGCCGCTTCGAGGATACCCACTCGCCCTCCGATACAAACTGTTCCATCTCATTGTTGCCGCACCAGAGCGCGAGCGACGCGTGATGGCGCAGACGCCGGACATTATCGATGAATTCGGCGGTGATATTTGCCTCAAATTCGTCCGAGAGGTTGTACACGGCGCAGGCGAACATGAAGTCCTGCCAGACCAGAAGGCCCAGCTCATCACAGATATCATAGAAACAGTCCTCCGGGTAATAGCCGCCGCCCCAGACGCGGATGCAGTTCATATTTGCCGCCTTTGCGTCCTCCAGAAGACGGCGCGTGCGCTTCGGGGTGACGCGGGGCAGGAGATTGTCCTCCGGTATGTAGTCAGCGCCCATCGCGAACACGGAAACGCCGTTCACATAGTGGGCAAACGACTCGCCCCATTCGTCCTTCCTGCGCTCGACCGTCATCGTGCGCAGGCCGATGCGAGCCTGCCATTTGTCCAGGCGATGCCCCTCGCCGTCGAGGGTGACTTGCACCTGATACAGAGGCTGCTCCCCGAGCCCGACCGGCCACCAGAGCTGCGGATCCGGCACGGGGATCGTGCAATGTGAGCTCTTTCCGGTAAGCGTCGTCCCGTCCGGCGCGGTGACGGTCACACAGACGCCGACCGGATCCTCGGTCAGGCGCTCCAGATGGGTGCACACTTCAAGGGAGACGTTGCCGTTCTCATGGTGCTGCAGCACCAGTACGTCGCGGATGCGCGCCGTGCTTACGCCAAGCAGGGAGATCGGTCTCCAGATGCCCGCGTCAGGAAGGCGGGGACCCCAGTCCCAGCCGAACATGCAATGCGCCTTGCGGATGTGCGGGAAGCCGACCATCGCGTCTGAGGTGCCGTCCGCGCGGGAATTGGCGTAGGCTTCCTTAATATATTTCGTCGGGGAGGCGAACTGTACCCGGACCGTATTTTCACCGGGACGCAGAAGCGCCCTCACGTCAAATTCCCAGGTTCGGTGCATGTTGTCGGCATGCCCGGCCAGCTGATCATTGATGTACACGTCGGCGAGGGTGTCCAGACCTTCGCAGCGCAGCAGAACCGCGTCGGACTTCAGAAATTCCTCGTCCACGGAGAAACTGCGGCTGTACGTGAAATCATGATCCATGAGCTTCAAAGCTTCCATCTCGTTGTCACGGTAGAACGGGTCCGGGATGAGTCCGGCGCTCAAGAGATCGTGATAGACAGAGCCCGGAACCCTCGCCGGGACAGAGGAAAAGGCGCCATCAGAGACGTCAAGCGTCCATGCGCCATTCAGAGAAATCGTTTTCATAATCGCACCTCCGAAAATGAAGTTAACGGCCGCAAAACACAGCGGCTATCCTATTTGGTTGTATTTAACCGTATTGTAAAATAGCAGGTTCATAATGTCAATCATTTACTGGAAACAGATTCCTTCCGTAAAAAAATTTCTTAAATATGTATAGGGAAACTTATTGAAATCTGCGCTGTGATATGGTAGAATCGTAACAATTTGAGCATTGTATTGATGAGAGCCGCTTTTGTGCGGCGCGTTTTATGCACAGACCCGCGAGAGGAAAAATTTGCTGCTGTCGCAGCACGCGGGTCGCGCAGCGAGTAGGGGAAATCCGCCCTACTCGATCGCAGATATATGGAAAGGAGCCGGAAAAAGTATGAAAGCATTCTTGATTCTGGAGGATGGCACGGTTTTCACCGGGCAGAGTATCGGTGCGGCGCGTGAGGTGATCAGCGAGATCGTTTTCAACACGTCGATGACCGGTTATCTGGAGGTATTGACCGACCCATCCTACGCTGGACAGGCGGTGGTAATGACTTATCCGTTGATTGGAAATTATGGCATCTGCTACGAGGACATGGAATCGGATCGTCCCTGGCTGGATGCCTTTATTGTGCGCGAATTGTCCCGCATGCCGAGCAATTTCCGCTCGGAGGACACGATACAGAATTTCCTTTTGAAGTATGATATTCCGGGCATCGCCGGTATCGATACCCGCGCGCTGACCAAGATCCTGCGCGAGAAGGGCACGATGAACGGCTGCATCACGACGGACGAGAATTATTCGCCGGATGAGCTTCTGCCGCGCATAGCCGCGTACAGAACCGGCAAAGAGGTGGAGAAGGTCAGCTGCAGGGAGAAATATGTGCTTGCGGGCGACGGGCTGAAGGTTGCTTTGCTCGATCTCGGCGCAAAGCGGAACATCGCGCGCAGTCTGAACGCGCGCGGCTGCGAAGTGACGGTCTACCCGGCGCTGACCCCGGCGGAGGAGATCCTCGCCGCGAAGCCGGACGGCATCATGCTCTCGAACGGCCCGGGCGATCCGAAGGAGTGCGGCTCGATCATCGCCGAGATCAAAAAGCTGTACGACTCGGACGTGCCGATCTTCGCGATCTGCCTCGGACATCAGCTTATGGCGCTCGCGAACGGGGCCGACACGCACAAGATGAAATACGGCCACCGCGGCGGCAACCATCCGGTGCGGGATCTCTCCACGGGCCGCGTGTACATTTCCTCACAGAATCACGGCTATGTGGTGGACACGGACAAGCTCGATCCGTCGGTCGCAGTTCCGGCGTTCGAGAATGTCAACGATGGGACGAACGAGGGTCTGGCCTACACGAACAAGAATATTTTCACGGTGCAGTATCACCCGGAGGCCTGTCCGGGGCCGCAGGATTCGGGATATCTGTTTGACCGCTTTATGAAGATGATGGAGGTGGAGAGATAATGCCGAAGAATCCACAGATCAAAAAGGTGCTTGTCATCGGTTCCGGCCCGATCGTGATCGGGCAGGCGGCGGAGTTCGACTACGCCGGGACGCAGGCGTGCCGCTCCCTGAAGGAAGAGGGGATCGAGGTCGTCCTGCTGAACTCGAACCCGGCGACGATCATGACGGACAAGGATATCGCGGACAAGGTATACATCGAGCCGCTCACCGTCGAGGTGGTTGAGCAGCTGATTCTCAAAGAGCAGCCGGACAGCGTGCTCCCGACGCTTGGAGGACAGGCGGGGCTGAACCTTGCGATGGAGCTCGAGGAGAGAGGCTTTCTGAAAGAGCATGACGTGCGGCTGATCGGGACGACCTCGGAGACGATCAAGAAGGCCGAGGACCGTCTGGAATTCAAGAGCACGATGGAGAAAATCGGCGAGCCGGTCGCCCCGTCGAAGGTCGTGGAGAGCGTCGAGGAGGGCGTGGCCTTCACACGCACCATCGGCTTTCCGGTTGTTCTGCGCCCGGCTTACACGCTCGGCGGCAGCGGCGGCGGCATCGCGCACGACCACCACGAGCTCGTCGAGATCCTTGAGAACGGCCTGCGCCTAAGCCGCGTCGGGCAGGTGCTCGTGGAGCGCTGCATTGCGGGCTGGAAGGAGATCGAGTACGAGGTGATGCGCGACAGCGCGGGCAACGTGATCACGGTCTGTAACATGGAAAACATCGATCCGGTCGGCGTGCACACCGGCGACAGCATCGTCGTCGCTCCGTCCCAGACGCTGGGCGACAAGGAGTACCAGATGCTACGTACCTCCGCGCTGAACATCATCACGGAGCTGAATATCACGGGCGGCTGCAACGTGCAGTTTGCGCTGCATCCGACGAGCTTTGAATACTGCGTCATCGAGGTGAATCCGCGTGTCAGCCGTTCCTCGGCGCTGGCGTCCAAGGCGACTGGCTACCCGATCGCGAAGGTGGCGGCGAAGATTGCGCTCGGCTACACGCTCGACGAGATCAAGAACGCGATCACAGGCAAGACCTACGCGAGCTTTGAGCCGATGCTCGATTACTGCGTCGTCAAGATGCCGCGTCTGCCGTTCGACAAATTCATCAGCGCGAGCAGGAAGCTGACCACGCAGATGAAGGCGACCGGAGAGGTCATGAGCATCTGCGACAATTTCGAGGGCGCTCTGATGAAGGCGATCCGCTCGCTGGAGCAGCACGTCGACTGCCTGTTGTCCTATGATTTTTCGGAGCTTAACGAGGAAGAGCTGATGCAGCAGCTCGCGCGCGTGGACGACCGCCGGATCTGGGTGATCGCCGAAGCGCTGCGCAGGGGCGTTCCGTATGATAAGATCCACGAGATCACGATGATCGACAACTGGTTCATCGACAAGCTGGCGATCCTGGTCGAGATGGAGCAGGCGCTGAGGACGCAGGAGCTGACCGCGGAGCTTTTGAAGGAAGCGAAGCGCATCGAGTTCCCGGACAACGTGATCGCGCGGCTCACCGGCCGCACGGAGGAGCAGATCCGGCAGCTGCGCTACGAGAACGGCATCACGGCAGCCTACAAGATGGTGGACACCTGCGCGGCGGAGTTCGCGGCCGAGACGCCGTACTATTATTCGGTGTTCGGAAGCGAGGACGAGGCAGGCGGCGGATATATCAGCGATGCCGGCAGGACGGCTGCAATAAAAGAAAATGAAGCAGACGGCGCAGACAAGAGAGACACGGGGGTCTCGGACGATGAAACTGATAGCATGCCGGGCACGCGCAAGAAGGTGCTTGTTCTTGGCTCCGGGCCGATCCGCATCGGGCAGGGCATCGAGTTCGACTTCTGTTCGGTGCATTGTACCTGGGCGTTCGCGAAGGAAGGCTACGAGACCATTATCATCAATAATAACCCGGAGACCGTAAGCACAGACTTCGATATCGCGGACAAGCTCTATTTTGAGCCGTTGACGCCGGAGAATGTGGAGAACGTCGTGCGCCTGGAGAAGCCGGACGGCGCAGTCGTGCAGTTCGGCGGGCAGACCGCGATCAAGCTGACCGAGGCGCTGATGAAGATGGGCGTCCCGATCCTCGGCACCTCCGCGGAGAATGTCGACGCGGCCGAGGACAGGGAGCTGTTCGAC